>NZ_JABXWB010000005.1:1067500-1385000 GCF_013375555.1 Sphingobium sp. EM0848
GGCGCAGCGAAAGCGAGTCTGAATAGGGCGACAGAGTATGATGCATTAGACCCGAAACCCGGCGATCTAGGCATGACCAGGTTGAAGGTGCGGTAACACGCACTGGAGGACCGAACCGTTTAATGTTGAAAAATTATCGGATGAGTTGTGTTTAGGGGTGAAAGGCCAATCAAGCCGGGAAATAGCTGGTTCTCCGCGAAATCTATTGAGGTAGAGCGTCGGATGATTGCCGTTGGGGGTAGAGCACTGGATGGTTGCGGGGGTCGCGAGATCTACCAATACTAACCAAACTCCGAATACCAACGAGTCTAGTCCGGCAGACAGACGGCGGGTGCTAAGGTCCGTCGTCAAAAGGGAAACAGCCCTAACCTACAGCTAAGGTCCCCAAGTCACGTCTAAGTGGGAAAGCATGTGGGATTTCCAAAACAACCAGGAGGTTGGCTTAGAAGCAGCCATCCTTTAAAGAAAGCGTAACAGCTCACTGGTCTAAATAAGAGATCCTGCGGCGAAGATGTAACGGGGCTCAAGACGTGCACCGAAGCTTAGGGTTCAGCGTAAGCTGAGCGGTAGCGGAGCGTTCCGTAGGCCGTTGAAGCGATCTGGTAATGGGTCGTGGAGGTATCGGAAGTGCGAATGCAGACATGAGTAGCGATTAACAGTGTGAGATGCACTGTCGCCGAAATTCCAAGGGTTCCTGCTTAAAGCTAATCTGAGCAGGGTAAGCCGGCCCCTAAGACGAGCCCGAAGGGGGTAGTCGATGGGAACCACGTTAATATTCGTGGGCCTGGAGGTGTGTGACGGATGGCGTAACTTGTCTGGCCTTATTGGATTGGTCCAGGCAGGGAAGTTGTCCCAGGAAATAGCCCCTCCGTATAGACCGTACCCTAAACCGACACAGGTGGAATGGTAGAGTATACCAAGGCGTTTGAGAGAAGTATCCTGAAGGAACTCGGCAAATTGCCTCCGTACCTTCGGAAGAAGGAGGCCCCACATGAAGGCAACTTTTTGTGGGGGGCACAGGCCAGGGGGTAGCGACTGTTTAGCAAAAACACAGGGCTCTGCTAAGTCGGCTTCAAGACGACGTATAGGGCCTGACGCCTGCCCGGTGCCTGAAGGTTAAGAGGAGGAGTGCAAGCTCTGAATTGAAGCCCAGGTAAACGGCGGCCGTAACTATAACGGTCCTAAGGTAGCGAAATTCCTTGTCGGGTAAGTTCCGACCTGCACGAATGGCGTAACGACTTCCCCACTGTCTCCAGGATATGCTCAGCGAAATTGAATTCTCCGTGAAGATGCGGAGTACCCGCGGTTAGACGGAAAGACCCCGTGCACCTTTACTGCAGCTTCAGAGTGGCATTAGGAAAGAACTGTGTAGCATAGGTGGGAGGCTTTGAAGCTTGGGCGCCAGCCCAAGTGGAGCCATAGGTGAAATACCACCCTGTTGTTTTCTGATGTCTAACCTCGCACCGTTATCCGGTGCAGGGACCCTCTGTGGCGGGTAGTTTGACTGGGGCGGTCGCCTCCTAAAGAGTAACGGAGGCGCGCGATGGTGGGCTCAGGACGGTTGGAAACCGTCTGTTAGAGTGCAATGGCATAAGCCCGCCTGACTGCGAGACTGACAAGTCGAGCAGAGACGAAAGTCGGTCATAGTGATCCGGTGGTCCCTCGTGGAAGGGCCATCGCTCAACGGATAAAAGGTACGCCGGGGATAACAGGCTGATGATTCCCAAGAGCTCATATCGACGGAATCGTTTGGCACCTCGATGTCGGCTCATCACATCCTGGGGCTGGAGCAGGTCCCAAGGGTTTGGCTGTTCGCCAATTAAAGTGGTACGTGAGCTGGGTTCAGAACGTCGCGAGACAGTTTGGTCCCTATCTGCCGTGGGCGTCGAAATTTGAGAGGAGTTGACCCTAGTACGAGAGGACCGGGTTGAACATGCCTCTGGTGTACCTGTCGTCCTGCCAAGGGCGCAGCAGGGTAGCTATGCATGGACGGGATAACCGCTGAAAGCATCTAAGCGGGAAGCCTCCCTCAAGATAAGATTTCTTCGAGCGGTCGTAGACCACGACCTTGATAGGCCGGATGTAGAAGTGTGGTAACATATGGAGCTAACCGGTCCTAATTGCTCTGATCGCGCCTGAGAGTCCCACCATCAATGACAACACTGGATACCCCAGCGTCAGACGATGTGGTGATAACCCAGACCAGATACGA
Organism: Sphingobium sp. EM0848; assembly: GCF_013375555.1. Classification (NCBI taxonomy): domain Bacteria; kingdom Pseudomonadati; phylum Pseudomonadota; class Alphaproteobacteria; order Sphingomonadales; family Sphingobiaceae; genus Sphingobium; species Sphingobium sp. EM0848. The sequence goes on from NZ_JABXWB010000005.1 coordinate 1,069,713, forward strand.
ATTTGCACGGAAACATCGATTGAAACCCAAAGCGCAAGCTTCATTGCTTGGTGACCATAGCGTCTGTGACCCACCCGATCCCATCCCGAACTCGGCCGTGAAACCAGTCTGCGCCGATGGTACTGTGGCTCAAGCCCCGGAAGAGTAGGGCGTCGCCAGGCATTGCAGCTCGCGCTTTGATACAAATACCCATCACAATAGAAAAACACAGGGCGGCCCCAAAGGCCGCCCTTTTTTGTATCACAAGCAGCGCACGGGCGGATCCTGGTGATACCGGTCGTGCTCCATGCCCGTTCGGTCATCTGTTTGCGACAAGCCGCAAACCTTCCATATCACATATTGTGATCTGCCCGTAACCAACCTCAATCAGCCCGTCCCGCTCGAATGCGGACAAATGGACATTGATCGTCTTGCGCGTGACACCGATCATTTCACCAAGCAATTCTTGACTGAGCCGGATGATCGGGGCTGGCCCCGGAATGGATTCGTGGTGGCCGCCAGCCGCCGCGATCAAGCGAGCAGCGATGCGCTCGCGGGGGCGCAATGAAATCACTTCCGCCGCCATGCGGACCGCGCTCCGCATACATCAGGATGGACGCGGCCCCGACAGCTATGGGAACCAGATGCCGGGGCCGTCCTGCCCCCCTCGGACAGGAGGCGATAAGGTAGCGGCCAAGGGTCAGGGGTTAAAGGGAAATACGATAGTTGACGGGTGGCGACGCTCTATGCCCCCCTCGATGCGGCTGTAGCGCCGATGATAACGCAGGTTCATATACGGGTGAAGCGCCAACGATCGGCCTCGCTCTCATCCGGGACGAAGCGATATCCGTCGCTGTCGAAGCCCCGCATCGCCTCCGCGTCCGTGATATGATGCTCGCACAGCCAGCGGGCCATCATGCCGCTCGGGCCAGGCTCGCGAAACTCGATTTCGATCACCTGGACGCCAGCAAGCTTCCCCTCGACGGCCGCGAAATATTCCTGGCTGGCGAGATTGAGCACGATGCCTGATCCCTCTTCGGCGAGCTGCGCGCGCAGCAGCTTCGCGATGCGATCGCCCCACCAATCGATCAGCCGTTTATGGCCCGGTGCCCAGCGCATGCCCATTTCCAGAGGGTATGGCCGGATGGCGTCAAGCGGCCGGAGCAGGCCATAGAGGCCCGAAAGCATCCGCACATGGCTCTGCGCGAAAGCGATGCCGGCGTCGTCCAGCGTATCCACCTCGAAACCCGTATAGACATCGCCGGCAAAGGCTTAGAGGGCTGGTCGCTCGGGCAGGTCGGGGAAGCCGCGGAAACGTTCCGCATTGAGCTCGGCAAGGCGCGGGGAGATATGCATCGCTTGCCCAGTCGCTCCTCCGTCAGGTCCGCCGCCGATCGCGCGAGCCGTGCACTTCCTCCGCGAAATGCGGTGTCGAAACGGTAAGCGGGGGCAGGGGGCGCTCAAAATCGTGCGATTTGGCGGGAGACAGGAGGGCAATCATCGCGCAGCCGGTAGCGATAGCAGGCACGGGCGTCAAACCGTCGGCCCCGGGCCGCCATTCACTGCCCTGTGTTCGTGCTCACTTCCAATTGTGCTAAACTGCCGACAGGCTAATCAAGGGGGGTGATCGATGCGGGGTTCCGGGCCGTTATGGGGGCTGCTTAATCAGGCCCGCCGCGCCAATCTGGCCGAACAGGGAGCGCCGCCCCCGATCCCATCGCACGAAGGGATCACCCGCCGCCGGATGCTTGCCGTGCTGGGCGGGGCCGCCGCAATTCCGGTGACCGGCTGGCCTGCACCCTGCCGCGCGCGGACCTCCCTGCGCGTCGCCATCATCGGCGGCGGCCTGGCGGGACTGACGGCGCTTGACGCGCTGAGTGCCGCAGGGGTGGCCGCACATCTCTATGAAGCACGGGGCCGTCTTGGCGGACGCGTGCTCACCGCGAACAAGGCGCCCGAACCGGGGCTGAACATCGAGGATGGCGGCAATCTGATCAATAGCGATCATGCCGACATGCTGAGCCTCGCCAAGCGCTTTGGCATCCCGCTGATCGATCGCAAGCCGATGTACACGCATAGTCGCTATGTCGCCGATGGGCGCGTAATCAGCGATGCCAGCCTGATCCGCGACCTGCGTCCGATCGCCGCGCAGATCGGCAGGGATGCCGCAGCGCTTGACGCCGATTATGAAGGTGTCGCGCCCAGGCTGGATGCCATGTCGGTGACGGCTTATCTCGATAATCATACCGTGCTGATGAAGCCGCATATTCGCGCTCTGCTGGAGGCCACGATCCGCACCGAATTCGGCGCGGAGCCGGGCCAAGCCTCGGCGATCGAATTGCTGTTCAACCTGCCGGTGGTGGATGGCAGGCACGCCGAGCTGATTTCTCTTAGTGATGAACGATTCATTCTGATGGGCGGATCATCCACTGTGGTGAAGGCCCTGTCCGCACCGCTGATGCCCAGGATTTCGACTGGTCATGCACTGGTTTCGATCTCGCCGAACGATGGCGGGCTCGATCTGCGCTTCGCCAATGGGAAGATCGATCACGTCGATCGCGTGATTGTCACGGTGCCGGCGCCGCTGATGCGCACGATCGATTATCGCGGCCTGCTTACTGAAGGCTGGGCGGCGGTGGTGGAAGAAATCGAATGTGGCCGCAATGAGAAGATCAACGCAGGCTATGCCGAACGCGTCTGGGAGAAATACACCGGACCGGCAGGCTCGGCCTGGGCTGTCGATAAGGGGGGAGCGGGCATATTCTCCGAATTCTGGGATGCCAGCTCGGGCCAGCCGGGGAACGTCGGCGTCCTGACCTGGTTTTTTGGCGGGGATCAGGTCGATGCGCTGATGGCGGTCGATCCGGAAACCATGTTGCGGCGCGCGGAAGCCGCGATCGCGCCCGCTGTGCCCGGCCTCAACGCACGAACGATGCGGCGCACCGCCTGGGGGAAGGACCCCTATGCCCGCGGCGCCTATTCCACCTTCAAGCCGGGCCAACTCAGCCGGTTTGCGCCATATTTATGGGTGGAAGGGGAGAGCGGCGTCACGCAGCAGGCCGCAGCCGGACCGATCCTGTTTGCAGGCGAGCATCTGTCCGATGCCTTTCCGGGCTATATGAATGGCGGCGCGCAGACCGGCCGGCTGGCGGCCGCCGCGATATTGGCCAGTCTTACGGTCATGGCTTGAAGCGGAGGAGAACCTCCGCTTGCGTTTTCGCAAGACCGATGCTGCTCGTTCAGGGTCTGTTGGCCGCATCCTTGATCGGGAGAATATTCGCATGAACCGCTGGTCTTCAGAACGGGAATTAGTGCCGGCCGCAAGTGGATGGGGCAATGCGCTATCCGTTCCGGCCCGGAAGAGCGCTTTCCTTCTCCTATATGATCAATTGATCGCGGTTTTCGAGGTGGGTATCCGGCACCGCTACGATGCCTCTTGGATTGAGACCGAAGCTTGGGCTGCGACCCGCGACGAGGTGACGGGAGCGAGTGCGCGCTTCGGCGGCAGCTGAGCAAAGCCAAGAATTGGTCAGTCAGTTGACGAAAGCCAGCATAAGCTTCGGCCAACTCTTCCCCGTCATACAGCCGCCTATTTTGACTTCTCTGGAGCAAGCTGTCCGTTATCGCGATGGCGGACAGTATCGGCCGGCTACTTCATTGGTGGGGGAGAGCATGTGTGTAGTTGCCTACCCTTGGGCCGGAAGAAGTGGTCGGGGATGTGCGCACGCAATAGGAGGTTGGCAGCGGATCGATCCAGAATGAAAATGCAAGCGGAGGGGACTGGTTCTACTTGCTGGAAGGCGCCCAGACGATGTCGCCACCTGCTTCCTACATTTGATCAATATCTGTTCAAAGCGCATAGTCGATCTGCGCCCAGAATTTCCGGGTATCGGCATCCCCTGCATAGCTGGCGATCCCCTTGCGCTCATAATCGGCATATTTGACGAGCGCGCTCAGATGCCTGTCGATTTTCAGAGCCACCTGCGCATCATATTCATCGCCATAATGGATCGACAGCCGGTCGCTGTTGAACCGATGATAGACGAAGGACGCCACCAGCGGCCCCGCCTTGCCAATCTTGGGCACGGCATAGCTTGCCCCGGCATAATAGTCCTGAATGCCGGTCCCCGGCGTGGTCAGGAATTTGTCAGCCCAGCCATTGAACTTGTGCAATGTCGCAAAGGGCGTCTGGAAGGCATAACCGCCCGCGATCCCGGTCGCGCCCGGATCCGAACCCAGCAATTCATAGCCGCCCGTCAGCTTGAACGCAGCGACATCCAAACCCAGCTCCGCCGCGACATAGTCCGCCGAATAACGGACCGGATTGGACGCATAGTCGCTCTGCCGCGCATAGCTCGCCAGATAACTGAGCTTCACCTTCTTCGATAAGGGCAGAACGCCCATGAAACGCGCACCATAGGTCTGGCTGCTGTTCCGTCGCAGCGCGACGACGGCCTCATCCTCGTCCACCAGATAGGCAAAGCCGGTCAGCGTCCCCAGCTTGGTCTTGTAGGATATATTGGCAAAGACATTGTCGCCGTCGATGTTCGTCGGCCGGTTGGTCGCGCCGAATTTACCGCCGTCGATGCCCCAGATCGTCCGCGCCGAAATCGCATAGGTGACGTCGACCTTCAGATTCTCAACGCCCATATATTCGACGCGCACCGCATCAAAGGTCTGCTCATTCTGCCGCCAGCCGACTGAACCGACGAAACGCTGATCGTCCAGATTGATCCGTTGCCGCCCGATGGTCACGACCAGCGGCTTGGTGCGGTACTGGATCTGCACCCGGTTGGCCTCGACATTCTCCGGATCGGCGACGATCGGATAGAGCGTCTTGCCATTGACGCCGCTATTATAATCCTTGTCGAGAGCCAGCGTACCCTCCGCCTCAGCCAGGAAAGCGAACGGCCCCTTGGAAATCTCTCCGCCCGCACGCAACCGCATCGTCACCGCATTGGCATCCTGGCTGCTGGTGAGCGGCGCAGGGCCAGCCTGATCAACCGTCTCGTAACGCAGCCGCGCCTCGACGATCGGCTTGAACACCACATCCTGCGCCAGCGCCGGCGCCGCAATTGCGGCCAACCCCATTATTGGGGCCGATGCCGATAACAGGAAAGAAACCTTCTTCATAAATCCCCCTTCATTTGCTCCCGATGGCTTTTCTGGGCCTTTTCAGAGCATCCCCTCCAAGCCGGATTGTCCTGATGTTCAGGCGGCGAGCGTCGCCGGATTGCGGTAGCGTTCGTGCAGGAAATGGATCACGGCCGATCGCGCCTCCGCATATTCAGCCGTGTCGATCGCCTCCAGCCGGTTGCGCGGCCGCGCCAGCGATATGGTCAGGTCTTCCCCGATCCGCGCCGCCGGGCCGTTGGTCATCACCACCACCCGGTCGGCCAGTAGCACCGCCTCATCCACATCATGGGTGATCATCAGCACGGTGTTGTTGAGCCGCGTCTGCAAATCCATGACCACGTCCTGAAGCGCCGCCCGCGTCAGCGCGTCGAGCGCGCCGAAGGGTTCGTCCATCAGCAGCACGCGCGGGTTCATCGCGATGGCGCGGGCGATGCCGACGCGCTGCTTCATGCCGCCGGACAGTTCGCCAGGGCGCTTGCCGGGGCCGTGTCCCGCATGACGGCTTGGTGGCAAGCGACTCAGGGAAGCTGCCATACTCGGTTGAAGAAAGCCGCTCAGCGGAAATCGATCAAAATCGGATGCTTAAGCAATCGTTGCCGCTGCAACGAAGCGACTATGAGCCGTCACTGGGGCCAAACGCCACCTCGCCGCCCGGGCCGAGGTGTTCTTGTGCCGCGAACAACCTGTCAATTCGATCTTGAACCTCTCGTTGCATCGCCTCCTTTCTGATTGCCCGTGGTGCACACTCCATGATCTCGTGCGTGATCACGCCCTTGATCCGGTCGATGGCGTTGTTATCCAACGCACCTGTTTGTTGCAGCTCCCGGCAAAGCTGGAGCAGCCCGGCGGCTGTCGCCTGCGCACGAAGTCCGACATTTGTCAGATCGTAATGGAGCTTCTTCTGATCCGCGTTTTCCGGCATTTTAGGCACCTCTCGTTTCGGCAAGAGAACTAACGCGCGACCGACAAAACGGATGCGCTCATCTACGCTGGCAATATGGCCCGCATGAAGCCGTCTGGAAATGGGCGCGTAGCGGTAATGAACTGCCGGGTAGACTACATCCCATCAGCCGAAACGTTCGGCTGCAGTGACCAACGGTTGCGATGCCGAATAATAAGGGTATTTGGCAATGGCGGATATGCCTTACTCTGCCCGACAACGACTCGGTAGGAGATGATGATGATAGCGTCAGAAGATGCCGATTATCTTTTTCAGCGGACACAAGAGGAAGCCAGCAAGGCCAGAGCAGCGTTTGAGCGTGGCGACGATCAAATGACGATATTCATGCACCGTGAGCAGGCCGTCATGTTTCAGGCCAAGGCAATGTTGATCAAGGATGGTTTTGCCATTCATTAGAGATCGGCGACGCTGCTCGTTTCAGAATTACCCCAACTGCGTCATCGGTATTGGTCTTTTCTGGCTGCCGAGTTTGACGCCGGGTAGCTTCCACCTCAACCAAGCTGCCCACGCCAAATCAACCGATTGCGGAAGTTTGCAGGCCTAAACGGACTGCGCCTAAGTCAATATTTATACCAGACCATCAAAGCTGTAGGCTTCACCGAAGGCGTGGAGAACGGCGCTGATCTCGGTATCCCTCACGGCTATAGCTGCATCCCCAATCGTCATCCAACGGCGGCGTCGCAGAGACATTTCTGGCCATGATTGCAAGACCGATTGCACTGAAAGCGGATAGGCGGTCACGTAGATAGGGACGCTATTGCCGTTCCGCTGTATTTTGTGCTGTCGGTACGTCCCTATTTCAAAGGCGCTAATGACGCCCAATGCTCCGGCTTCCTCAAATGCTTCACGGGCGGCTGATTGGTATGGACGCAAACCGCGCTTGTTTGCGCCCTTGGGCAAAACCCATCGCCCTGAGCGACGTGAACTGACAAGAAGCACCTCCAATGCACCGGAGGAATTATGTCGATAGGGAATAGCCGCCGACTGATATAGCGCGACGATCTGGATGAGAGTTCTCATCCTGTTTGTCGCCGCGCAGACTGACTTTTGTTCATTCATTTGCCCTGTCATCAAGGCGTCATCGTTATCGCTTTTCTATGTTCCTATCTTAGAAAAATAAAGAGAGGACCACTGTGCCGAACTATGCTGGCGATCAGTCCGCGCGGTTGCACAGGATTTACGCTTCGGGGCCAGCATCGGGCATTGATCCGAAGCGCGAGCTGATCGGCCAAGGGGCACTTTGGAAAATGGTTCGGGCGGCGCTCAGCGATCCAGATGGCGAGCTTTGGCGCTACTCGATCGAGACGGGTGGTCACTTGATTGAAAGCGAACAAATCCGCACCATGGGATGCTCTACCTCAAAGGATGGTCATTCTGAGTCACGAAGTTAACCTGCAACGGTGGATGCGACTGCTTGTTGTAATCCCATTACGTGCAAGACCCGGTTCCTTGACCGAGCATTTTTGCAGACACAATGCGTCCCACAAGTGACGCCGCTGTTGAATCTGACTAACGGCGCTTCTTCTAAATTTCTGCCAAGCAATACCGGAAGGAATACCGTGCCGGATAACGCTGTCGATCTGATGCAATTGCACTCTGTTTATCGCGCGCCGAAGATGACTGATGCTCGGCGCGTCTGGGCGTTTGGTACCGAAATCTTGAGCGGCAAGCGCAACACGCCGCGCCAGAGGTATGCCAATCTTTTCAATCTTCATCAACCGTTATCGTAAGGGAAGCGCGCACGGCTTTTCAACAAATATCCGACCGCATGGGGGCGAGGCTCATGGCCGATGCTGGAATGGCCCCTCCCATGCCCTACAGCTGGGCAGAAACTACCCAGCGACCATCGGTAGCAAGTGGCGTGGTGTCGTACGGCGCGCCTGTAGGGCTAGCCAGACGGCCCGTTTCCCGCATCCGGCTCTCGAACAAGACATTACGCCTTCACCCCCAGCGGGCTGCGGCCAAGTCCGGCAGGCGCACGAGGCCGAAGCACTCGTACAGCTCGGGGGGTGTGATAGGTTCCCGCTCGCTTTCGCCTGGTTTTGTATTGAGCGCGTACGCACTGGCAGGATCTGCACGGCAGGGAGATTCCCGGTCGCCTTGTAGATGATCGATGCCTTCGTCCGCCTCAGAGAATGGATACGAAATCCTCGCTGGGCAAGCCAATTCCCGTGACCCACTCATCGGCAAGGCGGGCATATTGCCTTGTGCTTATGTGGGTTCGGACCGATGGCTTTTTCGATGAACGACCCAACACTGATAAATTGATGGCCGGCAGGCGCCAGCGCGCCCGATGCTGGACCACAGAAAACTTCCGTCGCTTGGAAAGACCCAACATGAGTCAGATACGGCGCACATCGGTATAATTCTGCACCATGCTACCGGACAATAAGCGTTTCTTTGGCAGCGCTTCGTCAACACTTTGGCCGCGCTTCACGGTAAACAAGCAGTCATATTGCTATTCTTGGTCGTAGTGCCGGAGAAAGAACCTCATTCGGTGACTTCAAGGAGACTGGTCATGCAATGTGCATTCAAAGCTTCGCTCGTCGGCTTGATGGCCTTAGGCACCCTTGTCACGGTACCGGTCGCATGGGCTGGTTGCGGTGATATCCCGGGCAAGCAGCCCGCATCGTGGAACGAAGGATCGAACGCCCATATGTTGGAGCGGGTCGATTACGGCGCCGCATCGATCGTCGGCATGTGGGCGGTGAAGTTCACCGCAGGCGGCAACCAGGTCGATTTTGGTTACGCCCAGTGGCATTCCGATGGCACCGAACTGATGAACAGCGGCGGCCGCGCGCCCGCAACCCAGAACTTCTGTATGGGTGTGTGGCAACAAACCGGCCCGCGCCGCTATCACCTCAACCATTTCGCGCTGAGCTACGACGTTTCGGGAGCCCTGAACGCGAAGGTAAACATCAAGGAGGACGTGACCGTCGATCCGAACGGTGCAACCTACAGCGGTCCGTTCACAATCGACGTTTACGAGCCTAACACCGGCGCGTTGCTGCAACATCTGGCTGGGCAAGTGACCGGTCAGCGCGTGGCCGCTTACTAATTTGGGTGGTTGCGGCCCCAGCCCTGAACGGCGGGGCCGTACTCCTCATCGATCGCCATGGCGCATCATCGCATCCTGCTGGTTTCGACGGCGTTGCTTTCCCTGTGGTCCACCACATCCGACGCTACGGGTACTCCGCCGCCGATTCCAAGTTGGTTCCAGGCCCAGACAGGGGGTGACAACCAGGCCAGCGGCACCATCGAACCTGTGTCACAAGGGCTGATCGCCGGTGCGGGGGAGATATTCGAAGTGGTGCCGCTCAAATATGCAGATGTGAGCGAGGTCGTGGGGTTGCTCACCGGCAATCAAACGATCAGACCGAACGACGGCTTCAGCCCCCAGGAACCCAATTTCGGCTCGGCGGGGCTGCAGGGTTATTATGGCAGCGGGGGCAACTTGCCCGGATCGCCACTTGTCCCGGTTTCGGGTGGGTTCAACCAGTCGAACGATTCGCTCGGGCGCGCGGTCGATTCCACGATTGGCGTCGATCGGCGACTGAACGCGGTGATCCTACGCGGTCTGCCGTCGCGTCTGGCGGCAATCAAGGACGCGATCGCCAAGCTCGATGTGCCGGTGGCGAGCGTGGTGCTGGAGACCGAATTCGTCGAATTGACTGAGACCGGTGCGCACAACCTCGGTCTCGATTTCAACAACACCAATAACCAGATCGTTTCCGGATATTATACCTTCTCGAAGGGCTTTCCGGGATTCAGCGACACACCGCGAGGCGGCGGCGTGACCGCGAACTTCCAGGTCGCGCTTTATGTGCAGATCGCCAAGGGCGAGGGGCGCATCGTCTCAAAACCGCGCATCTCCGCGCAAAGTGGGGGCACCGCCAAGATCGTTACCGGCGATGCGCTCCCCATCCTGACCTCGATCGCGCTTTCGGGCGTCAACGCGGTACAGCAACAGGTGCAGTATGTGAACGTGGGCGTGACCTTGCAGATTGCCCCTCGCGTCAGCGAAGACGGTTACGTAACCTCGCACTTGTTTGCCGTGGTTTCGAGCGTGACCGGCTATTCCCAAGGTTACCCGACGATCAGCCAGCGCGAAGCTTCGACCTCGGCCACGGTGCGTGACGGGCAGACATTCGTGATCGGGGGCCTGACCCAGGAGAGCAATATCGCCAACCACAGCAAGCTGCCGCTGTTCGGTGACGTTCCGCTGCTCGGCAAGTTGTTCAACACTGAGCACACAAGCCGGACGAAACGAGACCTCTTCATTGTCGTGACACCGCACATCTTGCGGAATCGCGATGAAGCAGGAAAAGTGACATGCGCAGAAGAATGCAGGTAGGGCAGCTATCAGAACGCCTTCGCGATGCCGAACTCTGCGCGCAAGCGCTTCTGGTCATAAAGGTCAATGGTTGAGAAGCAGCGGCTATAGCTAACGCGCAGTGAAGGAGCGAAGCCAGCGATGTTCCAATCTCGTTTGTAGATGCTAGCCGAAACCTGCAGCCGCCAGTCGCGCCTGGTTCCGTTGAATAGTGCGAGCGGCGCATCATTCACCTGCCGGCCGACTTCCAGACCCAGCTGCGGACGCAGGCCCCAGCCAATTTCCTTGAGAACCCCCAAACCGACGCGACCTTGCCAGTTCGACTGACCGGGATCCTCGGCGATGCTGCGCTGGATCGAGCCATAGGCAAAGCCCAGCGCTGAAGGGGAGAGAGCATGGTTGGCTGATAGGATGGCCTCGATATCCCAGCCATCCACATCGGAGCGGCGCGCATAGCCGTTGTGCCGCGCCGAGAGTGAGGCTTCCAGGCTCCACTCGCCGCCGATCACTTTGTCGAAATTGAGCCTGCCGCCAAGGCTGGTGACGAGGCGCCTGCCGCCGAGCCATCGCTCCAATCCCGTCGTCGCCACGCGCAGCCGTCCGCCCGAAAGGCGGAATTCTGGTCCTACCTCGCCGCCGGTGTAGATGTCGTCGAAGTCATGATCGGGATAACGCACCATTCGGCCGTAGATCCCAACGTAAAGCGGCAGTTCACTATCGCGGAACAGGCGGATGCTGGCATCGCCGCCGGCGATGACGCCGGTACCCGTTCGCGAGCGAGCGCCAGGATCGAGCTTGAAGGGGAGACCAAGAATGTCGACCCGCTCCTTGTCCGTCGCCGAATTGATGTTGCTGTCGGGCGCGATGCCGAAGTTGACATTGAAACGCCAGGCGCGCCTCGCGCGGATCGCCTCGCGGAAGCGGGCAATGTTGGCAATAACGGCCTTGGGCGGATGCTGGGCGATTGCGAGCCTGAAGTGATAGTCGGCGTCCTCATCCTTCGCCGCGAGGAACAAGGTCCGGGCAAGTTCGAGCCTAACCCGGACCAGGCTTGGGTCGTCTTCCAGGATCTTGCGGAACATCCACTCCGCCTTGCGATAGTCCTTGCGCGCCAGGGCGATCATGCCATCGAGAAAATCACGCTCGATGCCACCGACATTATCCGTGGCAAGCCGGTCGAGCAGCGTTTGCGCCTCGCCATAGCGCCCGGCATCGATCAATTTCCCAGCGATCGCGACGACCTCCTCGGCCGAAAGATGTTCGAGACGGACCGCCTGGGGCGCAGCAGGCAAACTGCTTTGCGCATCCGCCGAAGATGCCAGCCCCAGGGCGAGGAAGACCAAAACATGTGACGCGTGGCACACGTACAAATCACCGCTTCGGGTTCAGTGTTTCTCGCCGACGAAGTTGCCTCCGACGGTCTTTGCTCCCCAGAAATCTTCGGCCGTGAACTTAAGCACGCCTCCTATTTGCGAAGCTTCGGGGCCGAAAAATCCGCCATTGACCATTCCGGTCATCGGCATGAGCTTGTCAGCAACTGACGCATCCACGCTTTTGCTTGTCAGCGTCCCGACAAGCGCAATATCGAAATCGCCCGTTGCCTTTATCGGCGCCGTTCCACTCGCGTGGAAGCCAAGCGAGTAGAAATTCCCGCCGTACCAGTCAGAGTCCAGAATGGGTAACACATCGAACAGCGCGGAGATCGAGCGCCCGCCAAAGTCGGCGGTCAATGTAAAGTCAGGAACTCCAAAACCTCCTCCGTTCATGTCGGACCAGCCCACTTTCGCGGCATATGTTGCCATGCCCGAGACTGGTATATCCGTCGGAGATGTTCTGTCCCCGTAGACGAAATACATGAATGTGGGATCATCCTTGCTAAAGCTCGTGCCATCAGGTCGTGTCGAGATGGTGAACCCCGACCATGCGCCAAACGACACGTGGCTCAGTCCCGGACCGATGATGAGTTGATGGTGGAATTCCTCGCCCGGCGCAGTGGCTGTGATGGTCGGACTTTGCGGCGTGAATACCGTTTGCGTATAGGGTGAAATGGCTGGATCGATCAGGACCGTGAAGGTCTTGCTCGAAGGTTCGACCATGATCTGGACCTGATCCGGCGAAACTGTCGGCTCGAGGGATTCAAGGGCCCATCCCGGTGCGCCGGAGTGCCGTTCGACCAATGCAATCGTGCTGTAGGTGCTCGCCGTCATGCTTGGAGTTGCCGACAGTGGGGCGACTTCATTGCCTAGGGCAACTGCCGGTGCAGGTGCGGGAGAGGGCGCAGCCGGCGGCGGCGCCGTTGCAATGCTGTTCACTCCGCCGTCGCTACCGTCGCAGCCAGAGATGCCCATGACGTTGGTCAGAAGAATGGCGGAATAGAGATGTTTCCTAATCATTGTCTTTCTCCCCGAACGAATGTTCGCGGTTCCCGGTGAGAAGCATTTAGTTGCGCGTGCCGACAAAGGCGTCGCTCACCCGCGTCGGACCGGAATCACGCTGAAGGGTGAAGACACCACCAACCTGCTCTGCATTGGGGCCGAAGAAGGCCCCATCCATTGCTCCTGTCGCCGCGACGTCGCCTACGGTCCCAGTCAATGGAATGGAAAAGTCGCCCGCCGAAGCGATCTGTCCGGTTCCCTGCGCGTGGATGCTCTGAATGGCCACAAAACCGCCCACAGTATCGCCGATGAGCGATCCTTCACGGTCGAGTTGTGCGGCGATCGACCGCTGGCCGAAATCCGCTGTCAGCCCGATGGCAACGGGGGCGCCTTGTCCAGGAAAGTTCCAATTTGCCTCATCCGTGCTGAAGCCGAGCGATGCGGCCGAATAGGTTGCGGTCCCGGATAGAGGGATTTCCGCTACCGGTGTCCGGTCGCCATGCACGAAGAAAGCTTGCCCCGCGTCGGTCACGACGCCATCCGGCCGGATCGTCCGCCACATCCATTCGCCCAGGGATACGTGCGAAAGGCCGATATTGTAGAACAGAGTGTGCCACAAATGGTTGGCGGAACCAATGGCTTCCGAATTTTCATCACTGCTTTCCGCCGTGCGCTCGACGATGGCGGCTTTTGCCGAGCCATCGGAATAGTGCTCGGTGATGGTTGCCCTATCGCCAAATCTCAGCGGATATTCCTCATGGGCGGTGGTTCCCTGAAAGATGTTGATGAGGGATGCTTTGCCTCCTGGCAGGTCGGTTGAGGCAAATTCGATTGTGTAGGCAACATCGTCCGACGACGGCGTCGTTTGATAAGTTGTTATCCTGACTTCCGATGCTTCCGCCAACCGGATCGTCGATGGGTCACCGATATGCTCGATCAGTGCGATCGTGTCATAGGTTCCCGGCCGGGTGGCAGGTGAAGGGATAGGGCTTGTTGCCCCCATGGTCGAGACAAGGGTCGGCGTGGGAGGGGTCACCGGTCCTGGAGGAGGAGCCGGAACCGACGCGACCTCCCCACCACCGCAAGCAGACAGTATGGCGCAACTCATGAGCCCCACGGCACGCACTATCAGCAGATCGAAGCGGGTTGATGCCGGGTATGCAGGAAAGGATGACATGGTTTCTGTCCTCCCATCGGATGGTGAGGACACTGGCTATCACAGTCAGCACCTGAAGTCCGTGAAAGCCCGCCAAATTGACAATGAAGCTTTGCCAAAGAGGCGCGACTGGAGCCGTCAGTGGGACAGGCGCAAGGTCAGCCCGATCCGTCGTCCCTCACCGACGATGAGGTCTATAGGGCGCGGAATTCCCAAATAGAAAGTGGGAGGACGACCCGCCGCGACCCGGATATAATGGTCATTGCCAAGGTTGGTACCCCACAGCTCGACTGATACTGCACCGAAACTGCAGGATATCCCCCCATCTACCAGCGTCCGCTCACCATAATAGAGGCCGTTGATCGCGCGTTCATAGACATTGCCCTGATGGCTGGCTGACAAACGCAACCGCAAGCCATAGCGGCGACCGAACGCGGGGGACAGTGCAAGTCCGGAGGTCCAACTCGTCCGTGCTGCCCGAAAGACCCTGTTCCCGGAAATATCGGGCACGAGTTGGCCGGAGTTGATCAGACTCGGGCGGAGCGAACAAAAACTGGATGTCGTCACGCCCAAGCTCAGGCCGCAAAAGGCACTGCTGCCCGGATCTTCGCTGCCCGCCTTGAACCGGGGATTGGTGAAGCTATAGGCGACATCCCATCGCAGCCAAGGCGCGGGCGCCAGCTCGGCATCGATTTCGACCCCCTGGGTATGGATGCCAGTGGTGTTGCGCTGGATCAGCGTGTTGACGCCGGGGCTGCTCGACAGGCCCAATATCTGGCTGTTGTGCCAGTTGATGTCGTAGACGGTCGTTCGGAGCGATTGGATAAATCCAGTACCAGCATATTTGACGCCCATTTCTGCGGTCCAGTTGGTCTCAGGTTCAAATGTCCGCTCGCTCGGCAAAAGATTGGGCACCGCATTGATCCCACCCGAGCGCGCGCCCCGTGCATAAGACAAAAAGGCGAGCCAACCTTCCTTTGGACGATAGTCGACGCCAATCCGCGGCGTGACATAGTGGAAATTTCTGGCTTCCGCGCCGGTACCGGAGCTGGTGCCGAAATTGGCTATCCGGCTGTCGATCCTGACCCTTTCCCAGCTGATCCTAACTTCCGCCCTAAGCCGCAGCGGTTCGCTCAGATGATAATCGGCTGTTGCGAAGAGAGCGATGGTCCGGCGGCGCTCCACCGAATCGTTCTGGACCAGTTGGAGCGTGTCTGGATTATCGACAAGGGCGGAATTGATGGCGGCGGGCGCGCCGACGCGCTGCGGGTTCGACAGGACGAGCGAGCTGAACCGCTCATTCGCGGCCAAGCCACCGGTTTCGGCGCCATATGCGACCCTGGCAGGCGGCTGGGTCTGCAATCGGCCCGACGTCCAGAATATCTCCGCGCCGACCTGCCAGCCAAGGCGGCGCTCCCCGCTCCCGATGAGCCGCAGCTCCTGGGAAATTTCCCGCGCCGATAGCGATCGCCTCTGCACGATATTGACCTGCTGTAGCCGGACCACCGGGATCGTCAGGCTGCCAATGCCGGTGCAATTCACGCCAACCAGACAGACGCCATAGGTTTCACCATCGGCGCTGCCGTCAAAATCCCTGAAGCTGTCGGACCGTGAACGATAGTAGCTGCTGTCGGACCGCAACTCGACTTCGCCCGCATCCAGCGCCAGATGGAGTGCGATTTGTCCGGTCCGCGTGCGGCTGTCGGGAATGTCAGGCGACAGGGCGACAGGGCCGGTGACGGGCGCCCGCCCGCAGAAGTAGCTCCATACGCCCGAAGCTGGATCTCGGCTGCCGCAATTGAAATCATGATAGTCGAGCGTGAAGAAGGGCGGCTGGTTTGACCGGGCCATAGCATAGCGCATTGCCAACTGGGCGCTTAATGGCCCCGTGTCATCGCGGGTTGCAATGCTGGCCGCCATGGCAAAGCGCCGCCAGCTGCCAAGCGGCTGACCGGGCCGCGCGCCATTTTCCACCGTTCCGTCTGCTGCCCGGACGGATGCGGCGAGACGCATCTTGAACAGGGCATTGAGCGGCCCCGAAATCACGCCCCGAACTCCCTGCAGGCCGTCCGTCCCGACCTCGGCCGTCCCCTTCATCATCAACGCCTCGGTCGGTTGGGCAGGGACATAATGGATGAGGCCCGCAAAGCTGCTGTGGCCGAACATGGCGCTTTGCGGACCGCGCACTACCTCTATCCGCTCAAGGTCGAGGGGCTCGATATCGGTCGCGTCCCGATTGGCCTGATAGACGCCGTCGACAAACATGCCGACATTGTCACCGGCAGCACTGGGCTGCTGCTGGCCGCGAAGGGCGGGAAAGGAATTGGCGCCGCCCCAAATGGCTTCGAAGGACAGGCCCGGCACATGATTGGCCAGCATCTGTAGACCATCCACGCCGCCCGAACCGATGTTTTGGGCCGGAATGACGTCGACCGCCAGCGGTACATCCTCCGAGCGCTCCTCAAGCCGCCGGGCAGTGACGACAATATGCGCTGCCTCGCGCTCTTCCGCACCGGCAGGTGGCGCCATCATTGCGGCGGCAAACAAGGTCAGTTGAAGGCCGCCTGACAATCTCCCCCCCGCCCGCATATTCAGGTCAGCCGGTCCATTGGCCTGACCGGCACTTTTCCGGCACGGCGCAGGACATCGAGCTTCGCGCGCTGAACCCTCGCGGCCTGCCTGCACAGGTCGGCGATGGCCTGAAAACGCGGATCAGCATGGACCGGCGCCCAGATGGGCTCGGAGCGGACCAGATACCACCACTGGCGTAGATCATCCCCCGACTCCACCGAAGCCCGCAAATTACTGAGCGCCTGATTGTGGTCGCCCAGAAGCATCATTGCCTCGGCCCGGTAGCGCATGAAGCCGCCAAGGCCATAGCGGGGATGGGTATCGATCCACTGGACCGTTGCGGCGAGCAGGCGCATCGCGGCAGGCTTATCACCTTTGGCCAGCAGAAGATGCGCCAGTGCGGGCGCGGCTAGCATCCGCGCGATGCTCATCGATGGCGGCTTTTCGAGGTCGAAGCCGAAATGGGACTCAATCGCCTTGATACCCCTATCATATTCTCTCGTGTGGAGCGCGTGGTCGCGGACGGCCTCGGGCCAGTTCCAGTTCTGATAGGCGTTGAACAGGAAGCCCCGCCGATCATAGGCTGCTTCGCCCGCAGCGCGCCAGTCGCCGACATATTGCGCGAAAAGGATACGCGACGCATCACGGGATGCCGGTGTCGTTGCTGCAAGCGACCGTGCCGCTTCAGGATCATCCGCATCCAGATAAAAGGCAGCTCCAAAGTGCGGACCGGATGGATTTTGCGGATCGATCCGGATCACACGCTCGATCCGTTCGATGGCCTCTGCCGATTGCCCATGGAACATCCACCGGCGAAAGGCATAACGCTCACCCACCGTATAATTTTGCGGGTCGATCGCCAGTTCGCGCGCAAGGCCCTGTTCGACCTCTTCTGGCGTCTGCCCGCTCCAGCGTCGCTGGACTGCCCACCAGCGGGTCCGTGGCGAAAGCGGGTCGATCGCAAGGACCCTATCGACCAGCGCCTTTCCTTCGACGCCAATCGATCCCTTGTTGCGCAATGCGGTCTGGTCGAGAAATTCAGCATAGGCGGTGAGGCCGCGACTGTTACTGGGGTCCAGTTCCGCAGCGCGTCTGAACAGAATCTCGCGCCGCGAGGGCGTGACATCGGACCACATGGCCTTGGCGAACAGGCCCGGCCCGGACTCGGGATAGGCCTTCAAGGCCTTGTCCAGCAGCGGCTGAAAGCGCGCGCGCGACACGGCAAGATCATCCTTGCGCAGGTCGGCGGCCTGCATCCGCGCATCATAGAGTGCGATCAGCGCTTCAGGGAAATCCGGTTTCAGCGCCACGGCTCGTTCAAATTGAAGCGCCGCCGCATCGGCCTCCAAAATGGTAAAGCGGCTGAGCAGCGACTTGCCTTTCAGATAGGCCAGATAAGCGTCGCCATTGCGATCGCCAGCCGGCGGTTCCGGCAATGATCCAAGGGGCGTGCGGCTCGCCAGCGAAACTGCGACACGTTCGGCTATCCGATCCTGCAAGGCATAGATGCGGCGAACCGGCCAGTCGAACCGCTCCGACCAGATGCGAGCTTGTCTTCCGGCATCGACAACAAAACAGGTGACCCTGAGCGTATCTCCCACGCGCTGGACGCTACCCTTCACGATGAACGCTGCGCGCAACTGGCGTGCCGCATCATCTGATGGGGCCGTGGCGGCGGGACTCAATAGTGCGGAATCGCGCGCGATCACCGTCAGGCCGTGAACGGAGGACAGGCGGTCGAGCACCATTTCCGGAATGCTTCGCGCGATGAAAGCGTCGGACGGGTCGCTGCTCAGATTGTCGAACGCCAGTACCGCCACGCGCGGACTCCCGTTCTCCGTGGCGCTTGCTATGCCCGACGAAATGGTGAGCGTCGATGGACCGACAGCGACCATCAAGCCGATAGCGACCGCAGCCATGATGACCGGTCTACGGCGGCGTTCCCCTCGATGCGCATCGCCGCTGCCATTTTCGAGCCGGATCGGTTCTGGAATAAGCTGATAGCCCGTGCCGCGCCTGACGGAAAAATAGCGTGGCTCCCTGGCATTGTCGCCCAAGGCATCACGCAGCAGCTTGGCCCGCTGCGTGACTGTCTCGCCATTGACGAAAATGCCTTTCCAGACTTGCTCCATCAGTTGATCTACGGACAGGACAAGCGGAGCCGAGCGGACCAGCGCGAGCAAAAAACGAAATGACAGCTGAGGCAAAGGGATTGGGCTACCGGCACGCATGACCTGCTGGCGACCGACATCCATCGTCAAATCGGCGATCTGCCAGCGCTCGTCAGAAACGTCAGGCATCGAGATGATCCCTCCGTCCCTCCGCGAGGACAATCCCTACGGATTATACCCTATTAGCACATGCCGGAAGCGCAAACACTTCAACTGGCACATGAATTACATGAATTTGGTCAATCTTTGGGTAATTTTCATTCGGATGTAACTCTATCATTATATCGAAAGTTGAAATTGTTCCGTCCCAGTCGAACCCCACCAGGAGAATAGAATTATAGTTCCATGATGACTCAGGCGCCGATCCCTCTTGGCGGGCTCGGTAGAACGGGCAATTTCCGCCCGCACAGCAGGCATGGCCCGGGCCTGGGGATGTATCTGCACCGTCACGAACCTCATCAGCAAGAGCGGCAAAGCGCCACGCGTGATCCGCGATGGCGCTCTTTACCATGTCCCAATGATGTGTCGCAACCAGACACAGGAGTGGTTCCCAAACAAACCGACCCTAATCGGCCGTTCAGGCGATGATGCTCGATGCTTAGGTGCCGACCGTCGGCTTTGCCGGCCTGAGGCCGCGAGACTTGGCCGACTATCGAAACGCCGTTTTCGATTTACCAGCTGCGAGAAGCGGACCTCGTTTAGTTAGCAACTCGGAGCAAGACACCCAAAATTTGTCCATTGGCGGCAATATCGGCACATCCCAAAGGCAACCATTCGCTAGTGGCGGATATGGGCTCGTAGGCGCGACTTTCACTCTCCAGAGAATGAACGGTGCTCCCATATCGCGAACCAGAGATTTCCAGATTTCTGGCAGTTGACTTCCAATTATCATATCCGGTAGTTCCAATCATCGAAGTTTGGGATTGCCATGTACGAACGATTGGCTGAGCGCCGGGTCGGAGAAGCCCTTGCAGACACCCCAGTGGTCCTCATCGTGGGTCCACGACGGGCTGGCAAGACCACGCTCGTCCGCAAAATGGGTGATTCGAGCCGGACCTATGTCACGCTCGACGACCACACGGTCCTCGAAGCGGCGCAGGCCGATCCCACCGGCTTCATTCGCGGTCTCGACCGGGCAATTATTGACGAGATTCAGCGCGCGCCCGACCTGCTCCTGGCGATCAAGAAGAGCGTGGACGAAGACTATCGACCCGGCCGGTTTCTGCTGACAGGCTCCGCCAATGTGCTGACCCTGCCGCGCGTGTCGGACAGCCTGGCCGGGCGAATGGAAACGATCCGCATGCTGCCATTGGCGCGCGCTGAGATCGAGGGCAAATCACCCTCCTTTCTGGATCGCCTGTTCGGCGGCAATCTGCAAGGCGATCGTGGCGCGATCGTCGGAGACGATCTTGTGCGCATTGCGCTGCTGGGTGGTTTCCCCGAGGCGATCAGTCGCGCGAGCGGACGCCGCCGCCAGGACTGGGCGCATTCCTATCTGACGTCGGTGCTGACCCGCGATTTGAGGGACATTGCCGATATCGAGAAGCTGACGGATCTGCCGAAGTTCGTGCGCCTGCTGGCCGAGCATTCGGGCCAACTGGTCAACTATTCCCAGTTCGGTGCTGCCATCGACGTCAGTCATAAAACGGGCCAGCGCTATGTCGGGCTGCTGGAGCAGGTCTTCCTTGTATCAACCTTGCAGCCCTGGTTCACCAACACCATCAAGCGCATTGCCAAGACGCCCAAGATGCATTTCCTTGACTCAGGGCTGCTCGCCGCCGTGCGCGGCCTGAGTTTCGACCGCGCGAAAGCCGACCGTGCGCTCTTTGGTTCGCTGCTCGAGAGTTTTGTCTTTTCCGAAGTCCTGAAACTCATGATCGCCAGCGACCAGCGCCTGACCCCCTATCATTTCCGCGACCAGCAAATGCGCGAAGTGGATATCGTGCTGGAGCGCGATGACGGTATTATCGCGGGCATCGAGATCAAGGCATCGGCGACGGTGAGATCGAACGACTTTGGCGGATTGCGCACTTTGGCGGAGGCGTGCGGCGACCGCTTTGCTTATGGCGTGGTGCTGTATGACAGCGGCGAGATCGTGCCTTTCGGCGACAGGCTGGCGGCAGTTCCCTTATCTTCCCTATGGGGTTGAGCGGTACAAGGGGGAGAGGTCGAGGGGTTAGACTCGGATGCCTAGCGAAAGCCGGTCGGCGTGATCGGCCGCGATCCGTCTTGAGCTTCCCTTGGTCCCGACAGCCTTTCCGCCTTTGACGTGACACCTGCGGCGCGCCGCTGACGGATCACACCCCCTACGGGCGCCCGTGTTGCCGCTGCGCGGCGGCCCGCGCCGGCACCCTCCAGGGGTTCCCCTGCGCTGCGCTGTGATCCGTCACCGCACGCCGCTCTTCCGGTGTCACCGGCGGGAATCGCAGCCTCGCGCCTACCGCCTCGATCTGCTCACGCACTGAGGCACGCTTGTAGCTCGACAGGTTATCCATGATGACGACGTCGCCAGGCTGCAATACGGGCATCAGCACCTGAGCGACATAGGCTTCGAACCAGTCTCCGTTGATCGGCCCGTCCAGCACCATCGGCGCGACCATGCCGCTCATGCGCAGTCCTGCAACCAGCGTCGTGGTTTTCCGATGACCGTGTGGAAAGCCCATCCGCAGCCGCGCGCCTTTCTGGCAGCGACCATGACTGCGCGCCATGTTGGTCGCAGTCCACGTCTCGTCGATGAAGACCAGGCGCTCAGGTTCCAGTTCGATCTGGCTATCGAACCAGGCCTGCCGTTGTCTCAGGATGTCGGGACGGTTCTGCTCGATTGCATGGTCAGCTTTTTTGCGCGTCATGCCTCGGCGGACGAAAAAGCGGTGAAGCCCGGTAACGAAAACGTGCAGGCCAATGTCGGCCAAGCCTGCGCGCAACTCTTCCAGCGCGATGTCCTTGCGGGCTTCTCAAAGGGCGAGGATGTCTTGCTGCCGCTCTTCGATCATGCGTGACCGCATATCGCCGCCCTGAGGCCGGGGACTACAGCCCCCGGTCTCCCGCCAGTGCGTCACCCATCGGATCGCCGTCGAGGACGCAACGCCAAACCGCCCCGCTGCTGCACGGCAGCTCATTCCTTCATCAATCGCCGTCAAAAGCCGCAAGCGCAAATCCATCGACAGAGGTTGGCCCATCTACGCCGGCCTCCTTAACCAGCACAGATCCTGAATCAGAAAATCGTGCCGATGGAAATCCCTATCGATTCATACCGGTCGAAATCCGCTCTAACATATATCCGTTCAGGCGATTTTTATCCCGATGGTCAGCAATCCCCCAAAATCTCGCTCGGGCTGTCACCTTCCTTGATGAACTCGAAGCGGCTTGCGCGAAGATCGTCGACTTTCCCCGATCCGGTGTCGCCCTTTCCGAGATTCACGCCGGCTTCGATCCAGGCCGCATGGCAGCTACGTCATATTCTCCAGCGTTTTGGATCCAGTCATCCGTATTGCGCGCATATTGCATGACGCACGCGACATCGGCGCCATCCTTTCATTAGACTAGCCGTCCCAAAAGCCACGCTTGCGGCCATGCTTGGTCTTGAGTTCCGTCACATAGGCATCATGGTCGGGATGGCCGCCATAGTCATCGATGCGTCGCGCTAGATGCGCGCAGCTTTGCAGGTGGCGCGCGGCATGCGGATAACGTTTGACCCGGGCCTTATCGAGCGAGAAATCGATCATTGCGCGCAGCGCCAGCGTCGCCGCCAGGGGGTGCCGCGATTCGAGCGCCTCGGCGGCGGGCGTGAGGATTTCATAGGGATCGCCATCCAGTTCGTCGGCGCGGGCGAGTAGCATTGTCGCAGCGCTGTCGATAGCGGGCCATGCGAGCAGGAAATGCAAAGCGTGCGGGAGCGATGGAAAGGCGCGGACATGGGCCAGCGCTCGCTTCTCTGCTTCCAGATCGTCAAAGTCGGGCAGGCGTTTCAGATAAGCGCGGAGATATTCGGCGTCGAGCGCGGTGGTGAACCGTTTCCAGCGAGCCGCTTGGGCCTTGTCCGCGTGGCCCAGCGTATCAAGCGCTGCGATCCGCACTCGGTCCCAGTCCGGCCAATGGCCACCCCGACGCCGTATTGCGTCGGCCGCGTCGAGCGCAGACATCGCCTCCGACGTGCGTCCCGCAGCCAGCAGGCGCTCGGCAATGGCGGCGGCTATTGCGGGATTATTGCGCCGGTCGACCGGATATTGCGCGATGAAGGCATCGACATCGCCGAGCGCATCGGCAATGTCGACAAGCGCCTGGCGGACAAGCCGATCATGGCGCCGGGCTTCCATCTCATCCTCATAGAAAGCGCCGCCCGATCCATAGCCGATGACGCGCCGTTCGGCCTGGGGTGGTCGCGGCGGCACCTCGCGCGCCATGGCCTCGAACTTGTTCTGGAGAGCTTTCAATCCTGCTTCGCCAAGCGGCTCCGCCATCAGGGCGACGACGCCATCGAATTGGCCATGGTCATTGTCGCAGACGCTGTCGAACACCCGGTCGACAAGCCGGTCAGAGGGCAGGCGGGCAGCAGCGGCGAGCGAACCAAGATCGGAGAGCGCCGTTGCAAACACGGTTCCCAGCGTCCCATGGCTGTCGTCGCACCGGCTGAGCACCGGGCGGGCCAGCGCGATCAGCTTCCAGAGTAGATCCAGCGCCGTCGCCGGGGCGGTGGGCGCGATATGTTCCATGATCGCGCGCCGCTGCGCCTCGATATCCTGGGCGAGGGGCTTCACTTTGTTCCAGTCGATAAAGGCTTTCGCCTTGGCGATGGTGGCGAGGCGCTTGGCGACCTCTCCGGCGACATCGCCGCTGCCGCTTGCGCTGGCAAGCTCCAGCCGCAGGCGCCGCTTGGCCTGGGCATTCCCTGCCACAAGCTCCAGCAGTAATTGGGCCAGCCGGTTGGCGCCCAGCGCCTCGAGATTGGCCTGATTGAGGGTTTTGGAAGAAGCCATGGAATCTGTCTGTCGTCAGATGGGGCAGGGCGTCAAGGGTGGAACGGTGTGGCGTGTGGGGCTAGGCGATCGCCCGCGCATGGCGCGGGCACTGGGCTGACAGGCTGGCGCCCCGAGCCCCGCTGCGCGGGTCTCGGCCCTGGTGGGCGTTCATCTATGCCGCGGTGGCGTGTGGGGGGAAGATGTCGCGTGGCCGTCAGTGGGCGACACATGCGCACGAATGAGGAGCGTGGTCTGGAGAGGTCGTGCCGATGCGGAGACGGGCATGCGTGACTATGCCGCCGAAATGTATCGCGCCCAGTCCGGCTGGTCCTGGTCTCCCTCACGCGGTAGCAAGAGCTGTCCAGCCCGCGCGCTGCAGGCATTGAGCGCAACCCAGGTCGCCGTGCAAGGACTATCTGCGCGCCCGCGATCTTGCCGCGTGCGAGCGCTGTCTGCCCACGGGACTGATCGTGGTCGCGCCGGGCCATGCCGATTGGCACGACTGGCAACCGATCTGGGAACGTCTCGGCCTGATCCTCGAGCGCATCCCGCATATGACGTTGGTGACCACCGCCCAGCGCAAGGGATTCGACGCCATCGTCGCGGCATGGGCGGGGGACCGTCAGGTTCCGCTGGTCGCCTACACCCTGCCAGGAGCAGGGCGCAAAGCGCCCTTTGCAGATGGTCGAACTGCAACCGGTCGAAGCCGTGCTGGGCGAAGGGGCCGGCCTCCAGGCCAATCTCTATCAGGCGCTGTGGAAGGCGTGCATTCCGATCCAGGCCTTCCGCAAGGTGGACCAGGCCGCCGCAGCAACTGTCGGGCGTCCCAAGGCCAGTTGGCGTAACCGGCGCAGTTGACTGTAGCCCTGACGAGACATCATCCGGGGGGCGGCGCGGGAGCGACCGTCCCCATTTTCATGGGAGCTGTTCATGGCCATTCCAAAGCGTCATCGCCGCAATTTCCATCCGCCGCTGCGAGCAGCGGCGGATGGAAATCTTGCCCTGCTCGAATGTATCGATGCTACCAGTGGTGAACCACGTTACGTGATCAGCGCTGTGGGAAGGGAGCGGGGCGATTTCATCATGCCCCCTCTTTGGTCACCTGCATGATGGCGATCCCTTCTTCCTCAAATGGAAAATGCGCCGGAAATATTAACATTATCGCTGGGCCACTTGCGATTACCCACAAGTTGCGAGTTTGGCGCCAATCTGGAAATCGACGAGGGGTCTTAGCCTCAGAACCCATTGATAGGAGGCGATCGATCTGATTCAGGCTCCGCAAGGAGACAGGAGATGAGCGATCTGTACTGGCTGACGGATGAGCAGATGGCTCGCGGTCCGGCACCCAATGTCACCGTCCGGCAAACGGATTTTCCGACTCGCTCTTCAATATGGAGTCCTTCTGCCACGATGTTGGCGAGCACGCTATGAACCGCTAGGGTTGACAACTGCGCCGATGCGGCGAATCGCATGCCTCATGTGCGAAATGATTGGAGAACGAATTCTTGGATTTGCTGAACGAAACATCGGGGGCTGCCAAGCCGGTGAACCCGACTGCTCAGAAGATCGTGCGCGGGGCTCGCAAATGCTTCAAACAGTACGGCCTGCAGAAGACCACGATCGAGGACATCGCCGTGGCAGCGGGGGTGTCGCGCCCGACGGTCTATAAGCATTTCACAAGCAAGCAGGAGATCGTCGACTATATCAGCCTGAGTGAAATGGCGAAGGTCCACGACGAATTCCGGACCCGGATGGCCCGTCATGATAGTTTCGCTGAAACGGTGACAGAAGCGATCCTGATTTCAGTCCAGGTCGCCCATGAAAACTTCTATGTCCGCCGTTTCGTGCAGGAACTCGAAATGTCGTCGCGTTCCCAAAATACCTCCAGCCCGTTTCAAGTGGGCGCGCGCGCGCGTTGGGCATCGCTTCTCGCCAAGGCCAAGCAATCGGGAGAATTGGCGACTGATGTGTCGACCGACCAGGTTGTTTCCTGGCTTTCGCTGACCCAGATGATGCTGCTTGGCACTTATGACCAGCTGGGCGTCAATGAGGAACAGGCTCGCCATTTCATCCGCCGTTTCATCGTCGAGCCGCTGCTGGCGGGACGGGGCCAGCCAGCAGGCTGATTCACGGCGGCCTTTCCGACAAAAGGCGTTTACAGTTTCCGAAAATTGAAATATGTAACCATCAGGAATCGCACTTGGCGGTGGCCGCCCAGTTGCGGGCATGGACCAGGAGGCGGTCTCCGGCAGACTTGACCAAGCCCCCGAGAGGCTTGGCTGGTGCACATGGAGAGGCGGAATGAACGACAGCCAGTCGATTATCATCGACAGACCACGTGCCGGCGTTGCGGTGATTGCCATGAACCGGCCCGAAGCGCGCAATGCCCTCAACGTCGCCATGTTCCGCCAGCTTAATCAGACCTTTCGCGATTTTGAACAGGATGCGGACGTCCGCGCCATCATCCTGACAGGGATGGGTGAGCACGCCTTTTCGGCCGGTTATGACGTCAAGGAACTGGCGACATTTGATCCCGACGAGCAGCTCTGGGATTATTACCGGCGCGATCAGTGGATGTGGACGATCGCTTCCTGCAAGATACCGGTCATCGCCGCGTTGAACGGCATGGCTTATGGCGGGGGGGCGACCATGGCGATCACCTGCGACATGCGGGTAGGCAGCGCGAAGAGCACGTTCAAGGTGACCGCCGCTAATTATAACGGCGTCAACTGTACATGGACGCTCCCCCTCATAGTCGGCAGCGGCATCGCCAAGGAATGGCTGCTGACCGGCCGCCTCGTTTCAGCCGAGGAGGCGCTTCAACATGGCCTGCTCAACTATCTGGTGGAGCCGGATCAGGTGCTGGCGAAGGCCATCGAACTAGCCGGCATGATCGCGGACAATCCCCCTGGTGGTGTGCAAGGTGTCAAGTTGCTGGTCGACGACAATATCGGTCGCCGTCGTGTCGATGCGCAGCGCGCCGAAACGGCGCACCTTATCAATGTCTTGCCTCCGGAGCCGGTAGGCGATTTGTTCCAGTCATTTCTCAACAAAGCCAGAAGCTGACGCGCAGAGGAACCCATTGTGATCCTTCTCCCCGAATTGTTCGATTATTGGGCAAAATTTCGACCTGACAAGGATGCGATCGTCTGTGAAGATACGCGCTATAGTTGGTCGCAACTCGTCACTGCCGCCCGTGCCTTGGCGGCAACGCTGCAAGCCAGAGGTATAAAGCCCGGCGACAGAGTCGCGATCCTGCTTGGCAACTGTGCGGAATGGGCCGTAGCTTATGCTGGCCTAACTGTCTGGTTGCGACACATCATTGGGACATGGTAAGCAGCGCTATTGCGGATCACGCATGGCGCTTTGCTGCTCTTGTTGATGAGGTTTTGTGATGGTGCAGATACATCCCCAGGCCCGAACCACGCCTGTTGTGCGGGCGGAAATCGCTCGTTCTACCGAGTCTGCCAGTGTCGTCGCAAAGCGCTATGGCATCAGCGACGAAACCGTCCGCAAGTGGCGCAGACGCGGCGAGAAGGAGGTCCAGGATCGCTCAAGCCGGCCCAAGCGCCTGGCTTGGTGCATGTCCGAGGAAGAGCGCGCCATCATCTGCGCTGTGCGCAGGTCGACTGGCTTCGCCCTGGATGATCTCACCTTCGTGCTCCGGCACTTCCTGCCACACCTCAATCGCGACAGCATCTATCGGGTGCTCAAGGCCGAGGGGCTCAACCGCCGCCCACCCAAACCCACGACGCAGCCGCGCAAAGGGCAAGGCCGCTTCAAGGACTATGATCTGGGCTTCGTCCACATCGACGTAAAACATCTGCCCAAGCTGCGTACCGCGGACGGTGAGATCCGCAAGCGCTTCCTCTATGTAGCCATCGATCGCTGCTCACGGTTCGTCCATCTCGACGTCTACGACGCCGAGAATGCCGCCAACGCTATCACCTTTCTCAACGCCGCTAGGAAGGCGTTCCCTTTCCGCATCACCCATGTCCTGACCGACCGGGGATCCTGCTTCACCGCCGACGATTTTGAACGCACTTGCGCCAAGATCAAGGTCACTCATCGCAAGACAAAACCCTATACACCCCAGACAAATGGCATGGTCGAGCGCTTCAACGGCCGCATCGCCAGCGAGGTGCTGGGCATCAACGTCGCCGGCCACGCGGATCTCGAAATCCTGTTGGCCGGCTTCAACCGCGCCTACAATCGACGACGACAGCGCGCGCTCCAAGGCAGCTCACCACGCCAGAAGGTGGAGGAACGGATCGCACTGGCACCCGCGCTCGCCAATCCTCTTTACAAACCGTCGGTACCGGACGATCTTATGACTAAAGTCGACGACATCTTATATTATGCCAATGATGTGTCGCAACCAGACACCTAACCATTGCGGGCGGCGTTCTGGTGCCGCTCAACGCCCGTTTCGGTAGCTTTGAACTGCGTGCGATCGAGGCTGATGCGGAATGCGAGGCGATCATCACCAGCCGGGAATGGGGGGCAAATCTCAGCGATCGCTTCATCCTGGGAGAAGGGCCGGCCGATCGGCTTATCGTGGCGGCGACCGTCGCCTCGGGCCTCCCGCCCGTTGATCTGGAGGATGCTTTTACCAGTGATCTTCCTCTGCGACCTGTAGCGGTGGCGCCCGACGATCTCGCGGCAATCTTTTACACGTCCGGCAGTACGGGCATGCCCAAGGGTACCATGCAGACCCATGCCACAATTCTTGCCTATGTATTCGGTTATACCGCCGGCTTTGGATTCACCAGCGATGATAAAACGTTGGTCATCGCGCCGCTGGCCTTCACCGGCGGCTGCCTGTCGCTCCTGATCCCGATGATGCTGATCGGCGCCTGCGCTGTCATCGAAAAGGCGCTCGTTCCCGAACGGGTGCTTTCGCTGATCGAAGCTGAACGGATCACCTTCATCACCCAGGTGCCTGCGATCTGGGAACGGCTGCCTGCGCTTCCCGGCTTCGCAGGCGCGGACCTGTCGTCACTCCGCGTCGCGGCGACGGGGGGCGCGCCGGTGCCGGTCAGCCTGCTGGAGACGTTCCGGTGCAAGGGCGTCAAAATCAGGCAGGTCTATGGTTGCACCGAAGTGGGTGCGATGGGTTGCACCCCGCCGGTCGAACTTTCCATGCGCAAACCCTGGTGCGTCGGCTTCCCGCAGGTGATGCTCAAGGCGCGCATCGTGGATGGGGATGGCAAGGACTGTCCGCCGGGCATGGTGGGCGAATTGTGGATGAAGGGGCCGCAAGTGATGACCGGCTACTGGCGCAACGAGGACGCGACCAAGGCCGCGTTCGAGGATGGCTATTTCAAAACCGGCGACCTGGCCCAATGGGATGAGGAAGGGACGATCACTATCGTCGACCGCCTGAAGAATATGATCATTTCCGGCGGCGTCAACATCTATCCGGCTGAAGTCGAGCGGGCATTGGCGTCCATCGGAACAATCGAGGAATGTGGTGTCGTGGGCGTCGCTGACGACAAATGGGGCGAGCGGGTCGTGGCAATCGTGCACAGCCGTATGGCCATCGATACCGAAATCCTGCTGACGCAGATGCGGCCGTTGCTCGGTCCGTTGAAGACGCCGCGGGAAATTCTCGTCTCCGCCAATCCGCTGCCCAAGACCGTCACCAACAAGATTTCGCGGCGCGATCTGGGAGCTTTGTATCAGGAACTGACTTCGCCTTCTCCTGCACAAACCGGCGTGGCATGACGGCTGCGCCTATCCCGCGGCGCCGTGCGGAGATCGTTGCGTCTCTGCGGCGTAACACGGTGCTGCCGGCGATTGTGGCGCCCATGTATCGCGTATCGGGCCCCGAGTTGGTCATCGCTGGTTGTCGCGCTGGGCTGGTGAGCGCCTTCCCGGCGCAAAATCCCGCGACCCTTGATGAACTGGCCGCATGGATTGCCGTTATTGAGCAGGGTGTCTCCAGCAGCGTATCGCCTGCTGCCTCCTGGGGCGTCAGCATGGTGGCGCATTCATCCTACACCCGCTTCGAGCAGGAACTGGAATTGATCGCGGCCGCGCGTCCAGCCTTTGTCGTAACCGCCCTTGGTTCACCGCGCCGTGCGCTTGATGCCGTTCATGCCTATGGCGGCTATGTCTTCGCCGACGTGAGCAGCGTTGCACTGGCACGGAAGGCGGCGGCCGCGGGCGTCGATGGCCTTGTGCTGGTCTGCGGTGGTGCTGGGGGCCAGACCGGCACCGCCAACCCCTTCGGCTTCGTCGCGGAGGTCCGCAGCTTCTTCGATGGCGCGATTGTCCTGGCGGGCGCCATTGCTTCAGGTCAGGCCGTCCGTGCCGCCGAGATATTGGGCGCTGACTTCACCTATATCGGCACAGGGTTTATTCCCTGCGTCGAAAGCATGGCCAGCCCCGAATATAAGGATGCTGTCGTTGAGGCGGTGCTGGACGACATCGTCGTCAGTTCAGCCGTCACTGGCGTGCCAGGGACATTCACGCGCCGCAGTCTTGTCAACGCAGGTTTCGATCCGGCCGATTCCCAGGCCGCACGCGTCGATTTTGCTGCAGGCTTTGCCGGTACACCGCAGCCCCGCGCCTTTGCGGCGGGACATGGGGTGCACCATGCAAGCCAGCGTGAGAGTGTTGCCGACGTTGCCACGCGGCTGATGCAGGAATATCGGTCAGCTTGTCAGAGGGGCGTGTTGTGACACGGGATGAAATGTCCGACACCCCGGACGCCATATCGATCAGCGAATGGCGTGATGGCTGGCGCCCGCTTGTGGGCGCGATGGGCGCTATTGGCTGTGGCGGCCCGCTTTTCACTTATACGGCGGGCCTTTTCGTAAAACGGTTGGAAACATCGCTGGGCTGGGATCGGGGCGACATTGGCTTTGGCGCTACCTGCATGATGGCGGTGATGGCAATGACAATTCCCCTCATCGGTGTGCTGACGGACCGTTACGGCGCGCGGCGGATCGGTACGATCGGATTGGCAGGCTATGGCCTGCTTGTCCTGCTGCTGTCCGTCATTCCCGGCGATATCCGCGTCTATTACGCCGTGCTGATGGCCATCGCGCTGTTTTCGGGTGCGACCAATTCGGTGGTTTTCTCCCCCGTGGTGGTACGTCATTTCATGCGCTGGCGCGGTCTGGCGGTTGCCCTTGCGATGAGCGGTACGGCGCTGTTGATGATACCGCTCTCTCCCATTCTGACGGCCTTGCTCGACAGTCATGGTTGGCGCTTCGGCTATGGGCTGATCGGTATCCTGCCTTTGCTGGTTGGGGTACCCTGCGCGCTGTTCCTGCTGGATGGCGGGACCGCGCGCCGTGGGGTGATGCGTCCGCAGGGCAATACGGGCGACAGCTTCGGTGACGCGGTGCGCTCGCGCGCCTTCTGGCAGATCATGCTGGCCACCATAGCGACCACCATCCCGCTTGGCGGTTTCCTGCATCAGCTTCCCGCGCTCTTTTCGGACAAGGGGCAGTCCGGCGAAACCGTCGCCATGCTGGCATCGCTGTTCGTTGCCATGATCGTTGTCGGCCGGAGCGTTACGGGCCTGCTGTTCGACCGGTTTCACGCTCCTTTCATTGCCATGACGGTGATGCTGGCTGCCGCAGCCGGTGCGCTCCTGTTGTTGCAAGTGCAGTTGACGTTGGTCGCCTGCATCGTCGCTGTAGCCTTGATTGGCTCGGCCATGGGCGGTGAATCCGACATCCAGGCCTATTTCACGGCGCGGCAATTCGGTCTGCGTGCATTCTCGACGATTTTTGGTGCCCATGTTTCGATCAGCGCCCTGTGCATGGGCCTGGGGGCCTGGCTGTTTGGTGCAATTCACGACGCCAGGGGCAGCTATGACCTTGCCGGGATACTCAGCGCGAGCCTCTTCGTGCTTGCGGGCGTGTTGCTCGGCCTGCTCCCCAATCCCCGCAGGACAGACGTGACAATGGGTGAAAAAACTGCGGCCCAACCGGCTTAGTCGTTCGATTAACCACGAACTTTACTATTTACAAATATCGTTATATGTTTAGTTAAGTCCTGATGCAGGTCGATACCGTGCTTTCAGGGCGAATCGGCCGCATATGCGGAAGGATGTCGGTTCGCCCAAACTGCGTTCGGCTAGAAGTCAATTGGCTCCGCCAGCACGTCAGTTCGCATCCTTGGCATGAGCCGAAAAAGCTAGTGGAGGGGAAGTGCATGAAACATTCAATCGTTCGCCGCGCATTGGCGCTCGGTGTCGCCGGGAGCGCGCTGGCAGCCGGGCTGAGCCCGATCGTCCATGCCCAGACGGGTCCTGAGGACCGGGCCGAATTGAACGCGGGCGAGATTGTGGTGACAGCGCGCCGGCGCGAGGAGACGCTGACCAATGCGCCGGTCGCCGTCAGCGCGGTGGGCGCCGAAGAAATCCAGCGCCGTGGCATTGTTCAACTGGACAATCTTGTTCAGTCGGTGCCGCAGTTGGTGATGTCCGACGCGGGCGCCAGCGCGCAGGGCGGCGTTGTCATGATCCGTGGCATAGGTGTGGGTGAGTCCAATCCTTTCGCTGACCAGGCGGTATCTTTCAACATTGACGGCGTGCAGGTGGGACGATCGAACATCCGTCGCCTGTCCGAAGTCGACATGCAGCAGGTGGAAGTATTGAAGGGACCGCAGGCCCTGTTCTTCGGAAAGAACAGCCCCGGCGGTATCATCGCCATCCGCACGGCCGATCCGGGAAATCAGTTCGAGGCCGGCATCAACGGCAGCTATGAATTTGTCGGCGACGAATATCGTTTCGACGGCTTTGTTTCGAGCCCCCTGACGGAGAGTTTGGGTGTTCGCGTCGCGGCCTATGGTTCACGGATGAAAGGCTATTTCGACAATCTCGCGCCGGAAACGGCGTTGACCGGTCCGCAACGCAGCCGACTGCCGTTCAATCGTGACTATGGCGGTCGCGTGACTTTGAAGTTCGATCCCGGCGGCAACTTCAATGCGCGCCTCAAGTTCAACTACAGCAATCTGCTGACGTCCGGTGCTGAAAGCAACATGCAGATCGTGGCCTGCCCGTTGGGAGCCGCGCAACTTGCTCCGGCGATTGACGATTGCCGCGCGAACGACACGGTCGTGCGAAGCAATCTGGGGCCGAATATCATCAAGACGGACCCCAATTTCTCCGTTGCCGATGCCCATGGCGATCCTTTCCTACGTCAAAAGCAGATTTTGGCGGGACTCGAACTCAACTATTCGCTTTCCGACACACTCAAGTTGACCAGCGTGTCCGGCTATTACTGGAATCGGACCCGCTTTGTCACGAGCCTGACCGCGGCCGATCCGACCTTTGCCCCGCAATTTGTTTTCGGCGGCGCGCAAATCTATCATGTCGACGAATTCACACAGGAACTGCGGCTGGCGAGCGACTTCCACGGACCGTTCAATTTCATGATCGGCGGCCATTATCAGGACAGCACCCTCTTCTATTCCAATGCTGTCGCACGTAACATTACGACGCCCACCATTCTTCAGACCAAGATACCCGCGACGCAGAAGGGCCAAGCATGGTCGGTTTTTGGTCAGCTGAGCTACAAGATTACGGATACGGTCGAGTTGTCGGGCGGCGGCCGGTTCAGTCATGAGAAGAAGGATTTCCACATCACCAACGCGGCCGGCGCTCCGCTTGTCACCGCCAAGCCCACTGACAGCTGGAACAATTTCTCGCCCGAAGCGACTCTCGCCTGGCGACCGGATAGCAATATGACCGTATATGGCGCATACAAGACGGGCTTCCTGTCCGGCGGTTTCAACGTTGGAGCCGGCAATTTTCTGCTCGATCGCTCCTATGATCAGCAGAAGACCCGTGGCTTTGAGGGCGGTGTCAAGCTGCGGATGGCGGGTGGCCGGCTGCACACCAACTTCATCGCCTATCGCTACACGACGCTGGGTCTCCAGATCGTCAGTCCCATCGTCGGCCCGACCGGGATCGCCGACCAGATCGTGCTCAACGCGGGCAAGGCGCGGTCGACCGGCATCGAATGGGACGCGACCTATCAGGCGAACGACAGGTTCAACCTTCACGGATCGGTCGGTTATAACCGGTCGCGCTATGTCACCTTCGTTGCCAATTGTTATGCCGGGCAGTCGGTTGCGCAGGGTTGCAATATCGTTCCCAATGCCAGTGGAGTCTTTACCAGCCAGGATCTGGGCGGCAAGCGGATGGTCCGTGCGCCTGACTGGAGCGTCCAGGGCGGGTTTGTCTACTCACTGCCCCTTGGCGACGAAAACAAGCTGACCCTGTCTGCCGACGCGAATTATTCGAGCAGCTTCTTCGCGGCGAGTTCGAACAAACCCGGCTCCCTACAGCCGGCCTTCACGACAATCGATGCGGGTCTGGTCTATAATAATGAGGCAGGTTATTCGATCGGCGTTCTAGCCAAGAACCTGACCAATAAATTTGTATATTACCGCGCGATCGACGCGACCTTCACCGGATCGGGAACGGGTACCAATAATGTGACACCCTCGGACACGCTTGCCTCGGTCGGGCGTGGCCGCCAGATCATGCTTCGCGGCACGCTGAAGTTCTGATCGTCATCGGAACAAAAAAGGGCGGCCGGTTCGACTGGCCGCCCCCTTTTTTTGTTCCCTTGGTGAAGATCAGGCGGCCTGCTGCCGCAGCCCGTCATCCTCATTGGGCAGGCCATATAGCTCAACCACATTGTCACGCAGAATCCAGCGCCGCTGCTCAACACTGAGGTTGCGAGTCTGACGCGCGAGCATTTGCTGGCTCCACGGCCAGGTCGAATCGCTGTGGGGAAAGTCATTGGCCCATAGCATCCGCCTGGGGTTCATCATGTTGACCGAATTGAAAGCGATGAAATCGTCCTGGAAGGTCAGATAGATATTATCAGCGAATATCTGGCTCGGCATTTTCGGCATTTCACCGATACCGGACCAGAAGCGGTGGCGATTATAAAAATGGTCCATGCGATACATGAAATGCGGGGCCCAACCGGCATCGGCCTCAACGCAAACCAGTTTCAGGTCGGGGAAGCGCTCGAAAATGCGGCCCCAGATGAACATGCTGATGACGTCCTGATTGGCACGGATCAAGGTGTGGAAATTATTCGCCTTGCCTTTGCCGCGATGGGCGGCTGCACCATCGCCCAGCCGCTGAATGTCGCGGCCGGCGGTGAGGATGTGAAAGCTCAACGGCAGCTTGAGGTCCACCGCCGCCTGCCATAGCGGATCGAAACGCGGGTCGTCATAGTCGAATTCGGTCGCCGGATCGCACGGCATCATCACGCCATGAAAGCCCATTTCGCGAATGCGCTGGAAGTCGGCAATGGCTTCTTCGACAGACCGCACCGCCGTCTGGCCGATGCCGAAAATGCGGTCGGGCGCGGCTGACTGAAACTCTTGTAGCCAGCGATTATAGGCGGTGAAGCAGGCGGCCTTGTAATCCGGGTCGGGATGGTTGCACAGCAACATGCCGACGGAGGGATAGATGATCTCACCCCCCACGCCGTCACGATCCTGCGCGGCGACACGAGCGGAGCCGTCCCATCCGCCACGATGCAACTCCTCGAAGGTCGCTTCATCGAGCGCGACCTTGCTGGGATCCTTGCCCGCAGCGGCCAGACCTCCCAAACCGATTTTCAGGTCCATCCGGTCGACGACGAAGATGTCACCGCCCTTGGCGTTTTTCTCGACATGGGGCGCGATGTCGCGATATTTGGGATCAATATAGTCAATATAGGTATTGGGCGGCTCTGTGATATGGGAATCGGCTGAAATCGGTTTGAAATCCAGCGACTGGACGATGTCCTGCGCGACCGAGGACACATGCAGCGACGTATCGTCGAAAAAGCCTTTCGCACCACCTGTTTGAGAATCCATGATACTCTCCTGTTGATTGTCCCGCGACCTCAGGCCGATTTTCCCAACGGAACGGTTCTCAGCGTAGAACTGTCGCGCCGAAATTATCAATTGCCTTTTTTTGTAAAATGTAGTTCTCCGGCAACGGCCGGTCAACCGATTCCGAAAGCGCGTTTGGCGTCGGGGGGAAACACCGGATGGGAGTGCCCAGGCTTTCGCTGGCAGCAGGACCAGCCCTGGCAGAAGGGCGCATGGGACAGAGGATGGAGCATAAGATGAGCGACTATGACCTCGTAATCCGCAATGGCACGATCGTCGACGGACGGGGCGCTGCGCCTTATCGGGGCGACCTTGCGATCCGGGGTTCCCACATCGCCGCTGTTGGTACGTTTGAAGGTTCCGGCCACCAGGAAATCGACGCGACGGACAGGATCGTGACGCCGGGCTTCATCGACGTGCATACCCATTATGATGGTCAGGTGACGTGGGAACATACGCTCGGCCCGTCCAGCAACCATGGCGTGACGACGGTGATCGGCGGCAATTGCGGCGTGGGTTTCGCGCCCTGCCGACCCGGCGACCAAGACCGGCTTATCAAGGTCATGGAAGGTGTTGAGGACATCCCCGAAGTCGTGATGGCGGAAGGTATTCCATGGAACTGGGAAAGCTTTCCGGAATATCTGGATTCGCTTTCCGACCGGGCCTTCGACATCGATGTCGGCATGCAGGTCGCCCATTCTCCGTTGCGCGTCTATGTCATGGGCGATCGGGGCATCAATCATGAGGCATCGACCGAATCCGACCGGCAGCGCATGGCCGACCTTGTGACCGAAGCAGTCCGTGCCGGCGCCATCGGCGTGTCGACTTCACGCTCGCTTGGCCATCGCGCGAAGGATGGCCATCCCGCGCCGAGCGTGCTGACCGCCGATGAAGAACTCTTCGCACTCGCTCGTGGTCTGGGCGCTGCGAAAGGTGGCGTTTTCCAGATCATCGTCGATGTGCATCGCGAGCCGGAAGGCGAAATGCGGGTGATGGAGGAAATAGCCCGCCAGTCGGCACGACCCATATCCTTTTCTCTGGCCGAGATCGTCGAACGGCCAGCGGCATGGCGGGCGATGATTGCGGGGCTCGATCGCGCCCAGGCGGCGGGCCTGCCAATCCGTGGTCAGGTCTTCCCGCGCCCGATCGGTGTGATGATGGGCCTGGAACTCAGCCTCAGCCCCATTGTCAACCGGCCGGGTTATATCGCCATCAAGCATTTGCCCCTTGCCGAGCGCGTGGCCATCCTGCGGAATCCTGAGGTCAAGGCGCGCATCCTGGCCGAAGAACCGATCCCCGATCCGACGCCGATCACCAACGCGCTGATCGGCGCGGTCGACAAATGTTTCGCCCTTGGCGAGCAGCCGGATTATATGCCCGATATTGCGATGCGGCTGGACAAACGGGCCGAGCAGGCGGGCGTGACGCCCCTGTCACTGGCCTATGACCTGATGCTGGAACAGGATGGGCACGCCATCCTCTATTATCCCAGTGCCAATTTCACGACGGGCACGGCGGAACCGATCCGCGAAATGATGCTGCATGAGCACACAATATTGGGTCTGGGTGACGGCGGAGCGCACTATGGTATGATCTGCGATGCCGGCTTCCCCACTTATGTTCTCACCCATTGGGCGCGCGATGTCGAGGAAGGGCAGCGGATGCCGATAGAATGGATCGTGCAGGAACTGTCCCGGCGTCCGGCCGAAACGGTGGGCCTGACCGACCGCGGCGTGCTGGCGCCCGGCTACAAGGCCGATATCAACGTCATCGACCATAGCAACCTTATGCTGCATTCGCCGCGCGTGGCACATGACCTGCCGGCGGGTGGACGCCGACTCCATCAGCGCGCTGAAGGCTATGACGCCACCATCGTCAGCGGCGTAGTGACCTATCGCCACGGCGTGCCGACGGGGCAATTGCCCGGCAGGCTTGTTCGTGGCGACGGCTATGCGCCTCTGGAGCGCGTGGCCTGACGGCTACTCCATCCCGTTGCTCAATGCTTGACCCAATGATATTTACATATTACGATAAATGTAAATCGAAAGAGCCTGGGAGATGGCTCCCGCAACGGACCGAGGGCACATGACCAACATCAAAAGCGACGTGTTCGACCTTATGGTGGACCATATCCGCAACGGGACGACCGATCTGGCAGACGCTGACCTGCGGATCCCCTCCCGCCATTTTTCGTCCGAGGAGCATGCCGCCGCCGAACGCGACCTGCTGCGCCGATTGCCGCTGATTGCCGCGCATCATGCCGAACTGCCTGATCCGGGCAGCTTCATCACCCGCGATGTGATGGGTGTGGCACTGTTGATCGTGCGGCAGCCCGATGGCACGGTCGCGGCCTTCCGCAACATGTGTCGCCATCGCGGCGGCAAGGTGGAGATGGCGCCGTCGGGCAACAAGCCGTTCTTCGTCTGCGGCTATCATGGCTGGTCCTATAATCGCGCCGGTGCCCTGCGCGGCATTCCGTTCGAAGACAGCTTCGATCCCATCGATCGTGGGTGTCACAGTCTGATCCCGGTCGGCTGTGCGGAGCGGCATGGTCTGATCTGGGTGGACCTCTCAGTCAGGGAACCGGCGCTCAACCTTAGCGCTTTCATGAGCGAGGAAGCCGATCGCGAATTTGCGACCTTCCAGATCGACAAAACGGTCATCGCGATCGAGCATGATTATACGCTCGACGTCAACTGGAAGCTGGTGATGGATGGTGCCTATGACGTGCTCCATCCCCAGTTCCTCCATCCTACCGGGGTCGGCAAGTTGGTCCACTCGAATGTCGGCATCTGGAAGGATTATGGCCGCCACGGCCAACTCTTCACCGCCCGCCGCCGACTGGCCGAGGTGGTGAAAAAGGGTGAGAATCCCGAAGCTGCCTGGCGTTATTTCGCCACCGTGTTCGTCCTCTATCCCAATTCGCTCTGCATTGCCGCGCCCGATCATTATGAATTCTGGACGGTCTGGCCGGACGAGCAGTCGGCGTCCCGCTGCCATGTCCGGATTCGCTTTCTGATCGATCCCGCGAAACTGACCGACGAAATGCAGGCACGTCTGGAACGCAGTCTTGCGATCCTGGAGGAAGCCGCGATGAATGAGGATTGGCCGATGGAGGAAACGATCCAGGCCAATGCCCGTACCAGCCCCGATGTCGAATTCATCTATGGGCGCAGTGAGATCAGCTGCCAGCATCTGCATCGTCAGCTCGGCAGGGATCTGGCTGCCGCTTCGCAATGATCTGACGGACAAGAACGAACAGAAAAGGGATGCGCGCCGGATCGGATCGCGCAGCCATGGAGGATGCAATGAGCGGATATGATTTCCTGAAAGACTTGATCGTGCTGGAAGTGTCGCAACTCGGCCCGGACGGGCTGGGCATGCAACTGGCCGACATGGGGGCAACCGTGGTGAAGGTCGAGACGCCCGATGGGGGCGATCCCGTCCGCTATTCCGGGTTCACCGCCGTCGGTGAGCCGGACGGCTTCAGCTACATGCACATGCGCTGGAACCGGGGCAAACGCAGCCTGTCGCTCGACATGAAGACCGACAAGGGACGCGAGATATTCCGCGCGCTGGCGGCAAAGGCCGATGTGGTCATCGAAGGCATGCGCGCAGGCGTGCTGGAGCGGCTGGGCCTGGGTTATGAGGCGCTGAAGGCTATTAACCCGCGCCTCGTTTTCTGCACGATCAACGGCATGGGGGCGACAGGCCCTTATGCGCCTATGGCTTCGCACGGCCCGTCCTTTGACGCCTATGGCGGCCTCGGCCAGATCGACAAGCGCAAGGACATCAGCAATTTCGGCGGCGAGCAGCCGACGTCCATCGGCATGCACGCGGTTGGCATCGTCGCGGCGGTCGGTGTCCTTTCGGCGGTCATCAAGGCGCAGCGCACCGGTGAAGGCGCGGCCCTGGAAGTGGCGGCGGCCGATTGCGCCGCGCTGTGGCTACCCGACGCGATTGATCCTGTGCTCAATCCCGACCAGACCTTTGAGCGGCCCGGCTTTGCCGACAGCCAGAAACGGATGCTGCGCTGGCCACGCATGGACAATTATCGAACCGCTGACGGCAAGGCGATCTACTTTATGGGCCTGACCGAGAAATATTGGCAGAGTTTCGCCCGGCTCGTCGACCGGCCCGATCTCGCCACCATTTATGCCGACGCGCCCAGTGAGGAGGATGCCGACCGCATCGTCCACGGTGAACTGACCGCCATTTTCCTGACGCGATCACAGGCGGACTGGATCGCAGCGCTCCGCACCGTTGATATTCCGGTCATGCCGGTGAACAGCTTCAAGGATGTCGTCGCAGATCCGCATTTCGTCGCGCGGAATAATGTCTACGCAGTCACGCATCCCAAGGCGGGCAAGATGACCCTCGTCTCCACGCCGATCAAGACCAGCCAGCCTTTCCGCGCGGATCTCGCCCCACTGCTGGGCGAACATAGCGAAGCTTTGCTTCAGGATCTGCTTGGCTTGGACGGTGAGGCCGTTGCGGCCTTGCGTACGGACGGCGTCGTCGGCTGACGCCGATGCCGCAGGGGCCAGGGTTTCGGGTCAATCATAACCGAATAAGGCGGGGAGAGGCATGTCTCGATTATCTGTGAAGCGTGGTGGCCTGGTAGCGGTCGCCATTCTTGGCGCCATGGGCGCCCTCCTTCTGCGCGGGGGTGGCGCCGCCACGACCAGCACGGCGCAGCAGGTCATGCTCGCCGCCATGGCAAAGGGCGACCAATGGGTCACGACCG
Organism: Sphingobium sp. EM0848; assembly: GCF_013375555.1. Classification (NCBI taxonomy): domain Bacteria; kingdom Pseudomonadati; phylum Pseudomonadota; class Alphaproteobacteria; order Sphingomonadales; family Sphingobiaceae; genus Sphingobium; species Sphingobium sp. EM0848. Next base: position 1,109,965 of record NZ_JABXWB010000005.1, read on the forward strand.
GCGGCACCTATGAAGAACAGCGTTTCGGGCGCCAGACGCAGATCAATCCCGATACGATCAGCCGGTTGAAGCTTGCCTGGTATGCCGACCTTAACAGCACGCGTGGCCAGGAATCGACCCCGCTGGTGGTCGATGGCGTCATGTATGTGACGACCGCCTGGAACAAGCTAGTCGCGCTCGAGGCGGAAACCGGCCGGCAGATTTGGGCCTTCGATCCGAAGCTCTCACCGGCAAAGGCGGCGATCGCGTGCTGTGACGTCATCAGCCGTGGTGCGGCCTATTATGACGGCATGATTTTCGCCGCAGTCATCGATGGTCGCCTGATCGGACTCGACGCCAGGACCGGCAAGCAGATCTGGTCCGTCCAGACGACCGATCCCAACCAGCCCTACTCCATCAGCGGCGCGCCCCGCGCCTTCAACGGCAAGGTCATCATCGGCAACGGCGGCGCGGATGTGGGCGTGCGCGGCTATGTGACCGCCTATGATGCGAAGACCGGCAAGAAGCTGTGGCGCTTCTACACCATCCCGGGCAATCCCGCGAAGGACGGCGATGGCGAAGTGTCCGACCGTCCGCTCAGGGAACTGGCGCAGAAGACATGGTTCGGCCGCTATTGGGACCATGGCGGCGGCGGCACGGCCTGGGACTCGATCGTCTACGATCCGGATTTCAATCAGCTGTACATCGGCGTCGGCAATGGCGGTCCCTGGAACCGCAAGCTGCGCTCGCAGGACAAGGGGGATAATCTCTTCCTCTCCTCCATCGTTGCGGTCGATGCCGACACCGGCGAATATAAATGGCATTATCAGGAAACGCCGGGCGAAAGCTGGGACTTCACCGCGACGCAACAGATCACGCTGGCGGATCTCACCATCGACGGCAAGCCGCGCAAGGTGCTGATGCAGGCGCCCAAAAACGGCTTCTTCTATATTCTCGACCGCCAGACCGGAAAATTGCTGTCGGCCAAAAATTATGTACCCGTGAACTGGGCCAGTCATGTCGACATGAAGACTGGGCGGCCGGTTGAAAATCCCGAGGCGCGTTACCGGGACGGCAAATCCTTCATCAGCATGCCGGGCAGCGCTGGGGGGCACAACTGGTTTCCGATGTCGTACAATCCCGGCACCGGCCTCGTCTATATTCCGGCGCAGGAGATTCCGTTCCTTTACAAGGACGATGCCAAATTCGTCTATCGCCCGGCGCTGATGAATTATGGCGTCGACCTGACCGCCACCGCAGTCCCCAATGACCCTGCCGGGCAAAAGGCGGCGAATGCGGCGCTCAAGGGTTATCTGCTCGCCTGGGACCCGGTGCGGCAGAAGGAAGTCTGGCGCGTTGACCATCCCACCACATGGAATGGCGGTGTACTTTCGACCGCCGGCAATCTGGTCTTTCAGGGCACGCGGCAGGGCAGTTTCCAGGCCTTTGACGCGCGCAACGGGCGCAAGCTTTGGAGCTTCCCCGCGCAGACGGGCCTTCAGGCCGGGCCCGTGTCCTACGAGATCAAGGGGCGTCAATATATCGCCATCGTCGCCGGTGATGGCGGCGGCGCCAATGCCCTGCCGGATTTCGACGGCGGCTATTCCCAACCCGATGGACGCGTGCTGGTATTCGCCCTGGACGGGAAGGCTGCGCTTCCGCCCTTCACGCCGGCGCGCGCGCCTCTCGCACTGACGAAGGAAAAATGGCCGTCCGATGTGGTGGCCAACGGATCGCGCCTCTTCGCCAATGTTTGTTCTATGTGCCATGGCGCGGGCGGCTATTCCAAGGGCGTGCTGCCCGACCTGCGACGCTCCGGTGCGCTGCCTGATAGGGCGACGTGGAAGGCCATCGTTCATGACGGTGCGTTGGCGGACAGCGGCATGAAGAGTTTCGCGCCCTGGATGTCGGTGGACGATGTCGAAAGCATCCGCGCCTATGTGCAGAGCCAGGCCCAGGCGGCGGCAAGGAACGGACAGCAATGATGATGGGAGAGCGCGCCATGCATCCGGCCATCGACAGTCGCACCGCGGCATCGCTTGCCCGGCCATTCCGAATGCTGATCGACGGCCAGTTCGTCGATGCGCTGGGCGGTGAGACCATCGACGTCCGCAATCCCGCCACGGGGGAGGTCATCGCAACTGTCCCGGTTGGCGGGAAGGAGGATATGGATCGCGCTGTCGCGGCCGCCCGGCGTGCCTTTGACCAGGGAAGCTGGTCCTCGCTGCGTCCCGACGAGCGCGGCCGCATCCTCTGGCGCACCGCCGAACTGCTGGAAGCGCGCGCCGACGAATTTGCCGAGCTGGAAACGCTGGACAATGGCAAGCCCATCGCGTCCGCCCGCCACGGCGATATTCCCTATGCCGCGTCCGTGCTGCGTTATTGGGCTGGCTGGTGCACCAAGGTTGGAGGCACGACACCGCTGGCCGACACGCCGGGCGAATATATGGTTCAGACCTGGCCTGAGCCGGTCGGCGTCGCGGGGCTGATTACACCCTGGAATTATCCGCTGGCCATGGCGGTCGTGAAGCATGGCCCCGCTCTGGCCGCTGGATGCACCACCATCCACAAACCGGCGGAACAGACGCCGCTGACCGCCCTGCGGCTGGGCGAATTGTTCATGGAAGCCGGTATGCCGCCGGGCGTGGTCAACATCGTCACCGGCCATGGGCGCGTCGCGGGCGCGGCGCTCGCCGATCATGAAGGCGTCGACAAGATTTCCTTCACCGGCTCGACCGAGGTAGGGAAGTCGCTGATCGGCGCGTCACGTGGCAATCTCAAGCGATTGTCGCTGGAACTGGGCGGCAAGTCGCCGACCATCATCTTCCCCGATGCGGATATGGAAAAGGCGATTGCGGGCGCAGCCTTCGGCATCTTCCGCAACAGTGGCCAGGTCTGCGCCGCCGGGTCCCGCCTCTATGTGCCGCGTTCGCATTTCGATCAGGTGATCGAGGGCATGGCCGCGATCGCGCAGGCGCATCGGATCGGGCCGGGCCTTGATCCCGCGACAACGCTCGGCCCGGTGGTTTCGGATGTGCAGCAGCACCGGGTGCTGGGCTATATCGAGTCTGGGATCGCGGAAGGCGCCACGGTCGTTACCGGCGGCAGGGCCCGTGGCGATCAGGGCTATTTCGTTGAGCCGACGATCCTGACGGACGTCAATCCCCGGATGCGCGTCGTCAGGGAAGAGATATTCGGTCCTGTGGTCGTGGCGACACCTGTCGACGATGTCGAGGAACTGGCGGCGCTGGCCAATGGCACGATTTATGGTCTTGCGACCACGATCTGGACGCAGAACATCTCCAATGCCTATCGCCTCGCAAAGCGGCTTCGCGCCGGATATGTCTGGGTCAACTGCAACGGCATCGCCGGTCCCAACCTGCCCTTCGGCGGCTTCAAACAGTCGGGATGGGGGCGGGAGGGTGGCCCGGAGGGTATCCACGCCTTCACGGAGACCAAGACCGTCATCACAGCGCTCTAGGCGGCACTTGCCGGGCTGTCACGTCTCATTTTCACCAGATTTTCAGGAGCTTCCTCATGCTGGACGTCAGCGAAACGATTTCCAACCGTATCATAGACCATATCCGCAATGGCACCACCGATCTCGCCGACACCGATATGCTGGTTCCCATCGCGCATTTTTCCGATGAGGAGTATGCGAAGCGGGAAATCGACGCCATCCGGCGCCAGTTCCTGGTCGCCGCGCATCATAGCGAATTGCCCGAACCCGGCACCTTCCTGACCCGCGATATTCTGGGCACGTCGCTGCTGATCGTCCGTCGGCAGGACGGTGCTGTCGCCGCCTGTCTCAACATGTGCCGGCACCGCGGCGGCAAGGTGGAACTGGCCGAAAAGGGCAAGAAGAAGTTCTTCGTCTGCTCCTATCATGGCTGGTCCTATGCGCAGGACGGGGCGCTTCGCGGCGTGCCATATGAAGATACGTTCGACAGCATCGAAAAATCCTGCCGCAGCCTGATTCCCGTTCGCTGCGAGGAGCGGCATGGTTTCATCTGGGTCAACCTCGATACCAACGGCACGGGCGATCTCCAAAGCTTTCTCGGCCCGCTTGCAGATGAGCACATGCCGTCCTTCGACATTCCGGGCACTGTCATCTTCCGTACCGAAACGATCGAACTGGGCGTCAACTGGAAGATTATCCTGGACGGCGCGACGGATATTCTCCATCCTCAGTTCTTGCACGCCAATACTGTAGGAAAGCTGCTGAGTACTGCTATCTCCGCCTGGCAGAATCTGGGCCGGCATGGCATGTCCTATTCACCCCGGCGGCGTTTGCTCGATTGCGTGCGCAACGAACAACCCTTCAACCGCGACTGGCGCTATTTCGGCGCCAACATGTATCTATGGCCCAATTCCATGGTATTGCCGACGCCCGACCATATCGAGAACTGGACTGTCTGGCCGCTGGCGGTCGACCGTTCGCTGATCCAGATCCGTTTCCTGGTGGATAAGGATCGTCTTGACGACACGGTCGCGAGCCGGATCAACCGGAGCTGGGAGATTTTGCGAGAAGCAGCACTGACCGAGGACTTTCCGATGGAAGAAACGATCCAGAGCAATGCCGGTTCTCATGGGAACGGCACCTTCATCTACGGCCGCAGTGAGATTTCCTGTCAGCAGTTGCATCGCGAAATGGCGCGGGAGCTGGCAGTCCCTTCATAGGATGGGTATCCCGATGCGGATGGACGGGAATGAAGGCGACGAGCAAGCGTTACCGCAAGGAGTTCAGGACGCAGGCGGCGGCGGAAGCGCTTAAGGTCGCCCCAGCTACCGGTCCGGCCAATGATATCGGCCCAATGGTGAGCCTGCAGCAATGGGAGAATGTCCAGTCCTACATCCGGTTGGGTCAGGACGAAGGCGCGACCCTGCTCACCGGCGGCGAAGGGCGCCCGGAACATCTCGATCGCGGCTGGTTTGCCCGACCCACGATCTTCGCAGGCGTCACCAACCAGATGCGGGTTGCACGCGAGGAGATATTCGGTCCGGTGCTGTGCGTGACCCCCTATCGTCATGAGGCTGAAGCCATCGCGATCGCCCGACACTGATTACAGTCTGGCGGCCTGTATCCTATCATCCGATCTGGAACGGGTAAAGCGTGTCGCTGGACAGATCGAAGCCGGCCGCGTCGCCATTAATGCTGTGCCGCGTGAACCGCACGCGCCATTCGGCGGGTTCAAGCAATCGGGGATCGGCCGCGAGTTTGGTGCGTTCGGGCTCGACGCTTTCCCCGAACCGCGCACAATCATCGCTTGAGTCGCGCATGGGTGGAGCAATGAGGTTCCCATTCAGGATATCGGCTGCGCCCACCGTGCCATGTGATAGGAGTTGATCGAACGCTGCTCGAGTCAAACCGCCACCGGTTAAACTGGCGGCGGTTGCATCTTTTCGAATTCAGGTGAGTGCGGCGCGATCAGTCCCGCCACGAAGTCTGGCTTCGACACATAGATTGCATAGCTGCTTTCGATTGCCGCTACCGCAGCACTGACACGCAAGGCCATGAATGTCGCTTTGTTCAGGAGCTAGGTTCGCGATCAACGAAGAGACGGATTTACCTTTGTCTGGTGCAAAGGTGGTGATGTAAATGAGTTTCGAGACCTTTGGGTCGTTGTCGGCTTCGGTGATGACTTCAGGCCGTAAGAATGATCCACCGGCACGGCTATATTCCCACAGAGATGGGCCCTGCGATCCGGCTGCAGAGCCGAGTCTTTCATAACGACGGTCTCGAGCCGTCTACTGCAATGGTTCGGATGGCGTCGCTTCATCTCTACGTGCGGCGGTCGGGACAGACCGCTGGCTAGGCCCCATGCCCGGCTCTGCCATGAGATTTGTCGGCAAGGGGACGCATATCAAATTCTGCCGGTCAAAATCTTATCGCCGCCCATGCCGGTTGTTGTCATTGTGGCGTTAGCCGGACTGCGACAGGATTCCCCATCCGCTTTCTTGAGCGGTCGATAGAATGACCCGGCGCAGCAGCTGGACGATCTCTCGTTGTCCGATGGCGTCGGCGCGCTGGGAAGCGGTAGCGATCACTATTGGACGTACCAGCGCTGGATCACCGATCCGCCATGCTCGCAACGTGCCGGAGGCGAGTTCTGGCCGTACCGCAGATTCCGGGAGGATGGTGAGCGCGATTCCTTGCCGCGCTACGGCGATCATTGCATCCAGCGCATCAAATTCAAACATCAGATCAAGTGGTACGCCATGCGTCGCGACATGCTCGTCGACCATCTTGCGTAAACCATGTTGCGGCGTTGGGAGTACGAGCGAATGCCCCGCCAGTGCGCGGATCGGCACTTCTGCTCTGGCCGGAAAGGGAATTGCATCACTGCCGCCGATGATGGAGAGTGGTTCGCGCCCTACCAGTTCCGACTGGATCGATCCGCTCACTGGTTTGTGATAGAGAATGGCGGCATCGATCCGCCCGGTCTGGAGCCATTCCAGCAAGGTGCCGCTAAAGGCTTCGGCAATGCGCAGCTTTAGTGCCGGATAGTCAGCGCGCACGCATTGGGCGAGAGGGAGAGTCAGCAGCCGTCCGATGGTGGGAGAAAGGCCGATGGTTGCTTCGCCAGAAAGCCGCGTGCCGAAGCTGCGTATATATTTGCTTACCCGGTCGGCCTCATCCAGCAGGTGACGCGCCTCGACCAGGAGCGACTGGCCAGCTGGAGTCAGAAGCACGCCGCGGCCGGTGCGAACGAAAAGGGGGGTCCCGAATTCCTCCTCCAGCGCGCGCATCTGGCGACTAAGCGCCGGTTGCGCCACGTGCACGACGCCGCTGGCTGCCGATACGCTGCCGCTCTCGGCGATCTGGCGGAAATGACGGAGCTGGCGCAGGTCCATGCTCCCCCAATAGCAGCATGCCAACCTCACCGCCAGCCATGCCCAAGCGGCATAACTGATAGGCCCATCCGGGTTTTGACGCGGAATGCAGACAAAGTGATGATGGATCAGTTTGACAGAGTTTATGATTGTGATCGAGGTTCAGGAAAGCTTTCCGGAGATCCGCGATGCGGTTCGTCGTTTGTGCGCGAATTTCCCGGGGGAATATTGGCAGCGGCTGGATCGCGAACGCGCCTATCCGACGGAGTTCGTGCGGGCACTGACGGAGGCGGGCTTTCTCTCGGTGCTGATTCCCGAGGCTTATGGCGGCTCGGGCCTTGGCCTTCAGGCGGCGACGGCGGTGCTGGAAGAAATCCATCGCTCGGGTTGCAACGGCGGTGCCTGCCATGCGCAGATGTACACCATGGGCACCGTGCTCAAGCACGGCTCTGAAGCGCAGAAGCAGCAATATCTGCCCAAGGTCGCCTCAGGCGAGTTGCGCCTCCAGGCCTTCGGCGTCACCGAGCCCACGGCGGGCACCGACACCACCCGCATCCGTACTTTCGCCCGGCGCGAGGGCGACCATTATGTCGTGAGCGGTCAGAAGATATGGATCAGCCGCGCTGAACATAGTGACCTCATGGTTCTCTTGTGCCGTACCACCCCACGTGAGGAATGCGCCAAATCTTCCGATGGCATGAGTGTGCTGCTGGTCGACATGCGCGAGGCGGTGGGCAATGGCCTCACCATCCGGCCGATCCGCACCATGCTGAACCATGCCACGACCGAGCTTTTCTTCGACGACCTCAAGGTCCCCGCCGGGAACCTGATCGGCGAAGAGGGCAAGGGTTTCCGCTACATTCTGTCGGGTATGAATGCCGAGCGCATCCTGATTGCGTCGGAATGCATCGGCGACGGGCGCTTCTTCATCGACAAGGCCAGCGCCTATGCCAAGGAACGCTCCGTCTTCGGTCGCCCCATCGGCGAGAATCAGGGCATCCAGTTCCCCATCGCCCGCGCCTATGTGCAGTTGTCGGCGGCGGCCGAGATGGTCGACAAGGCCGCCCGTCTGTTTGACGAGGGTAATGGCGGCGGCACGGAGGCCAACATGGCCAAGATGCTGGCGTCGGAGGCAAGCTGGTATGCCGCCGACATGTGCGTCCAGACCCATGGTGGCTTCGGTTTCGCAGAGGAATATGATGTGGAACGCAAGTTCCGCGAGACACGTCTCTATCAGGTCGCACCGATCAGCACCAACCTCATCCTCAGCCACGTCGCGACCCACATGCTGGGGCTTCCCAAAAGCTTCTGATGGGCGCGCTGGACGGAATCCTCGTGGTCGCGCTGGAGCAGGCGGTCGCCGCACCGCTCTGCTCACAGCGGCTCGCCGATGCGGGAGCGCGCGTCATCAAGGTGGAGCGGGCGGAAGGCGACTTTGCCCGGGGCTATGACCGCGCCGTCCATGGCGAGAGCAGCTATTTCGTCTGGCTTAACCATGGCAAGGAATCGGTCGTTCTCGACATCAAGCGGGAAAGCGACGCGGCACTGCTGGACAAGATGATCGCGCAGGCGGATGTGTTCGTGCAGAATCTCGCCCCCGGCGCGGCGGAACGGGCGGGGTTTGGCTCCGCAACGTTGCGGGCGCGCCATCCGCGCCTCATCACCTGCGACATATCGGGCTATGGTGAGGATGGGCCATTGCGCGATCGCAAGGCCTATGACCTGCTGATCCAGTGTGAGACGGGGCTTGCCGCTATCACCGGAACGCCGGATGCGCCGGGCCGGGCGGGCGTCTCCGTCGCCGACATCGCCTGCGGCATGAACGCCCATGCCGCGATTCTCGAAGCGTTGGTCGAACGGGCGTACACGGGCGAGGGGAGGGCCATTGCCGTATCGCTCTTCGACTCGTTGGCCGAATGGATGGCGGTGCCCTTGCTCCACCATGACTATGCGGGGCGGGCGCCGGGACGGGTGGGGCTGAGCCATCCTTCCATCGCGCCTTATGGCGCAGTTTCCTGCCGGGATGGCCGTCCGGTCGTCATCTCGATCCAGAGCGAGCGGGAATGGCGCATCTTCTGCCGTGACGTGATCGAACGGCCCGAGCTGGCGAACATGCCGGATTATTCGGACAATAGCCGCCGAGTCGCCAACCGGGTCGCGCTGGACGCGATCGTCGCGGACATTTTCGCCACGCTGGACCCTGACGAACTGATCGAACGGCTGGAGTCGGCGGCGATTGCCTTCGGATCGGTCAATGAGGTTGCGAACCTGTCCCGACACCCGGCGCTGCGGCGCCAGCAGATCGAGACGCCGTCCGGTCCAGCGGAAATTCCCGCTTCTCCCATGCGGTGGACCGGGCAAGGGTTGCGCAACGGCACCGTGCCCGGCATCGGAAGCCACACAGACGCCATCAACAAGGAGTTCGCATGAGCGATCCACAATCCTATGTCGGCCGCCAGGAAGTCCTGCGCGACTGGTCCGACAGCGACCGTTTCACCCGGCTTTCCGCCATGCTGGATCATGAAACGCCGCCTTGGCAGTCATCCGTGCTGCCGCCGCTCGGCCACTGGCTCTGCTTCCTGCCGTCGGAACGCCAGTCCGCCATGGGGCATGACGGCCATCCCAAGCGGAATGACGATGGTCTGCTTCCCAATGTCGACCTGCCCCGGCGCATGTGGGCGGGAAGCCGTGTGCAGTTCCTGGGCGACATTCCGCTGGATAGCCCCATCATCCGGACCTCTACCCTGACCGCCGCCACGCCCAAGAGTGGTCGGTCCGGCAATATGCTGTTCGTGACCGTGCGGCACGAAGTCGCGGTCGAGGGCAGGGAAGCCGCTATCGTGGAGGAACAGGACATTGTCTACCGCGAAGCAGCGCCCGTAGGTGCACCCTTTGCGCGTGCCGCCGTCGATCCCGGCGAGGAAGACCCCGTCATCCGGACGCTTACGCCTGATCCGGTGCTGCTGTTCCGCTATTCGGCGCTGACCTTCAACGCGCATCGCATCCATTATGATCGCGACTATACGCGCGACGAGGAAGGCTATCCGGGTCTGGTGGTGCAGGGGCCGCTGCTTGCGACGCTGATGCTCGACCATTTCCTGCGGGAAGAAAAAGCGCGGATAGGTTCCTTCAGCTTCCGGGCCGCGTCGCCTTCCTTCGACGGCGAGCCCATCCGGCTGGGCTTCCGACGTGAGGGCAATGAAGCCGCGTTGCGCGTGGTCGGCCCGGCGGGCGTGGCCATGACGGGCTCTGTGGAGATTGCTGCGTGAATCCCGGCTGGCGCTCGCTGCTGTTCGCGCCCGCCGACGATCAGGTCCGGCTGGCCAAGGTCGCGAGCCGTGGAGCCGACGCGGTCATTCTGGATCTGGAGGATGCCGTACCCCCGGCGCGCAAGGCCGCCGCGCTCGCTGGCCTGCCTGAAACCGCGGCCGGACTGGCGGCGCAGGGTTGTGCGGTGGTGGTGCGGATCAATGCGGGCTGGCGCGCCGTGATGGCTGAATTGCCCGTCGTCGTGCAACCTGATGTCGCCGCGATCATGGTGCCCAAGGTCGAAAGTGCGGAGCGTCTGGCTGTGCTGGCGGAGATGATCGTCGAACTCGCGGAGGAGGCGAGCATGTCCGCCCCGCCGGGGATCATCGCGCTGCTCGAAAGCCCGGCAGGCATTGCCGAAGCAGACCGGATCGCCGCCGTTCGGGGCGTGGCCGGGCTGGCTCTGGGCACGGAGGATTTCTCCCTCGCCCTGGGCGTGCCCCCGACGCGGGAGGCACTGGAACTGCCCTGCCGTCTGATCGCACTGGCGGCGGCGCGGCATGGTTTGATGGCATTGGGCCTGCCTGTCTCCATTGCCACGGTTGAGGATGGCAAAGTCTGGGCGGAAGGCGTGCGTTCTGCCCGTGCCACGGGAATGACAGGGGCGCTCTGTATCCATCCCCGCCAGATCGAGCCGGTGAACACCGGCTTCGCGCCGTCCAGCGCCGAGATCGAAACCGCAAGGCGCGTTCTGGACGCGTGGGAAAGCGCGAATGGCGCCGGTGTCATCATGCTCGACGGCAAGATGATCGACAGGCCGGTGATATTGGCGGCCGAGCGCCTGATCGCCCGCGCCGTGAAAGGCAAGAGGGAAAGATCCTTGTGCCCGTGAAGCGGGTGATTGACTATAATGTGAAGCCGCGCGTGAAGGCGGATGGGACGGGCGTTGATCTGGCGAACGTCAAGATGAGCATGAACCCGTTCGACGAGATCGCGATCGAGGAAGCCATTCGGCTGAAGGAAAAGGGCGTGGCGACCGAGGTCGTGGCGGTGTCGATCGGCGTTGCGAAGGCGCAGGAAACGCTGCGCACGGCGCTGGCCATGGGTGCGGATCAGGCGATCCTGATCCAGACCGATGACGAGGTCGAACCGCTGGGCGTGGCCAAGCTGCTCGCCAAGGTGCAGGAAGAGGAAGGCGCTGGCCTGATCATCCTGGGCAAGCAGGCGATTGACGATGACAGCAACCAGACCGGCCAGATGCTGGCGGCTCTGCTGAACCTGCCGCAGGGCACCTTCGCCTCCAAGGTCGAGGTCGAGGGCGACAAGGTCAGCGTGACCCGCGAAGTCGACGGTGGTCTGGAAACGGTGAAGCTGAACGTTCCGGCGATCATCACCACCGACCTGCGCCTCAATGAACCGCGCTATGCCTCGCTGCCCAACATCATGAAGGCGAAGTCGAAGCCGCTCGCGACCAAGGCGCCCGCCGATTACGGCGTCGACATTTCGCCGCGTCTGGAAACGCTCAAGGTCACCGAACCCGCCAAGCGTTCGACCGGCGACAAGGGGCTGTCGAGCTTCGTCGGCGCCGAAATCGCCAAGCAGGAGCGTCCGGAACTGACCTCGGCCAAGATCATCGTGTCGGGCGGCCGTGCGCTGAAGGACGGGGAGACGTTCGAGCAGGTCATCTTCCCGCTGGCGGACAAGCTGGGCGTGGCGGTCGGTGCTTCGCGCGCGGCGGTCGACGCGGGCTATGTGCCCAACGACTATCAGGTCGGCCAGACCGGCAAGATCGTGGCGCCGGAAGTCTATATCGCGGTCGGCATCTCGGGCGCGATCCAGCATCTGGCGGGCATGAAGGACAGCAAGACCATCATCGCCATCAACAAGGATGAGGATGCCCCGATCTTCCAGGTCGCGGACATCGGCCTCGTCGGCGATCTCTTCAAGGTCGTGCCGGAACTCGCGGCTAAGTTGTGAATACTGTCTGATCGCACGTCATAATTGCACACGAGGTTGGCAAAAATGGGGGCAGGGCAAGTGTCATTCTGCCCTCCATGTTAATATTGTTGCTACTGCGTATCGGACTTGATGAAGACCAGAAGGACGTCCTGCTGGGTTGGCAGCAGGATATGATCGAGCGGGCGTCGAAGGAAAGGACGTGTCGTTCGAGGCTGATGCCGATAAGGCCAGCGCGCATCTGGAAGGGACTGCTGAAGGAAGTGGTGCCACGCCTCGCTACGGAAACGAAGAAGCCGCGCCAGATTCCGGTAGGATTAAAGCAGGCGGGATGAAGCAGATCGATACGACCGGGCAATGATCTTTTCGTGATGCTATAAGGACGGGATGAAACGCATCGCGCTCTGGTTGTTGTTGCTCGCGCTGCTGGCGGCAGCGGCGGCTTATTGGCTGCTGTCCGGTCGGGCGCGGGACGTGACGCTGGTGTCGGCGAGGATCGGCGAAGCGGTCGAACTGGTCTATGCCACCGGCTTTGTCGAGGCCGAACATCCGGTGTCCGTTGCCGCCCGCATGACCGCCCCTGTGCGGCAGGTGCTGGCGGGCGAAGGGGATCGCATCATCACCGGCCAGCCGCTCATCCTGCTGGATGATGAGGAGCAGCGCCATGCGCTGCAACAGGCGCGCGCGCAGCGCCGTGTCGCCGGTCAGGACGAACGGCGCATACTTGCCCTCTATACCAGGGGCTGGGTTACCCGCGCGGCTCGTGATGCAGCGGTGGCGCAGGCGGACAGCGCGCGCGCGGCCGAGGCCAGCGCCGCAGCCCGGCTCGACCAGATGGTGGTGCGGTCGGGCATGAACGGCATCGTGTTGCGCCGCGACGTTGAACCGGGCGACCTTGCCGTGCCCAGCCGCACGCTGATGACACTGGGCGACCCGGCTCGCATCCGCATCACTGCCACGGTCGATGAAAGGGACGTGCCGCGCATCCATCCCGGCCAGCCGGCCTTGATGTCGAGCGATGCCTGGCCGGGCCGGGTGCTGCATGGCCATGTGCGCGAGGTCACGCCCGGCGGCGATCCCGAGCAGCGCGCCTTCCGCGCCCGGATCGTGACCGAAGACGGAAGCGTCCTTCCCCTCGGTCTGACACTGGAGGTCAATATCGTAACGCGCCGGGCCATCCGTGCTCTGCTTGTTCCCACGACGGCGGTCGAAAGCGGTCATGTCTGGACCGTTCGCGACGGCCGCGCTCATCAGCATCCGGTGCGAACAGGCACAGCTGGCTCGCGCGACATCCAGATCCTTTCCGGGCTGTCGCGGGACGAGAGGGTGGTCAAGGCGCCGGAGGGCAAACTCACCGAAGGCATGCGCGTGCGAGTGCTGCGATGAGCGGACAGTTGCGGCAGCTGGCCGGGATCGCCGTCCGGCATCTGGCCGGGCGCAGGCGGCAGACACTGGTCGCGGTGAGTGGTGTGGCCGTTGGCGTGGGCTTCTTCCTCGCCGTGTCGGCGATGATGATCGGCAGCCAGAATGATTTCATCAAGACGCTGATCGACGCCGCGCCACATATCATCATTTCCGACGAGTTGCGCAGCCCGCCCCCACAACCGGGGATGCGGGCTTATCCCGGCGCGGCCATCGATCTGCGCCATTACAAGGTCCGCAATGAGGTACGCGGTCTCAAGGGCTGGCCCGAACTGCTGCGCGCCGTCAATGCGCAGCCGGGGGCGATCGGTTCACCCAGCCTGACCGGCGCCATCACCCTGCGCAGCGGTGGACGGGAAGAAGCGCTCACCATCATCGGCGTTGACCCGGCGGTCGAGGAAAAGGTCAGCACGATTGCGGATAAGCTGCGCACCGGGCGGCTGCGCGATCTGGAAAGCACGCAGGGCGGCATCATCATCGGCGAAGAGATGGCGCAACGCCTTGGCCTTGGCATGGGCGACGTGGTGGGCGCGACCTCGGCGTCGGGGAAGAGCCGTTCGCTGCGGATCGTCGGCTTGTTCAAGCGTGGCCAGAGCCAGCTTGGCCCGTCAGCCGGCTATGTATTGCTTCGCGAGGCGCAGTCGTTGCTCGGCCGTCCCTTCATCATCAATCGTATCGGCGTGCATCTGGACGACCCCTATGCCGCGCAGCCCGTCGCCCGCGTGCTGGAAGCGCACTTTTCCTACAAGGCGGAAAGCTGGCAGGAGCGCTCGGCCGATTTCCTCTCGCTGCTCGTGACCCGCAACGTCATCATGTACAGCGTCGTGTCGGCGATCCTGCTGGTGGCCAGCTTCGGCATCTACACGGTCGTCTCGAACAGCGTCGCGGACAAAAGACGCGACATTGCCATCATGCGCTCCATCGGTTTTTCCGAGCGCGATCTTCAGCTGATCTTCGTGTTCGAAGGGCTGGCGCTGGCTGTGATTGGCATCATGGTGGGATGGCTGCTGGGCTATGGTCTGATGGCGATTCTGGGATCGCTTCATTTTCCCATCGCCGGGGAAAATCAGCGCTTGCCACTCGACCGGTCGGCCCGGCAATATGCCATCGCAGCGGCCGCATCGCTCTTTTCCGGCGTGATCGCAGCCTGGCTCCCGGCACGAAAGGCCGCGCGGGTCGATCCGGTCGACATCTTGCGGGGTGCGGTATGAGCGCGATCATGCAGGCGCAGGGGCTGTCACGCGAACTGGCCGGAACGCCCCCGGTAACACTGGTAACAGGCGTTTCGCTGATGATCGAACCGGGCAGTTTCGTCGCCATTGTCGGGCCGTCGGGCTGCGGTAAATCCTCGCTGCTCTATCTGCTGGGGCTATTGGACCGTCCGACCGAGGGATCGGTGCTGTTTCAGGGGCGCAACATGAATCCGCTGAACGGCGATGAGCGCGCTCAGATCCGACTGGCGAGCTTTGGCTTCGTGTTCCAGTTCCATTTTCTGTTGCCCGAGTTCACCGCGCTGGAAAATGTCATGCTGCCAATGCGCAGACTGGGCCGCCTGTCGCAGGCGCAGGCGCGGGAGAAGGCGCGAGGTCTGCTGACGGACGTCGGCCTTGGCGCGAAGATGGACAAGACGCCCAACCGTCTGTCGGGCGGCGAGCGGCAGCGCGTGGCGATTGCCCGGGCGATTGCAAACGACCCGGTATTGGTGTTGTGTGATGAGCCGACCGGTAATCTCGACAGCCAGAACAGCACCCGCGTGGTCGAAATGTTTCACACTCTCGCCCATGGTCAAGGGCGCGCGGTTGTGTGCGTGACCCATGACCCCGATATCGCCGCCGCCGCCGATGTGCAGATTTCGATGCTGGATGGCCGGATCAGCGAAACCGACATCCGGGCAAGATGAACAGGCAATGTCGCTCGGTCTCACAAACCCGGTGAAGATGAACGCGGTCTGCCGGTGGCCTGATCTGCTCGATGATCGGACCGCTGGACTGTTTCTGGGCGGCGCGGGGGACATGGCGGCATGCGGGCCGCCATGCCGTTGCTCGCCGCTTTGGCTGCGGCCGGTGCCAGTCTGGCTGGTTCACGGTATAGGTCAGAATTTTTGCCGACCGCCTTCCCATCAGCCGTGGGCAAGGAAGAGCGGCACGGGACTCTTGCCCAAGAGTGTGCGGGTCACGCCGCCAAATAGCGCTTTGACGAACCGGCGATGCCCGAACCCACCCATGACGAGATAGTCGCTGTTGCGATACCTGATCTCGGCCATGAGGATATCTCCGGTCGACCGGCCATTCAGTTTTTCGAGCCGAATGAGCGCATGGACGCCATGGCGCGAAAGATAGGCGGCTGCTTCCCGGGCGCGCGTCAGGTCAAGCGCCGTCTGCAAACGGGCTTCCTGGCCTACATCCACCGCCGGCAAAAGGGGGAGCCGGCGATAGCGGGAGGGGGGACTCTCGGAATTCGCTTAATCGAACTCATATGCCCTTTCACCATGAAGGCTAAGATCGAGACCGTCATGTTCCTGCTCGGCATTCACCCGCGTCGGTAGCAGCAGAGCCGCCGCACGCGCCGCAATCAGGGTCATTACCACCGACCAGATCGCCACGATCAGGACAGCTGCTGCCTGCACGAGCAACTGAGTTGTAATGCTCAGACCAGTGGCCATCCCGGTTCCGCCAAGCGCGTTGCTGGCGAAGATCGCCACCAGGATTGAGCCCAACATTCCGCCGACGCCATGTACGGCGAACACGTCAAGGCTATCGTCAACCTTCCAGCGATGCTTCACTGTCAGCACTGCCGCAAAGCAGACGAGCGAACCCAAAATCCCGATGATGACCGCGCCAGTGGGTGAAACATATCCGGCGGCGGGCGTGATCGTCGCAAGGCCCGCGACCGCCCCCGTCACGACACCGATCGAGGTCGGCTTGCCAATCTTCAGATGCTCGGCTGCCGCCCAGGTGAGTGCCGCCGAGCAAGCTGCCAGATGCGTTGCGATGATTGCGGCGCCAGCGGACTGGTCGGCGACGAGAGCCGATCCGCCATTGAACCCGAACCAGCCTACCCACAGCATACCCGCGCCGATCATCGTCATTGCCGGACTGTGCGGTGGGATCATCGCGTGCGGGAAGCCCTTTCTCGGCCCGATCAGGATTGCCAGCGCAAGCGCCGCCATGCCCGCAGTGGTGTGGACCACGATACCACCTGCAAAATCACGAGCGCCGCGTTGTGCCAGCCAGCCGCCATCCCACAGCCAGTGGGCGACCGGGGCATAGACCAGCACAAGCCAGAGTCCCGAAAAAAGCATCAGCCAGCCGAATCGGACCCGCTCCGGGAATGCGCCTACGATGAGCGCCGGCGTGATGATCGCGAACGTCATCTGATAGAGCGCGAAAACATTCTCCGGCATGGTCAGACCCCGGCGGACGGCGCTGAGGCCGTTCAGCCCGATTGCGGACAGATCGCCGATGAACGGGTTATCGCCCCGGAAAACGAGACTGTAGACCAGAAGGAACCAAAGGATCGAGGCCAGCGCCGCAAGCGCGAAGCAGTGCATCAGCACTGAAAGGAAATTCTTGGCGCGAACCAGCCCACCATAGAAAAGTGCCAATCCCGGCAATGTCATGAACAGGACAAGCGCTGCGCCGACGATCAGCAGCAGCGTGTCGGCCTTGTCGATACCGCCGACGGCAGGAGCTGCCTGGGCCATGCTCGCGCAGGAGGCTGCGCAACAAATTACGCCAAGGCGATATATACCCCGCAACATAAGAACTCTTTCCTGCCACCCAACATCTCGTTCGTGCGCCAGCTAGCGTCCTGGCCCGCGGCGCGCAACGGGTAACATCCTTCGGGGTGCGGAAAAGGTGCCTTCTTCGACACAGGATATTCAGCTTCAGCGCTGCCATTCATACCAGCAAGGTGAGCGGCCCAACGGCTGGATTTGCATCACGGGCAAGGGGCCGGCGGCGATTTCAGGAACAGATGTCACCGCGACCGCCGCCTTATGGCGATCAGAATTTGACGCTCATCATCGATCCCACGCTATAGTCCGGCGTGCTTTTACTAAGGCCGCCCGAACCATCGCCGACACATCCGCGCCAATGCCCTTGGTTGTCGCGTCTTTCTGCGCCTTGGCCATAGCCGAAACATCGGTGCACAGCCCCTGCTGGGCTTTGTCGGGCTATTGCTCGTCTGCGCCTTGGCGGCCTCGCCAGCGCAAGGGCGCTCACGGCAAAGATCGCTTTCCTCTCATCATAGACTCCCATCAAGTGACACACATGTCATGCGGCCCCAAGGAATATGAAACGTCTGACCGGGGCCCTTCTTCCCGCCTGCCGTTGAAAATCTCCAACGGTAGGGCGAAGGGCAGACTCAGCGTGAAGTCATAGGGGCCAAGCCGATGATTCCGCTGCCCAGCCCCGATTTGCCTTTTTTCGGTTTCCAGGCCGCCCCGGCCAGCTTCTGCACCGCTTGCCGGGCGCCGCGCGGATCGGGCGCCGACAGCAGTTCGGCCAGATGATGCGCGATGACCGGCGAAGCGAAGGAGGTGCCCCGCATTTCCACTGTCCGACCCGATATGCCCCGAACGGCAGTGACCGCCGGACCGGCAAAGTCGACCCTGGATACCTGACTGGCCTCCGGCAGCAGTTGCCCCTTTGTGTCGACGCCTGTCACGGCGATCACGCCCTTCAGCGATGCCGGATAGAGCAATCGCGCCGACGGACCATCATTACCCACAGGCGCGACAATCAGGGTGCCGCGCTTCACGAGCACGGCAATGGCGGCCGCAACCACGCCGTTATATGGCCCGACCATGCTGATGTTGACGACCGGGACCTGCTGTCGTGCCATCCAGCCCAGCGCCCTTACCATCAACTCGGCTGTTCCTCCGCGGCGCCCGCTGCCGAAGATATCCGCCGCAAACAGCGTTCCGGACGGGCCATTGGCCTGATCGTCCAGCGCGGGACGAGCGATGATGCTGGCGACCGCCGTACCATGGTCATGCGGCACGATGCCGCCCGGTGCAAAGCCCTGCTGCACCATATGAATGCGCGCGCCGGTCGATGGTAGCGGGGTTGATCCGGTGTCGATCATGCCGACCCGCCAGCCAGCCGCACGGCCGGGGTTGGCATCCGGCGCACCCGACCCGCCCATGGGCCAGGCGGCGCCGGACATGGAGAAGACATGATCGGCCTCGACCATGGAGTCGGGAGCGATATCACGCAGCCTGTCGATCATCTTCGTCAACGGCCAACCGGAGCGGGACAGGACGGCCATGGGCAGATCCAGCCCGTCCACCACATCCCGGCTCACGACGGAAAACCCGGTTTTTTGCGCCGCCGCCAATGCCTTGTCCGACAGTCCGATCACCAGAACTTCGCCGCGAATGGCGAGCGCTCCGTTGCGGTCCAGTTCATAATCATCGGGATATTGGCGGGCGAGCGCCTCTGCCTTGTCCCGCTGGACATGCGACAGACGCTCGGACTGCGCCTGCTCCGCGCGCGCAAGCCCGTTGGCGCCGGGATCGGCCGGCCGGCCGACTCCATCCGGGCGGCCGCGATCTTCGATGGACGGAATGTGCGACATCGGCAATTCGCGCGATGGACCGCCCCGCATCTGGGCGGATGCCATCATGATCGGGAACATCGCTCCACCGGCGGCCATGGTCCCCGCCAAGGCCAGCGCGAAAATTTTTTTTGCTTTCATACACCCTCTCGGGATTAAACGTCTCACCCCGGACGTTTCATCCATAGGGAAGCTTAATTTGTCCGATCTGCGTAGCCAACTGATTGCGGTGCTGCCCCGCCTGCATCGCTTGGCGGGCGTGATCGTGCGCAACGGTCAGGACGGCGACGACCTGTTTCAGAAGACCGTCGCGCGGATGCTGGAGCGGGAAACCGGTTGGGAACCGGGGACTCGTCTCGATTTATGGGCGGCGCGGATCATGAAGAATATCTGGCTGGATGAACTGCGCATGCGGACGCGCTGGGCGCGGCTGGTCGAATCGATGCCTGACGCGGATCTGCTGTCCGATGGCGGTGATGTCGCGAGCGACCTTGAACGCGCTGCCGAAGACCGTCGGGTGCGTAATCTGGTGGAAGCGCTGCCGGAAGAACAGCGGCTGGCCGTCAAGCTCGTCGTCCTCAACGAACTTTCCTACTCTGAAGCCGCTGCAATCCTTGAAATACCGGAAGGCACATTGACAAGCCGTCTCGTAAGGGGGCGCTCCGCCTTGTCACGCCTGATCGCTGAAGGCCGACCATGACCGATCAAATTGAACAAGACATAGTGGCTTATCTGGACGGCGAAATGCCGGCCGCGGCGCGGCAGGCCTTGGAGGCGCGGATACAGGCAGACCCGGTACTGGAGGCAGCGGTCGCCGACCATCGGCAGCTTTTGAGCCAATTGCAGCGAGCCTATCCGGCTGGTCCCGACAAAAGCTTTGACGATCAGGAACTTGCCGCTCTGGACTTGCTGGACTCCTCCCCTGTGATCGACCTGAGCCACGCACGCGCCGCGAAAACGGGGCAAAGAGGTTGGAGAGCGATTGCATGGGTCGCGATGGCGGCATCGCTGGTGGGCGGCATTGCGGTCGGGCGTCTGGCCTTCCGCGAACAGGGCTTCGTCACGCAACGGAACGACGAGTTGCTGGCCTCCGCCGAACTGGACAGAGCGCTTGATGCCATGCCCGATGGTGGCAAGGGTGCCGTTCGTATCGGGTTGAGCTTTCGCGGTGAGGCGGGGCTGTGCCGGACCTTCCGGCTGGACAACGGCTATGCGGGGATCGGTTGTAGGTCCGACGATCGCTGGCAGGTTCCCGTGCTGGTCCGGTCTTCAGCCTCTTCGCCTTCTTCCCCGGACTTTGAGCTGGCTGGCGGTGATTTCCCGCCAGCGGTCATGCAGGAGGTCGATGCCCGCATCGCCGGCTCTCCGCTGACCCCCGTTCAGGTTGATGAGGCGCGCCGAAGGAACTGGCGTTGAGCTGTGGCTGACATCCGGTTAGTCACACCGCAGGTGGGGTGTTCACACTGATGACCGATCGTCTCGACAATCTCGAAGACTAGAGCGGTTTGCGATCTGATCGAATCAGATCGACCGATCTATTGCTTTGTTTCGCCGCGATTTCTTAACCGCCAGATGATGCCATCTGACTGGAAATCGCTCTGGCTTTGCAGGCGAGGATCAGGCGATATCACCATGATGTGAAAGCTGCCTGGCTCCATGGTTCGGCGTTTGCTGCCCAGAGCTGGCATGAACCTTAGCCGTTTGCTCCGTTGCGACGGAACAGGGTGAGCGGCCGCCGTCCAAGGGGAAAGTCGCCCACGGCATGATAATCGCGATCAACGGCCCGATAGATCTTGGCCCGAATCGGCAGGCTTTCGCCATTTTTTAGCGGCATCGTCACGATCCATTCCGGGCGGGAGGCAAGGATGCGATCCACTTCCTTTGCTGTGTCAACGCCAACCGCTTGCGCTTCGGTGATCCGCATGAGGTGATCGGGAAAGGCCCAGGGTGAAGCCGGTGGCCGGCCGGTCAGCAGATAGAGCGCTGGCGGACCGGAATAGACATAAAGTCGGCCTGATCCCTTGCCGATGGTGTCGACAATGGGTTGCAGCGTGCGGCCGGTTCCGAAACGTCGGTCATTCTGGTAAATGACGAACTGCCCCCCGATGGCGAGCAGGATCAGGAAGGAGGCGCCGATGCGCCTGTACGATCCCAGAAAACGGGCTGAGCAACAGGCTGCGGGAAGCATGACGGGAAGGCCATAATGCTCGAAATACGTCCCGAACAGAACGACCGCCATAACCGCGACGATCAGCCAGAGCCGGAGGAAAAGGGCGGTTCGTACCTGCCGATCGGCGGATGCTGACGATGTGTCGCGCGGGACTGGCCAGAACGCCAGAGCGATGCCCGGCGCGAGGATCAGCGTGAGTATGATCGCATTGTGGCCAAGATCTGGCACGGACCCGCTGCGATGGAAGATCGACACGAAATTGGCGAAGAAAAACTCGGGAAAATGGCCGATGGCCAGATAATAGAGCCCGGCGGCGATGGTGGGAGCCAGAGCAATGCCGATCAGCGACAGGCCAAGGCCAATGACGGGTTTCAGCCGGCGATGGGCGCGCCATTCCTCGTAACAAAGCCACAGGCCAAACAGCATGCCTTCGAACAGGACATTATATTTGATCTGGATTGCGACGCCGACCAGCGCCATGGCGCCCAGCCCGGCGTTCCGCCGTTGCCGGTTGCCGGGACTGGCCCGGATGGTGCGCAGGATCGCCAGTACCGCGCCTGCCATCAGCAGATTGTAGAAGACCGGCGATTGGCCGCCTTGCCCGTCGGCCACATTCAACCAGAGGATGTAGAATATCGCCGCTGCCGTGGCGCCGCTGGTCCAGCCAGCCTGCCGCGCGATCTGGCGGATCGCCAGCGCGGTTCCGATGACGAAAGCGGTCGCCATCGCCTGATAGGCTATAATGGCGGCTTGCGCAGGGAGCAGGGCGGCCGGCCAATAGAGCAGGAACAGGCCGATCGGCTTGCGATCCCAGATATCGACATAAAGATGCTGGCCTTGGACCATGGCGCGCGCGACGAGCAGATAGAATTGCTCGTCGACCTGGATCAGCGGATTGCCGCAAGAGGCTATCCGCGCCGCAATTGCCACGCAGCCAAGCAGCAGCAGCAGTGGCGACAGCCGTGCCAGCGAGGATGGAAAAGACGACCGCCCGTGCGAAAGGGGCAGCGTCGGGTTTATTTGTCCCGCCATGTCAGCCAGCGGGATGCCAGAAAATTCCATGCCGCTCCGACGACCGCCCCCGCTATCCCGGCGAGCCACCAGTTTGGCCGTTCGGCGAAGGCCAGCATTCCGACTCCCACATTGGCCAGCGCCCCCAGGCCGCATATGGCGTAGAAGGACGCCATGCCCTGTATCATGCGCCATCCCTTGAGGCGCCGGTCACGATAGGTGATGGCGTTGTTCAGCAGGAAATTGAAACCGATGGCTACGCCGACCGCCAGAGTCTGCGCCGCGCCGAACGGCAGTTTCAGTATCGACAATCCAGCCGACAGGGTGGCCAGATGCACCGCCAGCCCCAACAGGCCGACCAGCCCGAACAGAAGCAGGCGCGGCGGCAACAACCGCTCCAGCCGCTTGTTGACGACCATCAGCAGAAAATCGAACAGCACCCGGAAGCCGAGCTTACTCTCGCCCGCATTCCGGTTGCGGAAATGATAGGGCAGTTCGATCACGCGGGTGCCGCGATCGCTCGACAGCAATATGTCCAGCAGCACCTTGAACCCAAGCTGCGACAGCCGCGGCACCATCTGTTCCAGATGACGACGCCGGAACGCGAAAAAGCCGCTCATCGGATCGCTGATCGGGATATCGAGCAGCTGGTTGGCGATGCCGGTCGCAAAGCGGCTGGCGCGCTGCCGATCGATATTCCAGTCTCCGGTGGATCCATTGGCGCAATAGCGTGAGCCGATGACGATATCGGCCTGATCGGACAGCAGGGCGTGCACCATGTCGGGCAGCAGCCGTTCGTCATGCTGCATGTCTGCGTCCATCACCACGATCATGGGTGCGAACGTTGACAGGGCGCCTTCGATCACGGCTGACGACAGGCCCTTGCGCCCATAGCGCGACAGGACGCGGATCGTGGGTCCGGTATCGGCCCGGGCCTCCGCCTCGCGGGCGATGGTTTCGCGGGTTCCATCGCTGGACCAGTCGTCGACAAAAATCAGTTCATAGTCGAATTGCGCCAACGTGCGGTCCAGTGCCGCGATGATGACCGGTATGTTGGGGGCCTCGTTCAGCGTGGGGATGACCACGGCGAATTCCGGTCGGGCGACAGGATCGGGCAGAAATTTTCTGGCTAGCGACCTGTCAATGAACGAAGCGGCAGAAGGCATCGTTGCTCCTGGAACGAAGAGGATGGTTCGTGCCCGCTGTGACGCCGCCAAGGCATAGGTCCCGTCACGCCGGCTGTGGAAATATTGGCACGGAAGGGTAGTCGTCCGACGACTGCATCCATGCGGTCATCCCGCATCCTGCCACCTGATATTGGCGGTAAATCTCGCCTTCCGTGGGTTACGGCGAAAACCCCCGCCGTCTGACTGTCCTGGAGCGGCGGCAACGGCGCTGCCTCACCTGACTGAAGAGTAGGCCCTGCCGCGGCAGGGCCGCCGCCCTTGCCGGATATTTTTCAGACGAGACCCAGATTGGCCGCCGGCACTGCGGGAAACACAGTTTGCAACCGGTTGGGCGACAGCGCGAATTGCCGTGCGACAATGCCGCCGATCAGCGCGCGATAATCGGTCAGCACGGGTAGATCGCGCGCCTGGTTCAGCATGTCGGGCGCCAGCCTGACCTGTGGTCCGGCGACGCGTCCGCCCTGCACATTGCCGCCCAGCACCCAATAGACGCTGCCATGTCCATGGTCGGTGCCCCGGTTACCATTTTCCCGGAAGGTGCGGCCGAATTCGGAAATCACCACGACAGTCGTGCTGCGCCAGGCTTCTGGTCCGATCTCATCGGCAAAACCCGCCAGAGCGCGACCCAACTCGCCGATCCGGTTCGCGAGATAGCCCTGAGCGCCACCTTGATTGACATGGGTGTCCCAGCCGCCGACATCGACAAAGGCGAGGTTGAACTGGTCGCGCATCAGATGGCCGATGCGCCGCGCGGAGAGCTCGAAGCCCTTGGGTGTCACCGCGCCCCGGCTGGCCTGCGTCATTTCATCCTGAATGGATTTGAACACGGTTTCGCGCACCGCGAAACCTTCCGTCACCGCCTTTTCCAGATCAACGCCGCCGATGCGTTGGCCCTTGTACATGGCGGTGATGAGGCCGGTTTCCTGCGGGTCGAGCGGCGGCTTGCCGCTGGCGTTGGAGAGCGCGATGTTCGGCACCACCGGACCGCCACGGAAGCATAGCGGCAATTGCTGGGTAAAGGCGATGGGCGCGTCATGGCCCAGCGCGGCTGCCAGGCGGCCCATGAAGCCTGACCCATAGTCGCGATGCCCGCCAATGGGCTGGCCCAGTTCGATGCTGTCCTGCGTTTCGAAATGGCTGCGGCTCATGTCGTCGGTTCCCGCAAAAGGTATGAAGGCGACCTGCCTTGCCCTCCAGAGCGGCAGGATACTGTCCTTGAGCGCTGGATGCAGGCTCCAGTCGGCATCGAGAGGGATGGGCGCATCCGGATTGGCCGGGTCCGGCTTGCCAAGGCCGATATTGGGGCGGGACTGATGATAGAAATCGCTGGAGGTCGGAGCGACGATGTTGATGGCGTCGTAAGCGCCCCGCAGGAACACTAGCAGCAGCCGGTTGCCCGCCGCCGCGGGGGCGGCAAAGGCGCGCCCGGCGAGTAGCAACGGAGCCGCCACGGCGGCGGATTTCAACATCTGTCGGCGGTCGATGGGGTGCATGACTATGCCCTTTTCAGCGGCGCATGAAATCGGGGGAGGCGAGGAACAGCATGTTCCATTGCTGCGGGCTGTTCGCCTGATCGAGTACCGTGCGCGTGGCGGGGGACAGCGTCTGGGCCAGTCCGTCATAATAGAGCGCATTCTGCAATTGAGGGAAGGCGGGCCGGTCGGCCGTCCCCGGACCGCGCGGGCGGAACAGCCCCGCCGCGCCGTTGCCGATGGTGCGGGCGATCTCGAAGCGCGTTTCCATCTGGCCCGGCCCGGTCCAGGCGCTGGCACTCATCGGATAGCCGTCGGGCGTTTCGTGATTATAGAGGCCTTCGCCCATGCGGTTGAGCCAGTTGATCATCGGATCGGCGTTCAGGATCACGCGCCCGTCATAGGCATAGCGCACGGCGGAAATCACATAGTGGACCGGATCCTTGAAGGTCTGGCCCAGCGAAGCCCGATATTCGTGCGACTGGAACAGCGTGCGCAGCACGGTGGAGATGTCGCCGTCGCTGCTGCGCCAGGCCGTGGCCATGCGGTCCACCAGCGGTGGTGGCGGATTATCTCCCATGAAATAGATGGCGATCTGGCTGGAGACATGGTGGGCGGTCGCGGGGGAGGCGGCGATCAGGTCCAGCGCCTGTTCCACCTCATGAAAGCCGCTGCCTTCGATAGCGTGGCCCAGAAACTGCTTCGGGCCGAAATCATGGCGGTTCGGATTGAATTCGAACAGTCCTTCGCGAATGAGCAATGGTTGCAGGACGGGTTTCAGCCGTGGCGGATCGGGGTTGAGGCTGACACCCACGCCGGTCAGGATACGCGCCAGTTCCTGCACATCCTTCTGCGTATAGCCTGAACCTACGCCCATGGAGTGCAACTCCATGATCTCCCGCGCATAATTTTCGTTGATGTGGCCCACAGCATTCTGGTCATTATCGAGATAGCGCAGCATCGCCGGGTGCCGCAGCGTCGTTTCCAGCAGGTCACGGAACCGGCCGAGCGCATGGGAGCGGATATGGTCCTCATAATCGCCGACCATGGCGCGGATGTCGCGCTTGCTGGCATGAACGTTGAAATGGTTGAACCAGAACCATGTCATCTGCTCACGAAGCTGGGCGGGCGAATAGAGATCGCGCAGGATGGACCGGGTCGCAGATTCGTGGGCAAGGTCGTTCATCGCCTGCTGCCAGGCCTGTCGCGCTGCCTGTTTCTGGGTCGGATCGGTCAGGGCGTTAGCGGCTTTTTGCTGCGCGTTCATCTCGATGGCCAACTGCGTCAGCGGCTCGCGAGTGATGCGCATGGCCGCCATCTGTTCGGCAGCGGCGGCAGGCAGCATCCGGTCCGCCTCGGCAGCGGATGGTTCCTCGTCCGGGTGGCTGGCGTCGAGCGACGCCATGTTGATCCCCCAGCTGGCCCGGTTCGCAGCCGCGATCTGTTCCTGGTCGATCTCCGGCCTGGCGACATCGCTGCCGTTGGCGCTGGCGACGGTGCCCCCAAGGATCAGGGGGACGAGCATCAGGCTACAGTATCTTGCGCTGATATGCCGCATGCCGAACCTCAATGGATGCTGAAGGACGCAGGATAATCCGATCGAAATTACCCGTTAGTGAACGGCTATCGCCTGCACCTTACAATTTGGAGACGGGCTTGACATCGAAAGTGCGCGGGCGCAATCGGCCGCTCCCAGGCGATTTCATCCATCGATTGCGGTTTGATCCATTTGAAGCTCCGGTCTTTTGTTTCTCCTTGGGTCAATTTATAAATCGGTACTGCCTGACGGTGTGATGAGGGTTGTGGCCGATGCGCATATTACTCGTCGAGGATGACGATGCCCTCGCTGCGGCCTTGATCGATCATTTCAGCCTGCGCGGCTTCGCACTGGAACGCGCGGGGAGCCTCGAGGATGCCGCATTGATGCTGGCTACTAGCCGGTATGCGGCGTTGATACTTGATCGCGGTTTGCCCGATGGCGATGGCATCGAGCTGTTGCAATCGCTCCGCGCGCAGCGAGATACGCTGTCCGTGATCGTCCTTACTGCCCGGGGTGAGATTGCTTCGCGCATCGCCGGCCTAGATGCGGGCGCCGATGATTATCTCGCCAAGCCCTTCTCACCGGACGAACTGGCCGCGCGGCTTCGGGCGGTGCTGCGCCGCAACGGCGCCTATCAAGAGCGTGAGATTATTTGCGCCAATCTTGTCTTCGATATCGAGAATCTGGTCCTCAGAATTGATGGTGGGATCGTCATTCTGTCGCAACGCGAAACATGTTTGCTCCGCCTCCTGTTACGCCGGGTGGGGCTGGTGGTGACGAAACGCCTTGCCGAAGATCAGCTGTTAAGCGCCGGCGAGCCGCTCGGATCGAACGCCATCGAAGTTTATATCCACCGTCTGCGGCACAAGCTGGAAGCTGCGGGCAGTCGCGCGGAAATCGTTACGCTGCGTGGTTTGGGCTATGTGCTGCGGCCCTGCTCATGATCTGTGAACAGTTCGAAAGGTCGCCGGCTCACTGCTCACACGCATCCTGCTGGTCGGAATGCTGACCATCCTCGCGGTCTGCCTGCTGTTGCCGCTGCTTGCCCGGTCCGTGTTGCAGAACAGCTTGGCCGCCGTCGAGCGGGAAATGCTGCGTGGGCAGTTCCACTTGAGTTTGCCGAAATGGCGATCGGGGTTATTGCCGAGTTGACGCCGAACGAAATGATGTTCGATTATGGCCTGTAAATCGGGCAGATCAGCATTGGCTATAGGCTTGATCTGTTTGGTGGCAGTTGGGAGCAGGCAGAGTCAGAACGACTTACAGACCCCGACACCCCGTTTCCGGCTCTGTGTGGCTGTTGGGCGAATAATGTTGACGCCAGAATGGAATGAAATTGATTTCCGGCAATGAGGCTGTTTCTCTATAATGAGAGATATATTTCTAAAAATATACCTATCTTCTTTCGAGATTAATATTACAATTTGTAAGGATAATCGAAAGAGATTTTCGTGAAAATTGGCAGTTATAGTTGACACTATGCACAGGGCACTGGCAAAATTAGTCATGGATTTTGGCGTTGAAATTTGAGTCAGAATATGAGTCGTCCCGTTGGAGGTGGGCGGTTTAATGGGAGTTTCTTGCCATCTCCCTCAAGGTGGGGCGAGTTTCGAGGCAAAACGATCTGCTTCCATAGCCTTCAGTTCGACCGTTCATTTGACTGTTCTAATCTCGTGCAAGAAAATCTTCTTGTGCGATCAGATTTTTATAATTCGATAATTATCATATTGCTGAATTGTACTATAATAACGGCCGGACCGATCATTTCTCATATTTTATAAAATCAATTCGTGGTCGCAAATTTATGAAATGGAGATTGATGTATATAAGTCTGGGGAAGTGCCATGTATCTTGGACACAGCATTACATTGGATGGCTCTCTTAACGACTGGCTCAGCACCGACAGGGTGGATGATAACAGTGTTCCAGGCTATCAGGTCTATTCGACAGTCAATAATGGCGATTTCGTCTTCGCCTTGAGCGCCCCTGTGGCGATCGGCACGGGAACGACCATCTGGCTGAACACCGACGGGAAGGCGGCAACCGGCTATCAGGTCTTCGGATCCACGATCGGCGCGGAATATAGTATCGCCGTCGACGCCAGTGGCCAACTCAGCCTTTATCAATATGTAGCGGGGAGTACGACACCGACCCTGGTCCAGGCCAATCTGCAGGAGGCCTGGTCGGCAGACAAGACGACAGTGGAATTTCGCCTGCCTGCCTCGCTCGTCGGCAGTCCTCAGGTGATGTACACTGCCTATGATTTCAACAATCAGGCTTATCTGCCGACCAATTATTTTTCCGGGCAGGAATTCGCCGTTTTCAACCAGAGCACGGCTCCATCCACCCCGAACGAGCGTATCGGTATCGTCTATTCGGCGACGACCGCTGCCAATTACTTCAGCACGACCGCTTATTCCCAGCTCTTCATGTCGGCGCAGGAGCAGGCACAACAGGCGGGGGTCGCTTATGACATATTGACGGAATCCGACCTCACCAACCTCAGCAAACTGTCTCAGTACAAGGCGCTGGTCTTTCCGGATTTCCGCAATGTGCAGGCGTCCCAGGTGGAGGCGATCTCTCACACCTTGCAAGAGGCCAGCAAGCTGTTCGGCGTCAGCCTGATCGCCTCGAGCGAGTTCATGACGGACGACGCCAATAATAATCCATTGCCGGGCGATCCCTATCTCCAGATGAAGACGCTGTTCGATGCCACGCGCGTGACCGGCGGCACCGGCAATGTGACGATCACGGCGACGGACCCCACTCAGACTGTCCTTACAGGTTATACCAACGGGCAGGTGGTCAACAATTACACCAATGTCGGCTGGAACGCTTTTGCGAGTGTCAGTGGCACCGGACAGCAGATCGCCACCGAAACCATTAATGGCACGACCAGCTATGCTGCTGCACTGGCGACGCAGACCGGTGCGCGCAACGTCCTCTTTTCCAGCGATGGCGTCATGGCGGACGCCAATATGCTGCAAAAGGCGATCGATTATGCCGTTAACGGCACCGGCATGTCTGTCGGCCTGCACCTGTCGCGCGATACGGGTATCGTCGCCGCCCGCGTCGACATGGACCAGAGCCAGGAAACCAGCGATGTCAGCCCCGGCAATGGTCAGCCCGGCATTTACGACAAGCTGCTGCCGATCCTGACCCAGTGGAAGAACCAATATGATTTCGTCGGCAGCTTCTTCGTCAATATCGGCAATAACCCGCCCGACCAGACAACCAATTGGAAAGTGTCCCTACCCTATTATCAGGCGATTACTGCGCTTGGCAGTGAGATCGGCAATCATAGCTATACCCATCCTGAAAACACCAACACGCTGACGGCTGCCCAGCTTCAGTTCGAATTCGGTCAAAGCACAACATTGCTGAATCAGGAACTCGCGACCGTCGGCGTTCCTCCGATTCAGGGCATTGCGGTTCCGGGTATGCCGGAAACATTGGCCACGTCCGAAGCCATCATGCAATATGCCGCCACCTATCTGACGGGCGGCTATGCAGGGCAGGGGGCGGGCTATCCCAATGCGTTCGGCTATCTGACGCCGAGCGACCAGAGCAAAATCTACTTTGCCCCCAATACCGTCTTCGATTTCACGCTGATCGAATTCCAGCACTTGACGGTCGCTCAGGCGGAGGCCGAATGGGCGGCGGAATATAACAAGATCATCGCCAATGCGGATACGCCGGTGATCGTATGGCCTTTCCACGACTATGGCGCGGCGGCATGGGATACGAGCGGCACGGGCGCGGCCAGCCCCTATACGACCGACATGTACACGCAATGGATTGCGCGGGCCGCAGCGGATAACATGGAATTCGTCGCGATGGACGATCTGGCCCATCGGATGGAGGCATTGAACGCGGCGAATGTGACGCAAACGGTCAACGGCAACGTCATCACCGCCACCGTCACCGGCAGCAATCTGGGCAATCTTTCGCTCGATGTCGACCGGCAGGGATCGCTGGTGATCCAGAATGTGAGCGGCTGGTATGCCTATGACAACAGCAAGGTTTTCATGCCCCAGAATGGCGGAAAATTCACTATCACCATGGGTGTCGCGCCCGACGATGTGACCCATATCACTCAATTGCCGATGCGGTCTGTGTTGATGAGCCTGACGGGCGATGGCCATAATCTCAGCTTTTCCGTGCAGGGCTCTGGGGATGTTGTGGTCGATATCGCCACGCCTGGAACCGACAAGGTTGTTGTGTCCGGCGCAAAGGTCATCAGTCAGGTCGGTGATGTCTGGACTCTGGATCTTGGCGCCGACGGGCTGCACAATGTGGGGGTGCATTATCAACATCAGCATGGGGCGCATAGCGGGGCTGCGTCGAATTTGATTACCGCCAGCGGCAGCGGCGAAATTCTGACGGGTACTGCCGGGGCAGATACGTTCATCTTCAACTCAGTAAGCGACAGCACGCCCCTTGCGATGGACACGATCACCAATTTCCAGGACGGCACCGACAAGATCGATCTGTCCGCTATCGATGCCAATTCGACATTGCCCGGAACTCAGGCGTTCACTTTCATCGGCGGAGCAAGTTTTAGCGCCGCTGGACAACTGCATGTCTATAATGACGGTACCAATACGTTCGTCGAGGGTAATACGGACGGCAATCCGCTGACAACGGAATTTCGCATCGAACTGCTGGGTATTCACGCGCTGACAACGCATGATTTTGTGCTTTAGCGGCGGGCGTGCTCTGCGGTGCGCTCGCTTGTTAACCAACCGGGCATCTTCAAGCCTCAGGCGATCCGGCGACCGCCCGAAATAGCGACTGAACTTGGTCACTGCGTGCGAATGGTAGCTCCCGGTAGGCTGGCCCATCCGCAGCTTACAGCTTGACGGGCCTCAACGAGATACAGGGGGCAGGTTGCGCAAGCTCATGTCGTCGATCATGCGACGGCGCAGCTGGCTGACCGGTACTGTGACTTCTGTCATGGGGGTGAACTCCTGGTGAGGGGTTGGGCTTCAGTAACCAAATCCTCCCACTAGGGGGCATTCCCGCCAGCCCCAAGGCGCCAGTCGAGCGTCAGCGAGTCGTCTAATCGCCCCTCTGTCAAGCCAGCAAAATCATTCGTTCATAACTGTTGCCATGCGTATGCCGGGTACAGGGTCGTCTACGCGGTCGATGCAAGTTGATCGCCGCAGGATGGGTTCCGTAGGCAAGATCTTCCTATGTTCGTGACGCAATCTGCTTATGAGGACAGTTGCTTCCCGCTTCGCGGAATGATCTCGGCCGCGTCCCGGCAGGGACGGCTCGGCACGCCCTGAAAGGGCGTTATCAGTGAAACGATGAGTGTTCTGTTAATGGCGTTGGTTTATTGGGTCAGACTGATACGGTGGTCCCGGCGTTTGGATCGAACAGTTCGCCCGTCTTCAGCATCGCGTGCATGATCACCGCTAATTTGCGGGCAAGAGCTACAGCCGCTCGCTTGAAACCAAGCCGCTCTTTTAACGCCAGCGCCCAAGTGCGTAACGTGTTCGTCTCCGTTGATCTGTTCAATATGACCGCGGCCGCCTCGTACAACAGCGTCCGTAACTTAGGGTCGCCACGGCGCGAGATGTGGCCTTCATAATCAACTTCCCCCGATTGATATCGCTTTGGGGTGAGCCCGACCCACGCCCCGACAGCGCGGGAGTTCTTGAAGTTGATCGAATCCTCCACTGCTGCTGCAAAGGCGGTAGCGGTGACCGTGCCCACGCCAGGCACCGAGGTGAGCAGACGGCAGCGTGGATCCGTGCCAGCCATCGCAACCAGCTGCTTGGTCAACTCCGCCACCCGAAGCCGAATATCGCTCCAGGCCTTAAGCAGCGGTAGGATGATGCGCGACAGATTGTCTTCGCCTTCCAGAAGCGTAACGACGTTGCGCTCAAAAACGCTGCCGGTGCCTTTGGGTATGACAAGCCCGAATGTCTTCATCAGCCCGCGTATCTGGTTCGACATCTGTACCCGCATCTTCATCAGTTGGCGTCGGGCGCTGATCAGCGTCCTCATCAACATGCTGTCAAAGCCTTTGACGCGCACCTCCCGATAAAAGCCCACCTCAGCCAAATGAGCCAGACCGTCGGCGTCGTTTGCATCGGTCTTGTTGGCAGCCATATCGAGGGCGGCCTTTGCATGGCGCGCGTCTATACAGATCGCGGGCAAACCCTCCGCAGTAAGCGCATGGTAAAACCAAACCGACAACGGTCCGGTCTCAAATACCACGCGCTTTGCATTCGGCGCGCGTTTGCGGATCACTTCGGCAAGCAGTTTGGGATCGGAGGCACACTTGCCGCGCCAAACGCGCTTGCCATCCTGACGAACCGATAGCGAAGTGTCTTTTAGAGAAACGTCGAGTCCGATATACTGATCCACGGTTGTCCTCCGTCTGATGCTGGGCCCGGTCCAAAATCGTGAGCCCGTTCTTCATCTTATCGGGGGGCAACCAACCTTCCAGTAATCTCGTGCTCCTGGCCCGCGGCCGGTGCTCCCGCGATTACGTCATGTTCGTTCAATCCCTCGATTCAGATTTTATCAGATTTTAGGCTCGGGGCTCTAGGCACAAATTATAATTTATGGAAGGATGCTTTATCGACCGCAGGAAGTCCATTCTGCTTCGCTCGACTATTGGCCAAGGCGCCGGGCGCGCCAATCATGAGACCAAAACCCGCAGAATTTTCGTTCTGTGCGATGATGTACGCGTCCTCGCCTACGCCCTCAGACTTCCTCGCTCGGGTCCTGGATTTCGAGATGGATCCGCCACCCCTCGAAGGTCATGAGCATGCGACCAAATTGCTCCCAACTCACCTCCCGCCCATCGATGACCAGCAGCGGCATATAATCGGCGGATTCAGGGTCGCAGGTGAGTTGGCCTCGAACTGTCGTTCCCGAAATGGCCAACCCCAAATCGCCTTCGACCAGATAGGTCGTGGCAAGATCATGCCGCATCTGTTCGAGCAGGCGCGTCATGAGATCAAACGGATCCGCGTTCGCAGCGCCATGCACCTGGAATTCGTAGCCTTCCCGTTCTCCGGCTTTGACCTCGACAGCCTCAAGCGACAGCCTCGTGCCGAGGAGCCGCAGCACAAAATGGAACCGATGCGTGGCCCGGTTCGCATCGGGCAATTCCATTGGCAGGAAGGCGATATGGGTGAACGTTAACCCGCTCCGGCGGGCGATCTCCTCGTTATAGCAGCGGCTGCAAAGATCCCGGTATCCTGTCTCAAGGCTCCCGAAGTGCGTTATCTCGAATTCTGGAACGCCGCTATGGCATTTGTCGCATGATATGTGCGGCGTCATTCTCCGCTCAACTCCTGCCTCTCGCATCTGGATGGGGGTCGCGCGTCCAGGCCAAGCCAACATCGTCGCACCATCGGCACATAGCTGCCTCGACCGCGCGCTCCTCATAGGCATACCATCTTTCAAGCGCTCCCTTCGCCTCAAGCAGATGTTTGAAACGCCTGTAGGCCCCTCTCCGGGTGAAGATGTCCCGTGCCTCAGCCCCTGCTTCTGGCAGTTCCTCGGCGACGAATGCGAGCGCCAGCTTTTTCCCAAGATCGAGATCGCGGCGATGGGGCACCAGGATATAGCCTGCTGCCTCCGGATCGTCAGGCAGCTCCTCAGCATCGTCCATATCGACGCTGTCGGCCAGAAAGAGAATGCGACCCGATTGCCTGCAAATATAGGCCTGATGTTCGTCATATTGGGAAGCGCAGACAAACTCGAGTGCGTCGACGAGGTCCCTCAACAGAATGGGCACTGTCTGACGATCTTCCGGTGTCATGCGCACGACTCGCCTATCAAAGACCGGGACCATTTTCTCTCCGGGAAATGGTGACGCATCATGGAGAACAAAGCCAGCTTAGGCAAGCTTGAGGTACAAGCTGTATGGAGCTGCGGGCGGCGCCAATTTCACCCTTCTTCGGCATGCCGTGGACGGCATTCACTCGGGAAACAACACGATTCGCAGGCTATCTACGAGGGCGTTGCGCCGTTCGAGGGAGAGTTCTCCGAGATTGTGCATCTTCCAGTTCACTGCTGGCAGCGTCGAAGCGTTGGGCACGTCCAGTTACGACCAATCCGGTGAGCCCTGTTTGAATGCGATCAAAAATGCCGGTGCGTATCGGGCATGTCGCCGATCATCGTGGTGAGCATCGCTTCGCGCGCCTCGATGAGCGCGTTCATGGCGCCTTTGGTCGGACGGACTGACCAGACCGGGCCGTTCCGCCATGTCATAAGGGCGAGGCGTGACAGATGCCGATCAACCGCGCATCAGCCAGCGTCTGGCTGATGAACAGGGCGAGATGAAGGCCGAACTGCTCCGCGTCCATGTCGCCAGCGATCTCCGCGTCGCACTCGACCTTGCCACCGAACTGCGTGCCAATGCGCCTGATTCCCGGCTCACCGGCTATAAGAACGGGACGCCGGCGGCCGAGGATTGGATGAAGTTCGACGCCGGCATCGATCGCAGCTGGACCGAACATGCCCATGAGCGGGACCACTATGACGCCTTCTGTGCGCTGGCCGAGGAAGTCCGTGCCGCCTGGTTCGGCTGGTCGATTGCCCGAACGATGCAAGCCATACCCGCCGGTCGCACCGGGAGCCGCTTCGTCGCTCATCTCGGACAGAAGCTCGAAATCGACGTCGCTTCATGGTGGCGGCCCACCGTGACGAACTATTTTGACCGGATGAGCAAGGCGTCGTTCTGGTCTACATGCGAGAGGACAGCATGCACGGTCCAGATGCCAATGTCCGTCACAGCCTGGCGGAGATATTCAGCCTCACACCCACAGAGACAGACATCGCTCAGGGCTTGGTTTGTGATGTAGCCAAGATAAAGAGTGGGGAGCCGTAAGGTTAACCGATCATAGGGACCTATCGCAAGGCTTGGCTATAGCTGTTCTGTGGACATATTACGGAAATTCATGCGTTCTTGGCCCCTGTCGGCCAATTGCTTGCCGATTTCCGTCATCAGGGGCAGTGGCTCGCGGAGCATTAGTTCTGTATCCTGCGTCGCCGCCCAGCCCAACGTACGGGTCAGGTCAAATCCTGTCAGTCTGGGGCGCGCCACGCCGTCCGCGCGGTAACATTGGGGCATGACAGTGATTCCCAGTCCGGCACCTACCATTTGCAAGACGCGTTCATCGTTGGTCGATCGTAGCGCGAAATGCGGTCTGACGCCGCGCTCCGTGAAGAAACGGCTCGTATCTGACAGCGCCTCGCAATGACGCCGGACGATCATGACCTCATTGGCGAGCCGACTGGCGCCGATCTCGGCGTTGGCTGCAAGCGGATGATCGGTCGCCATTGCCAGCGCATAGCCTTCGGTACAGATCGCCTGCTCGAGGAAACGCTCGCCGCCACGGCCGACGAGTGTCAGCGCAATGTCGATCCGCCCCTTGGCGAGATGTCCGGTCAATTCCCGTTCGGTTCCGAATAGAAGTTCGAACCGATGTTGCCGTTCAGGGCGTGTGCGCGCAATCGATGTTGCAATGATGTCACCCGGAATGCTGGACAGAATGCCCAGTCGAAGCGAGGGAAGCGCTTCAGTCACGCTCATCATTTGCGTGGCCAGATGGAACTCCCGCTCTATCCGTCGCGCATGGGTCAGGAACCGCGTGCCGCCAGCCGTCAACTCCACCCGCTGGTTTGACCGCACGAATAGCTGGATACCCAGCGTGCGCTCCAGTTTGGCGATGCCCACGGAGAGTGTGGGCTGCGAGACGTTGCAATGGCTTGCCGCGCGTGAGAAATTGCCCTGGTCGACGACAGCGAGGAAATAGCGCAGAAGATAGCGGTCCAGCATCGAAATTCCTGTAGTCTGGGCATCGGCGTCGTTTACGGGGCCGGGTTTGTGCATAGATACCGTTAATGGCGTTGTTAGGGAAAGTTCAATTTTTCCTTGGGGTCGTGCTACGCTAGAACGTCTCCCGACAGGAGAGCCCTTCATGACCGATTTCGATTTTGCGCTTGGCGACAATGCCGACATGATCCGCGAGAGCGCGGCCCGCTTTTCCGCCGACAAGATCGCGCCGCTGGCAGCGGAGATTGACGAAAAGGACTGGTTCCCGCGTGAATTGTGGCCGGCGATGGGCGACCTTGGCCTCCACGGCATTACCGTGCCGGAAGAGGATGGGGGCCTGGGCCTTGGCTATCTGGAGCATGTCGTCGCGCAGGAGGAAGTAGCCCGTGCGTCGGCGTCCATTGGCCTCAGCTATGGTGCGCACTCCAATCTTTGCGTCAACCAGATCCGTCGCTGGGGCAATGCGGAACAGAAGGCGAAATATCTGCCCAAGCTGATTTCGGGCGAGCATGTTGGCTCCCTCGCCATGTCGGAGGCGGGTGCGGGTTCCGACGTCGTGTCGATGAAGCTCAAGGCCGAGAAGAAGGGCGATCGCTACGTCCTCAACGGCACGAAATTCTGGATCACCAACGCGACCTATGCCGACACGCTGGTCGTCTACGCCAAGACCGGCGAGGGATCGAAGGGCATCACCACCTTCCTCATCGAAAAGGATATGAAGGGCTTTTCCATCGGCCAGAAGATCGCGAAGGTCGGCATGCGCGGTTCGCCCACCGCCGAACTGGTGTTCGAGGATTGCGAGGTTCCGCAAGAGAATATCATGGGTCCGCTCAATGGCGGGGCGGGGGTGCTGATGTCGGGCCTCGACTATGAACGGACGGTCCTTTCGGGCATCCAGCTTGGCATCATGCAGGCATGTCTCGATGTCGTCCTGCCCTATGTTCGGGAGCGCAGGCAGTTCGGCAAGCCGATCGGCGCCTTCCAACTGATGCAGGCGAAGATCGCGGACATGTATGTCGCGCTGAACTCTGCCCGTGCCTATGTTTATGCCGTTGCCAAGGCGTGCGACGCGGGCAGGACGACGCGCTTCGACGCCGCTGGCGCAATCCTGCTGGCGTCGGAAAATGCCATGAAGACGGCGCTGGAGGCGGTGCAGGCGCTGGGCGGCGCGGGTTACACCAAGGACTGGCCGGTGGAGCGCTACATGCGTGACGCCAAACTGCTCGACATCGGGGCGGGCACCAACGAAATCCGCCGCATGCTGATCGGCCGGGAGTTGATTGGGGCATGAGCGGGCCTGTCCTCGACACCAAGCTCTCGCCCCAGAACGAGACCTTCCGTGCCAACGCCTCGCACAATGCTGCGCTGGTCGAGGAACTGCGCGCCAAGGTTGCGGACGCCGCGCAGGGTGGTTCCGAAAGCGCGCGCGCCAAGCACATGGCCCGCGGCAAGCTGCTGCCACGCGACCGCGTCGAGCGGTTGCTCGATCCCGGCTCGCCTTTCCTGGAGATTGGCCAGCTCGCCGCCAACGGCCTCTATCATAATGAGGTGCCGGGTGCGGGCATCATCGCCGGCATCGGCCGTGTTTCCGGCCGGCAGGTGATGATCGCCTGCAATGACGCGACGGTGAAGGGCGGGACCTATTATCCCGTCAGCGTCAAGAAGCATCTGCGCGCGCAGGAGATTGCGCTGGAGAACCGGCTGCCCTGCGTCTATCTGGTCGACAGCGGCGGAGCCAACCTGCCCAATCAGGCGGAGGTGTTCCCTGACCGCGAACATTTCGGCCGCATCTTTTATAATCAGGCGAACATGAGTGCGCGCGGCATTCCCCAGATCGCATGCGTGATGGGTTCGTGCACCGCCGGTGGTGCCTATGTGCCGGCCATGTCGGACGAGACGGTGATCGTGCGCAATCAGGGCACGATCTTCCTCGCTGGGCCGCCGTTGGTACAGGCGGCGACGGGCGAGGTCATCAGCGCAGAGGATCTGGGCGGCGGCGACCTGCATGGTCGCAAGTCCGGCGTGGTCGACCATGTCGCGGAGAATGACGAGCATGCGCTCTCGATCGTGCGCGACATCGTCTCGACGCTGCAACCGGACCTCAATTCCGACCTCAATCTCCGCACGCCGGTGCCGCCGAAGTTCGAGGCTTCCGAGCTTTACGGGATCATCCCGCAGGATGTACGTGCGCCCTATGATGTCCGCGAGGTGATTGCCCGCATCGTCGATGGCTCCGAGTTTCACGAGTTCAAGGCGCTTTACGGCACGACGCTGGTTTGCGGTTTCGCCCATATATGGGGGATGCCGGTGGCGATCCTTGCCAATAATGGCGTGCTGTTCTCGGAAAGCGCGGTCAAGGGCGCGCATTTCATCGAACTGGCCTGCCAGCGGCGCACTCCGCTGCTCTTCCTCCAGAATATCTCCGGCTTCATGGTCGGCGGGAAATATGAAGCTGAGGGTATCGCCAAGAACGGCGCGAAGCTGGTGACGGCGGTGGCGACGGCAAGCGTGCCCAAGATCACCGTACTGATCGGCGGCAGCTTCGGCGCGGGCAATTATGGCATGTGTGGGCGTGCCTATCAGCCGCGCTTCCTCTTCACCTGGCCCAATGCCCGTATCTCGGTGATGGGCGGCGAGCAGGCGGCTTCGGTGCTGGCGACGGTCCACCGCGACGCCAGGAAATGGACGCCGGAAGAGGCCGAGGCCTTCAAGGCGCCGATCCGCGAGAAATATGAGCATGAGGGCAATCCCTATTATGCCACGGCGCGTCTGTGGGACGATGGCATCATCGATCCCGCGCAGACCCGCGATGTGCTGGGACTTGCCTTCGCCGCCACGCTGAACGCGCCGGTTGCCGACCGCCCGCAGTTCGGTATTTTCAGGATGTGAACGTAATGATCCAGTCTCTTCTCATCGCCAATCGTGGCGAAATCGCATGCCGGATCATTCGCACCGCGCGGCAGCTGGGTATCCGCACCGTGGCTGTCTATTCGGATGCGGATGCGGACGCACTGCATGTTCGTTCGGCGGATGAAGCCGTGCATATCGGGCCTTCGCCGGTCCGGGAGTCTTATCTCTTGGGCGACAGGATCATCGCGGCTGCCAGACAGACCGGAGTGGAGGCAATCCATCCGGGCTATGGTTTCCTTTCCGAAAATGCCGAGTTCGCCCAGGCGGTCATGGACGCGGGCCTGATCTGGGTCGGTCCCAATCCCTCCTCGATCACCGCCATGGGCCTTAAGGATGCGGCCAAGAAGCTGATGCAGGATGCCGGGGTTCCGACGACGCCCGGCTATCTGGGCGATGACCAGAGCCCTGAGCGGCTGAAGTCGGAGGCCGACAGTATCGGCTATCCGGTGCTCATCAAGGCGGTCGCGGGCGGCGGCGGCAAGGGCATGCGCAAGGTGGACAGTGCGGCCGATTTCTCTGACGCTCTGCTGTCCTGCCAGCGTGAGGCGGCTTCGAGCTTTGGCAACTCGTCGGTGCTGCTCGAAAAATGGGTCACCAATCCGCGCCATATCGAGGTACAG
The DNA here is from genome assembly GCF_013375555.1 of Sphingobium sp. EM0848. Classification (NCBI taxonomy): domain Bacteria; kingdom Pseudomonadati; phylum Pseudomonadota; class Alphaproteobacteria; order Sphingomonadales; family Sphingobiaceae; genus Sphingobium; species Sphingobium sp. EM0848. The sequence continues at coordinate 1,149,679 of NZ_JABXWB010000005.1, forward strand.
GTCTTCGGCGACAAGCATGGCAATGTGGTCCATCTCTTTGAACGCGATTGCTCGCTCCAGCGCCGCCACCAGAAGGTGATCGAGGAAGCGCCTGCGCCGGGCATGGATGCGGAGACACGTGCGGCGGTATGCCAGGCGGCGGTCAATGCGGCCAGGGCGGTCGACTATGTCGGTGCCGGTACGATCGAGTTCATCGCTGATGGATCGGAAGGCCTTCGCGCCGACCGCATCTGGTTCATGGAGATGAATACCCGCCTTCAGGTCGAACATCCCGTGACCGAAGAAATTACGGGGCAGGATCTGGTTGAATGGCAGTTACGGGTGGCGTCGGGCGAAAAGTTGCCGAAACGCCAGGAGGAATTGTCGATCAACGGCTGGGCGATGGAAGCGCGCCTTTATGCCGAGGACCCGGTCAAGGGCTTCCTGCCCAGCATCGGCACGCTCGACCGGTTCGACATCGGCCCGTCCTATCGCACTGACACGGGCGTCGAGCAGGGCTCGGAGATTTCGCCCTTCTACGATCCGATGATCGCCAAGCTGATCGCCTGGGGACCAGACCGCGATGCCGCGCGCCGAAAGCTGGCGCAGACGTTGGAGCAGACCACGATCTGGCCGCTCAAGACCAATGCGGGCTTCCTCGTGAAGGCGCTGCATCATCCCGCCTTTGCGCAGGCGCGGCTCGACACGGGCCTCATCGCGCGGGAAGGTGATGCGCTGCTGCCTGACGCGTCGCCATCGGACGCCACGCTGGCCAAGGGGGCTGCCACCATCGCCGCGCCGGGCCCGCTGGGCGGCTTCCGCCTGAACGCGCCTGCCCGCCATGAAGGCCACTTCCTCCTTGACGGCACGCCGGTGGCGATATCGGTGCAACCGTCCGCAGCGACTGAGGGAGCGGCAAACGCCATCCTGTCCGAAGGCGGGCAGGTGTGGCAGTTGCTGCCGTGGCGCGCAGGCGGGGCGGGTGGAGCCGATGCGTCGGATGGCGCGATCCTTTCGCCCATGCCCGGACGCATCATCGCCGTGTCTGTCGTCGCTGGCGAGACGGTGGCGAAGGGGCAGAAACTGCTGACGCTGGAAGCCATGAAGATGGAACACAGCTTGCTCGCGCCCTTTGATGGCAGCGTCGCTGAACTGAACGCCAGTGAGGGAGGTCAGGTGAGCGAAGGCGCCCTGCTGGCAAAGATCGAGAAGGGGGATGCGGCCTGATGGCGGGGAAGTTTTTTGACCAGTGGACAGTTGGCGAGACGCTGGCCCACGAAATCCGCCGGACGGTGACGGAGACGGACAATCTTCTCTTCTCGACCATGACCCATAATCCGCAACCTTTGCACATCGATCTTGAAGCGGCGAAGGCGAGCGAATTTGGGCAAATACTGGTCAACGGTACCTTCACCTTCTCGCTGATGATCGGCCTGTCGGTGGGCGACACGACGCTGGGCACGCTGGTCGCCAATCTGGGCTATGACAAGCTGGTCATGCCCAAGCCCGTCTTCATCGGTGACACACTGCGCGCCGAAAGCGAGGTGACAGATCTCAAACCCAGCAAGTCGCGGCCCGGTGCGGGCATCGTCACCTTCACCCATCGCCTGATTAACCAGCGGGACGAGGTGGTGTGTCAGTGCCTGCGCATGGCGCTGATCAAGGGCAGCCCAAAGGAAATGCACGCGTGAAATTGCGCTCGCTGCTCTTGATCCAATACCCCGTTTTCAGGCGCCTTGGCCGGTGTTTATCAACAATCTCATTCAATTGATTTTGCCTTCGAGCGGCCCCGTCAAGAAAGTCGATTGGCGTGCGCGCACCCCTGCGTTTCGCCTGATGGCAAGGCGAGCGGTGGCCGCAACCTAAGCTCTGGCATCCAAATCGCGTCGCGGCCAATTTTGCATATTTTTTATATCATTGATTCCTGATGTCCCGGAAGGGGCGGATCAATTTGCATCTGCTATGATAATTTGCGTTATGGTATGATATAAAATCTACGCAAATGAAAAATATAAATGGATATAATTTCGTAAAATATCAAAAAATATTGAATTATTGTACGAAAATTGGCTCCTGTTTGATTTCGGTCAATTACGTCCGGCCATGACGTTCGATAAGCTGCATTTCTGGAAACGAAGGAGTATCCGGAATGCAGCCAAATGCTCTGTCCTATGTGGTCATAAAGGCCCGTGAGATCGAAGCATGGCGTGTCTTTGGGCAACAGGTGCTCGGTATGAGGGCACAGGATGTCGCCGGCGGTCTGGCGCTGCGGATGGATGAGCGCGCGGGCCGTCTGTTCGTCGAGAAAGGCGAGGAGGATCGCTATTTCGCGTCAGGTTGGGAGTTGCACTCCGCCGGGGCATTTCATGCCGCGAAGGAGACGTTGGCTCGTCATGGCGTCACCTGTCATCAGGCGACGCAGGCGGAACGTGACCTTCGCCATGTCTTCGATATGGTCTGGTTCCATGATCCAGCCGGGAACCGGCATGAGCTTGCCTATGGCTATGTGAGCGATTTCGAACGCTTTGTCTCGCCCGTCGGCGTATCGGGCTTCGTTACCGGCGATCTGGGCCTTGGCCATGCTGTGTTGCCCGCGCCGAATATCCATGAAACCCGCGATTTCCTGACGAATATTCTGGGTTTCGGGCTGGCGGACATATTGGTGCATCGGCCGGCGCCCGGAATCGAGCAGCGGATCGATTTCATGCATTGCGGCAATGCCCGGCACCACAGTCTTGCGCTGTTCGAAGGGCCTGTTCCGGCGGGGTGCGTGCATCTGATGGTCGAGGTTGAAAGCCTCGATGAAGTTGGGCGTGCCTATGATCGGATGGTGCAGCAGGGCGTGCGGCTGATGGCCACTCTGGGCAAGCATAGCAACGACCATGTCACCAGCTTCTATTTCGCGTCGCCGGGCGGCTTCGCGATCGAATATGGCTTTGGCGGCCGTGCTGTCGACTGGGACAGGCACAGCGTTTTCGAAAGCACGTCCGTGAGCCTTTGGGGCCATGATTTCAGCGTCGGCTTCGGTGCCGATGAACAGAGGCATCTGGTCGATGCAGCCTGACCAATATCTGACGGGAGAGAAAGACATGCAACAGTCAAGCGCAGCGCAGGGCGACATTGGTCTGGCCCTGATCGATCGTGCCAGAGCAATGATACCGACCCTGCGGGAGAGGGCACTGCAGTGCGAAAAGGATTGCAAGGTGCCCGACGAAACCATCGCGGATTTCCGCGAGGCAGGCTTTTTCAAGATACTCCAGCCCAAGCGCTATGGCGGGTTCGAACTCGATCCGCAGATATTTTATGCCGTACAGATGATCGTCGCCGAAGGCTGCATGTCGTCGGCCTGGGTTCTGGGTGTCGTCGCGGTTCATAACTGGCAGCTTGCGCTGTTCGATCCTCAGGCGCAGGCAGATGTGTGGGAACCGGACGCGGGTACCCTGATTTCGTCGAGCTACATGCCCAAGGCAGTCGTGACGCCGGTAGAGGGTGGTTATCGCATTTCGGGTCGCTGGGGATTTTCATCCGGCGTCGAGCATTGCCAATGGGTCTTCCTCGGCGGATTGGTGCCCGACCCGGAAGGCGGAGCGCCGGATTACCGCACCTTTCTGGTGCCGCGGTCGGACTGGGAAATCGATCATGTCTGGGACACGCTGGGCTTGCGGGGTACTGGTAGCCAGGATGTGATCGTCAAGGATGCGTTCATTCCCGCCTATCGCACGCATCGTTCCAAGGACGGGTTCCACGCCGGTAGCCCCGGATTGAAGATCAACGATGCGCCGCTCTACAGGCTGCCCTTCGGCCAGATTTTCGTGCGCGCCGTATCCTCGTCCGCGATCGGGGCGTTGCAGGGCGCGCTCAACGATTTCACCGCCTATGCGAACAAGCGCGTCAGCAACAATGATTTTTCCCGGCTGGCGGATGACCCGGACGTGACGATCATCCTGTCCGATACGGCCTGCGCCATTGACGAGATGAAGACGATCCTGAACCGCAATTTCGCGGCGTTGATCGATGCCGCCAGATCGAGCGCAGATTATCGGCTGGATGACCGCTTGCTCTACCGCCACCAGTCGGCGCAGGTCGTCGACCGTTGTGCCCAGCTGATCACCCGTATGTTCTATGCCAGCGGGGCCGACGGCATCTATCTCGACCGGCCGATCGGGCGGGCCTTCGTCGACATTCATTGCGGGCGGACCCACGTCGCCAACAATTTTACCAAGACCGGGCGGAATTTCGGCGGCGTCATGCTTGGCAAGCCCAATGCCGACACCTTCATCTGACGCACGCGCCCCAAAAAGAGAGGAACTCCCACCAATGGCAAAAGCTGCTGAATATGGACTGGGGCCGCTAACCTACCCGCGCGGCTGGTTCATGATCGCCCAATCCTCAGAAGTGACCGACAAGCCGATTCCGCTGCGCTTCTTCGGCCGGGAATTCGTCGCCTATCGCGGCGAGAGCGGCAAGGTCTATCTGGTCGATGCCTATTGCCCCCACATGCGTATCCACCTTGCCCGCAACACGACATCCTATGTCGTGCGCGACGGGCAGCAGGTGCAGGGGGAATCGATCCGCTGTCCGGGGCATGGCTGGCGTTTCGGGCCGGACGGGCAATGCGATGACATCCCCTATTCGACGCACGGCATCCCCAAGGCTGCCTGCATCCGTACTTTCCCCGTCGTGGAGAAGGCCGGATGCATCTGGATGTGGCATGACGAGGAAGGCGGCGCGCCCGATTTCGACCTGCCCGATTTCGCCGAATGGGACATGGAGGATCAGGGCTGGGTCCGCTGGCGGATCGATGAACTCGGCACCTTGCCGGTCCATCCGCAAGAGATACTCGATAACATGACTGATATCGCGCACTTCATTCCTGTGCACGGTAGCCGCGATATCGTCTATTTCGAAAATGAGTTTCGCGATCACAAGATCTATCAGCGCTTTGGTGCCGGTCATCGGACGCTGGTATCGGGGTCGGACGATCTGCTGGTTACTGATACCTGGTATACCGGGCCGGGTATTCTGTTGTCACGCATGGAAGGCGAGCACCCCTCCGTCATCATGATCTGCAACACGCCGGTCGAGGATGGCGTGGTGCGCGTCTGGTATGCGCTGATGGTCAAGGTATCGACGGGCCACGCAGACAGCGCCGGCATTGCCATGGCCCGATCCTATCAGGATGTGGCGCTGGAGGCTTTCGCGCAGGATTTCGAGATATGGCAGAACAAGGAACCAGCCCTCAATATCCTCCAGATCCAGGATGACGGACCGTTCCACAAGGGTCGCATCTGGCACCGCCAATTCTACAGTCCAAGGGAAAAGGCGGCCGATTATCACCGCCGCGTCAACGGCGTCCATGTTACCATCGACAGGCGTATGGGGGCAAAGTCGAAAGCGGCGTAAAGGGGGAAGACTGTAATCGGATATGTACCGGCGCGGTGGACTATTGACCGCGCCGGTAGCATGGCGTCGATGAAAACAGCTTCCTTGCCACGCGTGGGGCTCGGGATGCTACTGTGGCGGTGCCCCTGCGACTGCCGTCCATCGCCCGACCCTATCTGGCGCTCGTGCTCACCTCATTCCTCATCATTGATCAGGATACGCATCGCCGCGCCGTCGCTATCCTCGAACTGCCCCGATCGCAGTGCCCAGAAGAAGGCGGCCAGCCCCAGCAGACCCATGACAAGGGCGATCGGGATGAGCAGGGTGAGACCGGTCATTTCGCGGCTCCCTTCAGGCGCAAGGCGTTGGCGATGACGATCAGCGATGATGTCGACATGGCCACCGCCGCCACCAGCGGCGTCACTTTCCCGGCGATGGCCAGAGGCACGGCCAACATATTATAGCCAATCGCCAGCGTGAAATTCTGTTGCACCACCGCGATTGTCCGCCGTGCCGCCCGAACGGTGAGCGCTACCGGCGCCAGCCGGTCGCCCAGAAACACTGCGTCGGCTGTCAGTTGGCTCGCATCGCTGGCAGAGGCAGGCGCCATGCTGGCGTGACCGGCGGCCAGAGCCGGGCTGTCATTCAGGCCATCGCCCACCATCAGCACCTTTTCTCCCTTGGCCTTCAGCCGGTTGATCAGCGCCAGCTTGTCGGCGGGACGCAGATGCCCGACCGCGGTCGCATGCGTCGCGCGGGCGATGTCGTTCAATGCTTCCGGCCGGTCGCCGCTCGCGATGAGAATCCGGATGCCCATTTCACGCAATACGTCCAGTGTTTCGCCTGCATCGGGTCGCAGCGCATCGGCGAAGCCGATCAGCGTTGCCTGATCGCCTCGCCGATATTCGCTGGCCAGACCGAAGAGGTTGATCAGGCTGCGCGGCCGAGCCAAGGACACGGATATGCCCTGATATTTGGCAAATATCCCTTCGCCGGGCGCTTCATGGATTTGGTCGAGCGAAACAGCCGCAACCTCGCTTGCCTCGAGCGATTGTCGCAGCGCCGCACTGAGCGGATGGCGGCTGGCCCGAGCCAGGCCCAGCAGGATCGCCCGGTCGTCCTCCAAAAGCTGGTCAAGCCCCAGTGGCACGGGCCGCCCCAGCGTCAACGTGCCCGTCTTGTCGAACACCGCCTCCGTGACTTCGGAAAGCCGCTCCAGCGCCGAACCGTCCTTCACCAGCACGCCCTTGCGCATCAACGCTCCGCAGGCGACAATCTGCGCCGCCGGCACCGCGAGGCCGAGCGCACAGGGGCATGTGATGAGCAGTACCGCCACCGCGATCAGCAACGCCTGGTGGACGCCTGCGCCCGCCAGCATCCACCCGGCGAAGGACAGCGCCGCCAGCAGGTGCACGCAGGGCGCATAATAGCGCGCGGCCCGGTCGGCCAGCCGTACATAGCGCGACTTGCCCTGCGCTGCCTGCTCCATCAGACGGGCGATGTCGGCGATCACCGTGTCCGCGCCCGCCGCCGTGACTTCTATGGTCAGTGGCCCGTCGACATTCATCGCCCCGGCCTGCACCACATCGCCGGGTCGAACCCGGACCGGCTCGCTTTCCCCGGTCAGGAAGGCGATGTCGACGCCGCTGGTCCCTTCCGTGACGCGCCCGTCCGCGGCCAGCCGCTCGCCCGCCGCCACGATCATCTTCATCCCCGGCCGCAGGTCCTTTGCCGGTTGCCAGCGGCTGCGTCCTTTCTCATCCAGCACCAGCGCGCCGGACGCTGTCTGCTTCAACAGCGCCGCGACACCCGCGCGTGCCCGGCTGCGCATCATGCTGTCGAGGCAGCGCCCCGCAAGCAGGAAGAACAGCAGCATGACCGCTCCGTCGAACCAGGCATGGTGCCCGCCTGTCACGGTTTCATACAGGCTCATGCCCGTCGTCAGCAGCACGCCGATGCTGATCGGCACGTCCATATTGGTCCGCCCATGCCGCAGCGCCGCCCAGGCCGACCGGAAAAAGGGTTGTCCCGCATAGGCGACTGTGGGCAGCGCAATCAGCGCGGACAGCCAGTGAAACATTTCCCGCGTGGGCCCTTGCGCACCGGACCAGATAGAAACGGAAAGCAGCATGACGTTCATCGCCGCGAAGCCTGCGACGGCCAGAGCGCGAACCAGCGCCTTGTCTTCGTCCGCCGCTGTTTCGGCCGCCGGGTCGGCCAGCGGCTCCGCATTGAATCCCAGCCGCGCGATTGCCGCCTTCAGGTCAGGTGGAGCGAGCGTGGAATCGTGCCGGATGGCCACCTGCTTTGCGCTGACATTGACGCGTGCCGACAGGATGCCGGTCGTGGCGGGCAGGCCGTTTTCGATCTTGACGATGCAACTGGCGCAATGGATGCCGGGCACGGCGAACAGGGTTTCCCGCGCTTCGGTGGAAGCCGGAAAATCAACCTTCAAGGCTTGCGAAGCCATCAGCGAACCTCCCGCAGCAAAACTTCTTCCTGTCCCCTGGCGCGCAGAGCGAAATGGACCTGCCAGCGGCCAGCCGGCAGCGGTCTGTCACTCACATATTGTCCGGGCTGCGTCGCATGGAAACCCAGCATCACGTCCGGCGCTCGGCCCAGCGGATGCCGTGCGACCGCACGGACACTGGCCAGATTGACTGGTGTGCCGCGCGCGCCCGAAATGGCGATGCGCACATGGCGCCCGGCGTCCAGCGTCACCCGGTCCTGCCAGCCCAGCTGTCGCTGCGCCCGCGCCGTAGCGAGCCAGCCGTTGAACTTCTGGCTCGCGACATAGCTGTTTTCCACCACGGTCCCACCGAAGGATCGCACCGCAACGGTCGCCATCAACATGTTGACCGTGATCACCACGGCGAAGAAGGCGACCAGGATCGCTGTCATGTGCCAACCGGTGAAGCGGCGGGCAGGGCGAGGAGGCGGGGTCATGCGGGGGGCCTTTCAAAACGCGCGGGTTCGCGGGCGCTGCCGCCTTCGCGGTCGGTCGCGCGCACGGTGAAGTCGAAATCCTGCCGGGCGGGACCGGCGGACGGCAGTAGCAGAAAGACGCGGAGCCTGGCGACGCTGTCTGCCGGGACGCTGGTGCGCAAGGTCGCACCGGCCGTCTCGCGCGTGCCGCCTTCGGTCCACAAGCGGCCAGCGGGCGCGCCAGCGATACCGATCTCCATCGTCCGTGGCCGCGCCTCCATATTGCGTAGCTTGACCGTATAGGCGTTGCGGATGGCCCCGTCCGAAAGGCGCACGAAAATGGGATTGCGATCCTGCTGTGCGCTGATGTCCAGCCGGCTGCGTACACCCAGCGCGAACAGCATGGCGAGGCCCACGCTGCTCCAGATGCAGAAATAGGCGATGGTCCGGGCGCGCAGCAGCGTCCTGATCGCTGGTTGTGGCTCCGCGCCGTTGCGCTCGGCCTGCGCGCTTTCCTCGGTGCAATAGTCGATCAAGCCCCTTGGCCTGCCTACCTGCGCCATCACCTTGTCGCAGGCGTCGATGCACAGGGCGCAGGTGATGCACCCGATCTGAGGCCCTTCGCGAATATCGATGCCGGTCGGGCATACCGCCACGCACTGGTTGCAATCCAGGCAGTCGCCATAGGAGCCCGGCCGTGCCTCGGCCTTTTTCAGACTGCCGCGCTGTTCGCCGCGCCAGTCCTTGTACGTGACGACCAGCGATTTTTCATCCAGCATCGCCGTCTGGATGCGGGGCCAGGGGCACATGTAGATACACACCTGCTCGCGCATGAAGCCACCCAGCACAAAGGTGGTCGCGGTCAGTATCGCCACGGTCGCATAGGTGACGGGCGGGGCTGTCCCGATCCAGAAGGCATGCTGAAGTGTCGGAGCATCGGCGAAGTAGAATATCCATGCCCCTCCGGTTATGAACGCGATGCCCAGCCACACCGCCCATTTGACAAGGCGCCGGGCGAGCTTGCGAACGCCCCACGGCGCCTTGGCCAGTTTCAGCTGCGCGTTGCGATCGCCATCGATGAAGCGTTCGACATGCTGGTAGAGGTCAGTCCACACCGTCTGCGGACAGGCATAGCCGCACCATGCCCGCCCCACCGCCGACGTGACGAGGAACAGTCCGATCCCTGCCATGATGAGCAGCCCCGCCACATAATAGAATTCCTGCGGCCAGATCTCGATCGCGAACATGTAGAAGCGCCGGTGCGCCAGGTCGATCAGTACCGCCTGATCGGGCGCATAGGGGCCCCGGTCCCAGCGGATCCACGGCGTCCCCCAGTAAATGGCGAGCGTCATGGCCATCACCGCCCATTTCAGGCGGCGGTAGAAACCGTTCACCGCCTTGGGATAGACGCCCTTGCGCTTGGCATAGAGGGAGGGGGGAGCGGTGGGCGCGAGCATGATTCAGCGCCCGCCCCCGGCCACCGAAGGTACGGCATCTCCTCCGCCAAGGCTGTGTACATAGGCCGCCAGCATGCGAATAGTCGCCTTGTCCAGCTTGTCGTTCCAACGCGGCATCACCCCGTGGCGGCTGTTCCAGACAGTCTCCCGGATCGTGTCCGCGTCGCCACCATAGAGCCAGATGGCGTCCGTCAGTCTGGGCGCGCCGACGGCCCGGTTTCCTTCCCCTGCAGGGCCGTGGCAAACCGCGCAATTGTCGGCAAAGACTCTGGCGCCGCGCTGCGCTGCTGCGCTGCGCTTGTCCTGCCCGCTGATCACCCGGACGTGCGCGACGACATCATCGATCTGCTCGAGGGTCAACAACTGGTCCTTTCCGAAAGCGGGCATCAGGGATGTGCGCGTCGCGGCATGGTCCGGATTCCGCACGCCGTCGGTGATGGTCTTTTCAATCGCTATAAGATCGCCGCCCCAGAGCCAGTCATCGTCATTCAGGTTGGGATAGCCTCTGGAACCCGCCGCGCCCGATCCATGGCATTGCACGCAATGCACCCTGAACGCCGCGCGCCCACCTTCAACAGCCGCCTGCATCAATTGCGGGCGGCCCGGCAAAGCTGTGATCGGTGTCTCCGCAATCGCCAGACGGATCGGCGCCATCTGCCTTTCCCGCGCCTCCAGTTCCTTTTCCAATGCTCCCCGGCTCGACCAGCCGAGCATGCCGCCGGTTGCCCTGTCGATCATCGGCCATGCGGGATAGGCAATCGTATAGCCGATCGCGAACAGGATGGTCGCGTAGAAGGTCCACAGCCACCAGCGGGGCAACGGCGTGTCCAGTTCCTGGATGCCGTCCCATTCATGATGCTTTATCTCGGTGCCGGTCGCCGGATCGACGCGCTTTTCGTCAGCCATGATCGGCTTCCTCTTGTTCGAAAATGGCGAGCGCGGCTTCCGCACTCCGCTCACGCCCCTTGGGCAGGAAGTGCCAGCCGATCAGGATGAGATAGGTCATCCCCATGAACACCAGCCCCCAACTGTCCGCGAAATGCCGCAGGTCGTTATAGCTCACCGTTCGACCTCCTGCGGCTTTGCGCTTTCCACATCGACCAGCGTGCCCAGCATCTGGAGATAGGCGACCAGCGCATCCATCTCGGTCAGCTTGCCCGGCTTGCCGTCAAAATCGCGTGCCTGCGCCTTGGGGTAGCGTTTCAGCAGATCGCTGGCGTCCGCATCGGGATCGGCCTGAACCTTCAGGTCGTCATTGGCCCGGGCAACATCCTCCTTGCTATAGGGAACGCCGACATCGGCGAGTGCCGTCAGGTCCTTGCGCATGTCGCCCGCCTTCAGTTCCCGCTCGTTCAGGAAGGCATAGGTCGGCATGATCGATTCCGGTACGACGGCGCGGGGGTCGTTCAGATGCTGGACATGCCATTCATCGGAATATTTGCCCCCGACGCGGGCCAGATCCGGCCCGGTGCGCTTCGATCCCCATTGGAAGGGGTGATCATACATGCTCTCGGCCGCCAGGCTGTAATGGCCATAGCGTTCCGTCTCATCGCGGAAGGGACGGATCATCTGGCTATGGCAATTGTAGCAGCCTTCGCGGATGTAGATATTGCGTCCCGCCAGCTCCAGCGGAGTGTAGGGGCGCATGCCCTCCACCTTCTCGATCGTGTTGTCGATCCAGAAGAGCGGCGCGATCTCCACAATGCCGCCGATGGCGACGACGATAAGAGAGGCAATGCCCAGCAGCGATACATTCCGCTCCAGCCTGCCATGGTCGAAGAATTTGCCCTTGGGTTTGGTTGTCATGTCTGGACGCTCCTCAAGCTGGCTGGCTGACGAGGGGGCGATCGGCCGCCCCGTCATAGGCGGCATCATTCATCGGCTTTTCTGCGCGCAGCGGGCTGCCCGCGATGGTCTTGCCGATGTTCCACGCCATGATGATTGCGCCGCTGAGGTACATGAGCCCCCCCACCGCCCGGATCAGATACATGGGGAACATGGCGCTCACGACTTCGGAAAAGGCGTAGACCAGATAGCCGTCACTGCCATATTCGCGCCACATCAGCCCCTGCATGATGCCTGCGACCCACATCGCCGCGGCGTAGAGCACGATCCCCAGCGTCGCGAGCCAGAAGTGCCAGTTCACCAGGCGCAGCGAATAGAGACGTTCCCGCTTCCAGAGGCGCGGGGTGAGGTAATAAAGGCAGGCAAAGGTGATGAGACCGTTCCATCCCAGCGCGCCCGAATGAACATGGCCGATGGTCCAGTCCGTATAATGCGACAGGCTGTTGACCGCCTTGATCGACATCATCGGCCCCTCAAAGGTCGACATGCCGTAAAAGGCCAGCGCCATCACCATCATGCGGATGATCGGATCTGTACGGATGCGGTCCCACGCGCCGTTCAGCGTCATCAGGCCGTTGATCATCCCGCCCCAGCTTGGCATCCACAGCATGATCGAAAAGACCATGCCCAGTGTCTGCGCCCAGTCGGGCAGCGCGGTGTAATGCAGGTGATGCGGCCCTGCCCAGATATAGAGGAAGATCAGCGACCAGAAGTGGATGATCGACAGCCGGTAGCTGTAGACCGGCCGCTCCGCCTGTTTGGGCACGAAATAATACATCATGGCGAGGAAACCGGCGGTCAGGAAAAAACCGACCGCATTATGCCCGTACCACCATTGGGTCAGCGCATCCTGCACGCCCGCAAAGGCGCTATAACTCTTGGAACCGACCCAACTGACCGGCACCGACAGGTTGTTGACGATGTGCAGCATCGCGATCGTCAGGATGAAGCTTAAGTAAAACCAGTTCGCCACATAGATATGCGGTTCACTCCGCTTCAGGATGGTGCCGCCGAAAACCAGCAGATAGGCGACCCAGACGATCGTCAGCCACAGGTCGACATACCATTCCGGCTCGGCATATTCCCTGCCCTCGGTGATGCCGAGCAGATAGCCGGTCGCCGCCAGCACGATGAAAAGCTGATAGCCCCAGAAGACGAAACGGGCGAGCGCCGGAAAGGCCAGGCGCGCCCGGCAGGTGCGCTGCACGACATAGAAGCTGGTGGCGATCAGCGCATTACCGCCGAAGGCGAAAATGACGGCGGAGGTGTGGAGCGGCCGCAGCCGCCCGAAACTTGTATATTCGATGCCCAGATTGAGTGCGGGGAAGGCCAGTTGAAGCGCGATGTAGAGGCCGGCGAGAAATCCGGCCAGCCCCCAGAAGACGGTGGCGATGACGCCCCAGCGAATCGGATCGTCATCATATTTCCCCTGATCCACGGGCATTTTCAGCAGCCCGCGCGCAATCGCCTCATAGTCGGCGTGGCGCATTGTCAGCACCGCCCCGGTCAGCGCCGCAGCGCAGGCGATCCCCATATGCACGGCAAAGCCAAAGTCCGCCGCCGCCAGCATGCCCAGAAACGCCAGCGTAGCGAGCACGAACCAGCCGCCCGTCTTCCACACCAATTGATCCATCGGATTTCCCCGTCAAAGGTCTTGCCGTCTCCATCATCCAGGAGGCGCGCCCGTGCATTGATCTCCCTCAAAAACGAAAGGCCCGCCTGTGGCTTCGTCTTGGGAAATGCGCAGAAGCGCATTTTCGGCGCGGCGCCAGCCGGCCACCCATAAGATACTGCCGTTGGATGGCCAGGTGGGGGAGAGGGCCGGTGCCGCAAATCCGGCTTCAACCGGATTTCCAGACAGGCTCTCAGAACTTCATGCCGACGCCCACGCCAAAGACGAAGGGATCAAGATTCAGCTTCACACGCTGGACGCCAGCCGCGGTTGTGGAAAGCCGTGCGGTCGTGTCGATATCGATATATTTGACATCGAAATTCAGGAACATCCGCTCGTTCAGGTCTATATCCACCCCGGCCTGTCCTGCCCAGCCGAAGCTGTCGGACATATGGACGCGTGTCGCGCCGACCGCCCCCTCCAGCGCGCCCGAAGCCTTCTCATTGTAGAACAGCGTATAGTTCACGCCTGCGCCGACATAGGGACGGATATGGCTTTCCGGCAGGAAATGATATTGCGCGGTCAGCGTCGGGGGCAACACCCAGGTCGATGCAAGCTTGCCAAGCGCGCCTGTCGTCCCGGTTCGCCCGCTGGCGTTATGCTTTGTGGTGGCTGCGATCAACTCGAAGCCGATATGGTTCGTCGCCATATATGTAATGTCGACCTCGGGCATGATGCTGTTGTCGACCTTCACCTTCTCGCCCGGAAAGGCGGGCAACACGCTGCCGCTCTTCTCGTTGGGGGCGACGAGGATGCCGCGCAGCCGCAAGAGTACGTCTCCCTCAGCAGCTTGTGCCGACCCCGCAAGCATCGCGCCGGCTGCCGTCGCGCCCATCAGCAGGCTCTTTAACGTCATCACATGTCTCCTTCCCTATTATCGGAGACATCTTCCTGCCGTCCCGGTCCATGCAGGACATTGATCGGGCGCAAGGCGCAATTTGACCTCGCGCAAGGCCATGTGCGGCGCTTCATGCGATCAGCGGCATGTGAGCCAATTATCCCAATCTGCGATTACTTCGCACTGCCCGATGATGCCCCCGGGCATTTCAGTCATGCGGTATAGCTTGTTGATGCTGACGGTTCTTGGCTACGCAAGTCTGCCGTTGGCTGGGGCCGTGAAATTCACAGCGCCGTCCCCCTTTGCTTGTGGGGCATCGCTCATCGGCTGGACCCCGCCATGGGAACGTAAGCCCGTCCTGCCAGACGGCGAGAATATGCCATGTCATCTCATCATGTGCGACAGGCCAAAGCTCAGGCGAAGCTCACGGTCTTTTGCTCGCCGAAAACTGGGTGGTGGTGGGTGAGTAAGTTCGTGGGCGCATCGCCGCCTCAGATCGAAACTCGCTTCAAACCGCCGATAAACCACTGGTCCGATACGAGGACAGGACGCGGTCCAGCAGAGCGGCCCTTTTTATGTGATCCGGCCCAAAAATCAGGTAGGCATGGCTGACAGCTTGACGATCAACACCTTCGTAATGCGGCCGTCGACGCGCTGCAGGACAGGCGTCAATGCAGCCGTCAGCCTGTTGGCATCGACCGCGGTGAAGGGGGAGCCGTGAAGCCTGGCAAGCTCGATTGCGGCGGCCAGCCCCGCCGCCCGCAATTCCGGCATCCGCCGCGCAAGGCGCGCCGCCCCATGGGCATCGCGCACCTGCAATACCAGGGAGACGCGCAGCAGGCCGTCGACACGACTGGCATCGACGATGGGGGCGCTGATTTCCTCCATGACGACGAAGGTCGCGCCCGGCATTTCCTGCGCATACGCGGGCAAAGCTGCAAGCGACGCGGCCGTGATGGCGCTCATGGTCAGGGTGGAACGGGTCATGATTGTCTCCGGATCGGGCGCCGCATCATATTTGCACGGTCCGTTCGACCGCGTCGGCGCACTTCTCCTTCTATAATAGAGGGAAATATCTTGAGGCAGATGCAGATGAGCAGCGATCAGCGGCCCGCAAAGGTCCGGGTCTTTTCCTCCAGCGTGGCGGCTGTGCCCGTTCCGGCGCCCAGTCAGGCCCGCCGTCGCGGCGATCCGGTAGAAGCGGCGCCCGCGCCAGCCCGCCGATGCCCTGCGCTGGTTACAGGGCGTGCCGGATCGCGATCCGGCCGCCAATCTCTATCGTGGTCGCGCCGAACTGGCGCTGGGCCATCCTGATCAGGCTTTGCCCGCTTCGAACAATCGGGCGGCATGGCCCTGCGGATGGACGCCCGGCTCAGTGACATCGAGGCGGAAGTCGCCAATGGTTCCCTGCGCGGTGATGCGGCGCTGAAACGCCTCACGGCCCTGCGTTACGCCTGGCGCGGCGACGTCATTGAGGAACGCGCGCTGCAACTCAGCTATCGCCTGAGCACGGAACAGGGTGATCTGCGCGGAACTATGGCGACGGGTGTGACGCTGTTCCGTTTCTTCGACAGTACGAAACGCGGCGCTGACTTCCTGCCCACGCTTCAGGCGAAGCTGGCCGAGGCGCTCGACCCCGCGCGCAAACTGCCGCTGGAGCAGGCGGCGGGGCTGTATTGGGACTATCGCGATCTGTCCCCCAGCGGCGCGGAGGGGGATCTGCTGGTCAGTCGCCTTGCCGAACGGTTGCAGACGGCGGGCATTTATGGCCGTGCTGCGGACCTGCTCGAATATCAGCTGTTCAACCGTGCCGGCGATCTGGCGCGTGGGCCGCTGTCGGCGCGGGTCTCAGGGTTGCCCATATTGGCCGGGCGGCCGGACCGGGCGCTCGATCTGCTCAAGCGGTCCAACGACCCCAGCTTTCCCGATGCCATGATCTTTGCACGCAAGCGGGTGGAGGCGGCGGCCCTGACGCAGATCGGCCGGGTGCCCGAGGCGCTCGCCGTGTTGCAGGATGTGCCAGGATCACCAGCGCTGCGGGCCGAAATCCTGTGGAAGAAGCGCGACTGGAACGGCCTGGTTGCAGAGACGGCAGGGGGCCTGCCGCGCGGTAAGGGGTTGAGCGAGGTTGATCAGGCGGTCGTGCTGCGCCACGCCATTTCGCTTGCCATGCTGGGGCGAGAAGGTGCGCTTGCTGCGCTGCGCGGACGCTATGAGGCGAGTTTCCGGGGGGGGAAGACGGCGGCGGTGTTCGACATGCTGACTGGACCGCCGGGGTCCGCCGACCCGGAGGCTCTGGCAAAGGCGATGGCCGCAATTCCGGGCGGGAGTCCGGCTGGGGATTTTGCCACGCTGCTGGATCAGGCACTGATCGCGGCGAAGAGCTGAGAGCATGGCTGGAAACGGTTGATAGTTGAGTTGATGCGCAAAATGTCAGCCCGGGGATTGGTCTGGGATGGCGGAGAAAATGTCATTTTCGACTACAAACAGGCATTGGCTGGGAAAAACGCCACGCCCAAAATCAGATGCGATGAGAGACAGCATTGGCAATCGAAACTCGGTCACGAAAGTGCGGACAGTTGATGATGCCGCACCTGACTGGCCGGCAGTTTTCCATGCATTTTAAAGTTTACTATCGATAAACTATAGGCCATCGAATGGCGATGGTGTCCAGTTTGCGTTATCTGTTAGCCTGCATTCTGTTATCGATGACAGTGCCCGCTTTTGGGCAAGCCGCAATGCAACCGGCCATGATGCGTCTACACGACGCTTCGGATGCGGCAGCGATCGGTACAGCGAAGATGGTTGGGGCGATTCTGGAATATGCCCACTGGCCAATCGCGCGTCCTCACCTCCAGCTTTGCATCGCCGGCACGGCTCAACATGCCGAACGGTTGACGGACATCCAGCTGTCGAATGGCGCAACGCTGGCAATATCGCCTGCTGGCGAGCAAAAATCTCTTCCCCTGGTCAAATGCGACGCGCTCTACATTGGCCGTGTCGATGAAGCCGCGATGCGCCAACTGATCGCGGGAGTTCGCGGCAAGCCGGTCCTGACCATTGCTGAAGACGATCCCGAATGCCGCAGCGGTTCTATGTTCTGCCTTATATTCACGCCCCGCACCATCTCCTTTCAACTCAGCGTCGATGCGGTATCGCGGTCGGCGGTACGGGTTGATCCACGGGTACTGCGCCTGTCTCAGGGAGCCTATTGAGGCATGATGGTTCAGACCAAAAGCTCCATGCCGACCTTACGCCAGGTGCTGGCGCGCATGCATCTTCGTATCATCCTTTGCGCCGTTTTGATGGCTGGGGTGACGTTGATCCTTACAGGCGTGCTTGTCATTCGCGGTTATTCCGGTCGCAATCTGACCCTGATCGCCCGTACCGTTGCCTATACCGTTGAGCCGGCGCTGGTATTCGATGATATGGAGGCGGCAAAACGCGGGATTGCAGCAGTAGCGTCATCGGAAAGCGTCCACCGCGTTGAAATAAGCGATGGTTCCGGTCGTGTGCTGATCGTGTGGCAGCGGCCGAAAGATGGCTTCATGACGATGGTCGAACGGAACATCGGGGAACTGGTTGCGCCTTTGCCCGCTCTTGCCGACGTGCGCAGGGTCGGCCCATTGGCGGCCAAGGTCCGCATATATGGCGGCGCCGATGGTCTGGGCCGCTTCATTCTTTCGGGACTGGCGACGGCGCTCGCCTGTCTGGTCCTTACCTCATTGGCCACCTGGAGGTTGGCAAGGCGTCTGCAACGCGACGTGACCGAACCCCTTGCCAGCATTGCGGAGGTCGCCCATGCGGTCCGTGCCGATCGTCAGTTCGACCGCCGCGTTCCGACCTCCAACATTCAGGAAGTCGACCAGCTTGGACATGATTTCAATGCCCTGCTGGACGAGTTGCACGACTGGCATCGAGGTGTACTGTCGCATAATCGCATGCTCGAACAGCAGGCGACAAGCGATGCGCTGACTGGCCTTGGCAATCGCGCGATGTTCGAGCGGGTGCTGCCAGCTACTGTCGCCATGGCAAAAGCGCAGCAGCTATCCTTTGCCATCGTGTATATCGACCTTAACCATTTCAAGCAGGTCAACGATACGCACGGCCATGATGGAGGCGATACGATGCTGGTCGTGGTCGCTGCCCGATTGCGGGCGGCATTGCGGCGCGGCGATCAGGCCTTCCGCCTGGGCGGCGACGAGTTCGCGCTCATTCTCGTGCCAGGTGTCACGCGCCCGGAGATCGTCTCCATCGAACGCCGGATTTCCGACAGCATGATGCAGCCAGTCCAGCTTCCCAATGGCGCACATGTCGATGTGTCGCTCAGTATAGGGAGTGCCTGCTATCCCGATGACAGCGACGATGCCCGCGATCTCCTGCGCTTTGCCGATGCCGCAATGTATGCGGCCAAGGCAGGCCATCGCGCTGCAACCCGGGATCATTGACATCATGGAAATCAAGATGCGTAACTTCTTTCTTTTGCTTTCCTTCGTTTTGCTCGCCGCCTGCCAGACTGTGCAAGGCCAACGGCACGGCGCATTCACGCCCCAACAGGTGGCGGCACTTAAACAGCAGGGTTTCGAGCAGGCGGGTGACAATTGGCAGTTCGGCATGGCCGATCGCCTGCTGTTCGCCACCGATGAAAGCATCCTGATACCGGATCAGAAGGTTATCATTGGGCGTATCTCATCGGTCTTGGTCAAAGTCGGGATTCGTGGCGGACGCGTGGAAGGGCACACCGATTCAAGCGGAACGGCCGATTATAACGACGCATTGTCGATACGGCGCGCACAGGCCGTCGCCGATGCCTTGATCCAGGGCGGTATGGTGCCAGCAGCGATACGAGTCGTCGGCATGGGCGCGCGCGTTCCTATAGAAAGCAACCGATCGGTCAGTGGACGACGCGAGAACCGCCGGGTGGTCATTATCGTATCGCCTGCCGATGCAGAGGCGATCGTAGGGAATTGAGTCACTCGGTTTATGCTGAATGAAAGGCATATCTGTCTCCATTACCTTGACGGTCACGGGAGGTTGTTTTTCCGTCACGTGAAATGACCGCTATCGTGCTGTGCTTTCCCGGCGCCGTCAGTCCGCAGGCCACACTTCTCCACCGCTCGGCCACTTGATGCAGCATCTCAAAAGTTGCCGCTTGCGGACTTCCTCGATCCCGGTTATTAACTGAACCATATGGTTCAGTGTAAGATCGAAATTCTCGATATATCGTTCGCCGCGCTTTCGGACGCCACGCGGCGGGGCGTCCTTGCGCGGCTTGCGCGGTCGGATGCGTCGATCTCCACTCTCGCCGCGAGCTTTGACATGAGCCTGACGGGCATGAAGAAGCATGTCAGCGTCCTGGAACAGGCGGAACTCGTCACGACCGAGAAGGTCGGGCGGGTGCGGACTTGCAGGCTGGGCCGCCGCGATCTGGAGGCGGAGCTGGCCTGGATCGAGGAGTATCGCCGGCTTTGGGCGGCGCGCTTCGATGCCCTGGACGAGATCGTCAAGGAATTGAAGATGGAGGAGGAAGCCGATGCGCATGAATGATGCTGAAACCGCCATGGAGCGAACATCCGAACGCGAGTTGATCGTCACGCGAATCGTGAGAGGGCCGGCGAGGCTGGTGTTCGAAGCATGGGCCAGGCCCGAGCTGTTCCAGCGATGGTGGGCGCCGAAGTCCTTTCAGTTGACCATCCTCTCCTACGAGGCCGATGTCCGCACTGGCGGTTCCTACCGTCTCGTGATGGGGCACCCGTCCTCGGAGCGGCCGATGACTTTCTTCGGCAAGTATATCGAGGTCGTACCCCACACCCGCATCGTCTGGAGCAACGAGGAAGGCGACGATGACGGGCCCATCACGACCGTGACTTTCGAGGAAAGAGACGGCGAGACGCTGGTCAACGTTCACGAGCTTTATCCTTCGAAGGAAGCGCTCGACGAAGCGATCGATTCCGGAAGCACGAGCGGGTGGGGCGAGCAGTTCCAGCAATTGCAGGCGCTTCTCGCCGATCTCGGTGCCAAGGCGGGGAATGCATGACCATTGTTCGAATTTGATCGCCCTTTGTACGAGACTGGAGAGCAAAGGGTGCCGACGCCCCTCGTTCTCCGGCCTGAGGATGGGTGGCGTTCGGTTGGGGCGGCATGGCAGTAACGCGCCTGTCCCGATCACCCAGCCGACCCTAGTGACCCGAATCTGAAGTTCGTCACACTATCGGGCAGGCGCTGAACGAACGTCAGATTCATCAGGGTCACTAGCAAATATATGTTTCTAGTGTGGTTTATGGATTTGAAATACGCTCCCCACCTGGCCGCTATAATGAGGCGTATTTCAAATTCACCACACTAGGACCAAAGGCCCATTGCGCGGCTGCGCTGCGCTGCGTCATCTTTCGTCCCAGCCAAATTTGCCGGGAGAGAGAGCCTTGAACGACATTCGCATGACCCTGGGTGGGGTTGCCGCCGCCGTGCTGCTGACGTTGGTTCCGCTGTCGGGACAGGCCAAGGACATCGTCGTCCACATGAAGAATCAGGGGGCGGACGGCGCCATGGTGTTCGAACCTTCCTTCGTGAAGGCGGCGGTGGGCGACACCATCCGGTTCCAGCCGACCAACCCCAGCCATAATGCCGAAACCATGCCCAATATGCTGCCCGCCGGGGCGACGCCGATGAAGGGCGCGATGAATAAGGAAGCGGTGATGACCGTGACCAGGCCCGGCCTCTACGGCATCAAGTGCATGCCGCATTATTCTATGGGCATGGTCGCTTTGGTGCAGGTGGGCAAGGTCACGCCGGCCGAGCTCGCCGCAGCCAAAGCGGTGAAGCTGCCGCCCTTTGCCGCCAAGCGGATGACCGCTGCTCTCGCGCAAGTGAAATGAGGCGAGCCGATGTTGACGATACATGCGCAAATGGGCGATGATCTCTACCCCGTGCCGTCCCATTGGGCGGCGGAGGCGAAGGTTGACGCGGCGGGATATGCCATGGGATACCGCCGCTCTATCGAGGATGCCGATGCCTATTGGTTGGAACAGGCGCAGCGGTTGAACTGGCTGCGGGAACCGACCCGCGCCGATGAGAGCAGCTTTGCCGAAGCGGATTTCGGCATAAGCTGGTTCAGCGACGGTGTACTGAACGTATCGGCCAATTGCCTTGACCGGCATCTGGCCGATCGGGGGGATCAGGCTGCTATCATCTGGGAACCGGACGATCCGGCGGAAGCGCCACGCCGCTTTACCTATCGGCAGCTGCATGGCGAGGTGTGCCGCTTTGCCAATGTGCTGAAGGGGGCCGGCGTCGGGCGCGGGGATCGGGTCACGCTCTATCTGCCGATGATTCCGGAGGCGGCCTTTGCCATGCTTGCCTGCGCGCGTATCGGTGCGATCCATTCGGTGGTGTTCGGCGGCTTTTCGCCCGAAGCTCTGGCGGGGCGGATCAGCGATTGCGATAGCAGGATCGTCATCACCGCCGATGAGGGGCGGCGCGGCGGCAAGACCGTTCCCCTGAAGCGCAATGTCGACGCGGCGGCAGCGCTGGCGCCGATGCTGGACCGCGTGATTGTCGTCCGGGCGACCGGCGGCGATGTGGCGATGCAGCCGGGGCGGGATGCCTTCTATGACGAACTGGCGGCCGATATTTCTGATGACTGCCCGGCCGAGGCGATGAATGCGGAGGACCCGCTGTTCCTCCTTTATACTTCCGGCTCGACCGGCAAGCCCAAGGGCGTGCTGCATTCGAGTGGGGGCTATCTGCTGTGGGCGGCGATGACCTTCGACATCAGTTTTGACCATCGGCCCGGCGAAGTGTTCTGGTCCTCCGCCGATGTCGGGTGGGTCACGGGGCATAGCTATATCGTCTACGGGCCGCTGGCCAATGGGGGCACGACGCTGATGTTCGAAGGGGTGCCCAACTGGCCGACCCCCTCGCGCATCTGGGAAGTGGTCGACCGGCATCAGGTGACGACGCTTTATACCGCGCCGACCGCGCTACGTTCGCTGATGAAGGAGGGGGACGATCATGTACGCTCTACCAGCCGGGCGTCGCTGCGCTTGATGGGCACGGTGGGGGAACCGATCAATCCGGAGGCGTGGCGCTGGTATCATGAGGTGGTGGGCGAGGGGCGCTGTCCCATCGTCGATACCTGGTGGCAGACGGAGACGGGCGGGCACATGATCACGCCCTTGCCGGGAGCGACGGACCTGAAGCCGGGTGCTGCGACCAAGCCGTTCTTCGGCGTCGAACCGCTGTTGGTGGATGGCAATGGCGTGCCGGTTGAGGGCGCGGGCGAGGGCAATCTCTGCATCGCGCGGAGCTGGCCGGGGCAGGCGCGGACGGTCTGGGGCGATCATGACCGCTTTTTCCAGACTTATTTCACCACCTATCCGGGGCTGTATTTCACTGGCGACGGATGCCGGCGTGACGAGGGTGGGGATTATTGGATCACTGGGCGCGTGGACGATGTGATCAACGTGTCGGGCCACCGCATGGGTACGGCGGAGGTCGAAAGCGCGCTGGCCGCCCATGAAAGCGTGGCGGAGGCGGCGGTGGTCGGCTTTCCGCATGATATCAAGGGGCAGGGCATCTATGCCTATGTGACGCTGAACAGCGGTGAGGAGGCGAGCGAGCCATTGCGCAAGGCGCTGGTCGCCTGGGTCCGGCAGGAGATCGGGCCGATCGCGACGCCGGACGCGATCCAGTTCACGCCGGGCCTGCCAAAGACCCGATCGGGCAAGATCATGCGCCGCATCCTGCGCAAGATCGCAGAGGGGGAGACTTCGGCGCAGGCACTGGGGGATGTGTCGACGCTGGCCGATCCGGGCATTGTGGTGGAACTGGTGCGGAACCGGGTGGGGTAGGGCCGAATGTCGTTCAACCTCAGAGTGCTCGGGGCGGGGTTCTTGGTTATCTCAGGAAATTGCTAAGCACGTCCGGGTGGAAGGCCCACCCGGCAAAACCGCACACCCCCATGAACAGGCCGAACGCGCCGAAGGTCCAGCTTGCAAACAGCAGCCCCATGCTCTCGCACAGCGCAGCGATATGGCCGTGGCGATCAGCGCGTCGCTTGCGTTGAACTGGTCGTCATGGATGTTGGGCGCATCATAATCCTGCCGATATTGCTTGGCCTGTCGCTCCAGCCCGGGCGCTTCCGCCTGATATTTCGCGATTTCACTGTCGAGTGTGGTGAGCGCGGCCCGCGCTTTGCTACCGTCGCCTTCTACCTGCTCTATCGGAGGGACAATGTGCTTGGTCCGATGATCACGGGTTCATGGAACTGTGGTCGCAAGAGAAGCGCCTTGAGCTTCGTCTGATGGTCGAGCGGGAGCCCCGCTTGCGCAAGGCGATGGAGCAGACCAAAGCTGATATCCGTGCCGCCAAGGAGGCGCAGGAAGACCACGCCGAGATCGAACGACGTGTCGCCGCCAACGCCCGCGAAGAGTGCATCAACCAAGTGGTCTAAGCGAAGACGCGCATGCGCCGGAATACCGTCTAACCCCAGCGACCGAAGCTCCGCCTGCCGAAAAGCGGCGGGGTCTTCCTATCTCCCAAGGTCACCCTTGGCAAAACGTAAGCCGTCCCCCGTGCCCTTGAAGGCCGGGGAGAAGTATTGCTTCATGGGCGGCCGTCAAATAGGAGGAGCTCCTATAATCGGGCCGCTACCCAGTCGGCAATGAAGCTGCGCACCGGTTCGATATTGTCCACGCCGGTATGTTCGATGCCGCCTTCATGGGGGGTGAAGACCTTCAGTTCCCGTTCTGGACTGTTCACGGCTTCCTCAAAACTTTCATAGGCATATTCCAGCGGAATCTGGCGATCGTTCTCGCCATGGGTGATGAGAAAAGGAACGGTCATGTTCTGAAGATGTCCGCGCAAGGTGATGTGGCTGCAATTGGCCAGCAGCAATTCGCCGGAGGCTTCTCCCCAGACCCAGGCGACATGGTCCCAATAATGGGGGACCGGACGGTCGCCTTCCCGCGCTGCGCGGCGATGCTGAAGCGCGCCCCAGTCATGGTTCGCGCCCCAAGCCACGCAGAGCTTGAATCTCTTTTCGTAGCAGGCCGCGCGCGGCGCATAATAGCCCCCCAGCGACCAGCCCGCCATACCGATCCGGTTCGCCACGACATCGGGGCGCGATTCCAGATAGTCGATCGCTGCGCCTGCCCATCTTTCACTGTCATGGATGGCGGTCAGGCCGTTGAATCGCAGGGCTCCCCCTGTGCCCGGTTGATCGATCATGAGCAGCGCGATGCCGCGTCTGGCAAAGGCATGGCGGTTGACGAGGAAAATCATCTCCTTCACGCTGTCCAGGCCGTTGCAGAACAACAGGCAGGGCCAGGGTCCCGGACCGTCTCCGGGCAGGAACAGGGCGGGCAGGCTGCTTCCTTCATAGGGGATATCCATGGCCTCGCAGGGAATGTTCCCGGTGCGGATCATGGCGTCGCGGACCTCCAGCATTTGGGCATAGGCCCGTTTGCGGGGCTCATAGTCGCGGGCCTGCATCCGTTCGGCGGTCATGTAATAGGCTAGGGAGCGACCGTATTTTTCGCTGGCGGTGAGGCCGTTTCCAGCGGCCTCCGCCGCCTTGCCTTGTTCCGCAAGACGCTTGGCCAAAGCCATCCAGGCGTTGAAAAACGCCTCGGTGCCGACATCTTCGCCCTGCGTGGCGGCCTTGCGCACCGGGGTATTGGCTTCCTCGATCTCGCCGATGGCGCCGCCCATGGCCAGGCAGATATTGACCGAAAGATTCCAGACATAATTGCCGGGAAACGGTTCGAACATGATGATAGCTCCTGTTGAAAAGGGGAAATACCGAACCGGGCCGGGTTGTCAGATCGGCTGGCGTATCAGTTCGAATGCCGCGCGGGTGACGCCGATGTGGTCGGCATTGGGGGATCGTTCGATTTCCCAGCGGCACAACTGTTCCGACCATTGCTTGATCTTGCTGGCGCGGGGCAGGCGGCGATCCATGAAGGCCCGGAATGCAGTGGCGAGGTCGATATCCCTGCCGAGTTCCTCGCCCAGCACCACGGCATCCTCTATCGCCATCGCCCCGCCTTGCCCCAGATGGGCGCTGGAGGCATGGGCAGCGTCGCCGATGATGATGACCCGTCCCTTGTGCCAGGGGGGCGGAAGGTCGACGAGCAGGAAGGGTTTCCAGACGATTTCTTCCGCAGGGGGAAGGTCATCCCGCAACTTGCCGATCAGCCCGCCATAGCCGGCGAGCTTGGTCCGCAACACCTCACGCAGGTCGCCTGCTGGCCGAACCGGTGTTTCGGTCTTGTCGGTCACATACATGTACATGACTGTATCGCTGAGCGGCACCACGCCTGCCCGGTCGCCATTCTCGCCGGTATAGCTTTGCAGTTCATCGACCTGACGGGGATAATTGACGCGCCATGCCGCCTGGCCGCTATAATAGGGTTCGGCGATGGTTCCGAACAGCAATTTGCGGGTGACAGAATGGATGCCGTCGGCGCCGATCACCGCATCATAGCGCCCCTTGCGTCCATCGGTGAAAATAACGTCCACACCGTCTGCGTCCTGAACCAGATCGGTGATAGTGCAATTGTTCCAGATGGTCGCCCCTGCGCCGACCGCGGCTTCGGTGAGGATGCGGCCATAGTCGGGCCGGGTGATCCCCATCATCGAGGGGTAGTCTGCTCCCGCGATCAGATCGCCTTGCAGGAAAGTGCGATTCTGCCCCTGCGAGTCAAAGAAGGCGAAGCCGTCATAGGCATAGCCTTTCTTGCGGATTTCCCCGAAAATGCCGAGTGCGTCGAGCGCACGCAATGCATTACCTTGCAGGATGATGCCGATTCCCAGCACGGCATCGGTCTGATATTTTTCCGCGACATCCACTTCTGTGCCGTGTCTTCGCAATGCGATCGCGACGGAAAGTCCGCTGATCCCACCGCCCACCACCAGAACCTTGCCGACACTGCTCACCTGATTTCTCCTCTACCCAATGACCGATTATCCTGATCAGTTATTGCTGCGAGCCTAGGGCAGTTGCCTGACGCGCTGAAATAGACGCTTGGAATGCGAGGTATCGGGTTTGGCAATTGATGATCTTTAATAATTTAACATATTGATATTAAGCTATAAAATTGAAATTTCGTCGACTTTGCCGCCGTTGGCATCGCCTGAGCGAATGCGAGCTATAGGTACAATATATTGGTGACTGTGTTGGTCGGCTGTCATCCCTCATGCCTGCATCGACCCATGATGGTGCACCCCCTGCTTTTGCCATCATGGAAGAAGAAAATGAAACGCCATGGCGCAAACAGGCGCCAGCCATGGAAGGAGAGGGGCGCCGAGAGGGAGAGGATTTGTGATGCGTTTAGGGTTGTTGCTCAGTTCGGCTTGCATGATGGCCGTCAGTTTCTCCACTGCCGCACTGGCTGCTGAGGCGGCGGATCAGGACGTCTCGGCACAGGCCGACGGGGCCAATGGCGGGCTCGCCGATATTGTCGTCACCGCGCAGAAGCGCGAAGGAAAGCTGCAGGACGTGCCGATGGCCGTGTCAGCCATCGGTGCCCAGGAATTGGAGCGCCGGCAGGTCAGCTCGGTCGCTGATCTGGCCAAGTTGTCGCCGGGTGTCTCCGTGGCGCAGCATGCGGGCTATAACCGGCTGTTCATTCGCGGCATCGGCCTGACCTCGATTTCCAACGGACAGGACCCGAGCGTTGCCTTTCAGGTCGATGGCGTGGTGATCGGCCGCCCTTCGGCGCAGCTTGCTTCCTTCTTTGACATCGAACGGATGGAGGTGCTGCGCGGGCCCCAGGGCACGCTTTATGGCCGCAACGCGACCGGCGGCAGCGTCAACCTGATCACCCGCAAGCCGACCCGCGACTTCAGCGGCTATCTCAATCTGTCCTACGGCAATTACGATGCGCTGACGGTGGACGGCGCGATCAGCGGCCCGCTGGACAAGGGCGGGAATGTGCGTGCGCGGCTGGCCTTCCAGCATATCGAACATGATGGCTATGGCCGCAATGTGACGCTGGGTGAGCAGATCGACAATCAAAACAGCACCGCCGTTCGCGGCACTATCGAGGCGGACCTCAGCGATAGCGTGCATGTCACGCTGAGCGGCGATTATGCGCGCGAGCGCGACCATAATTACGCCTTCCACGCCTTTGGGCCATATCGATCCGACGTAACGATGCCGGGCCTTGCCAATGGTGGTACCATTTTGATCAATAGTCGCGATATCACCAGCGAGGTGCCTACCCGAAACCGGCGAGAATTTTGGGGATTTTCCGGCAAGATTGCAATTGATCTGACCGATCATTTGACGATCCAGTCGATCACTGGATACCGTCATTCGGATCGATGGAGCAGCAACGACCCGGAAACCACCTCTTTCGATGCCTTCTCCCCGGTCGTTACCATAGAACGTGCGAAGCAATTTTCCCAGGAACTGCAACTCAATTACAGCAGCGACCGGCTGAAGGGTGTTTTCGGCCTGTTCTATTATGACGAGCCGCTGCATGCCGAACTGGACCTGACCTGGCCCTATATCGGGCGGCTGCTGGGTTTCGCGAACCCCGCCTATCATGAGAATGGCGATATCGGGATCAAATCCTATGCCGCTTTCTCCGAATGGACCTATGAGGTGCTGGACGGGCTGCGGTTGACGGCGGGCCTGCGCTACAGCGAGGACAAGCGCGATTCCAACGGGTCGCTCACCGTGTTCAATTTCATGCCGCCGCCCAATGGCGCCAATCTGGTCATTCCGGTGAACGCGAAGAAGAAATGGGATGCGCTGACGCCCAAATTCGGCATCGACTACAGGCCCAGCGAGGATGTGATGCTCTATGCCTCGGTCACGCGCGGCTTCAAGAGCGGTGTGCTGCTGGCGGGCAATCCCAATCCGCCGGTCAATCCTGAATATGTCTGGTCCTATGAAGCGGGCTTCAAGACGACGTTGCTCGATCGCCGCCTGCAATTCAACGGCAGCGCCTTCTATTACGACTATACCGATCTTCAGGTGAACAAGATCGTCGGCAATTCGATCATCACCCAGAATGCGGCGGCCGCTCGGGTCAAGGGCCTTGAACTCGAAACGCGTGCGCAGCCGGTGCCGGGCGTGAACTTGAATGCGGCGTTGACCTTTCTGGATACGAAATTCGTGTCCTTCATTACGCAAAATCCGGCGCGGCCGGAAAATGGCAATGTCGATCTGAAGGGCAATCGACTGGTCAACGCGCCCAAGGTGGCGATCAATGCAGGTGCAGAGGTCGATCTGCCCCTGAACGTGCCGGGCCGGTTCTCGTTGCGGGGCGATCTGACCTATAGCGGCCGCATCTACTTCACGGAATTCAACGAAAAGGCGCTGTCGCAAGGCGCGGTGGCGTTGATCGACGCCTCGCTGCAATATGAGAGCGCCGATCAGCACTGGAGCGCCAGCCTGTTCGTGAAGAACCTGACCAACAAGAAGGTCATCAGCAACAAGTTCGTCGCCGCAGCGCTGACGGGCTATGCGATCAACGGATCGTTCAAGCCGCCCCGGCTTTACGGCGTGCGTGTCGGCTACAAGTTCTGATCAACAAGGATGAAGAAGGCCGGGATGATGTCCCGGCCTTCCTGTTGCCGTAGGAGAAAAACGGGTGGAGGAATATAGCATCGACGGCGTGATCGCTGCGGAACGGAGGCGTGGCGAGGCGCTGGTGCAGCAGGATTATGACAGCCTGCGCGCGATGATCTCACGCACGGTCACGCATACGCACACGCGCGGCGTGACTGACGATTTCGACAGCTATTTCTGTTACATTGAGGGAGAGTTGACCTTTTTGGAGGTGACGCGCGGGCCGCTCGACGTCCGCCTGTTCGGGGATGCGGCGGTGATGAGCGGGGAGATGAGCAATCTGCTGTCGCTCAAGGGTAGGGCCGAACCCATATTGTCCCGCTCTCTGGTGTTGCAGGTCTGGGCCTGGCGGGGAGGGCGCTGGATACAGGAAGCCTTTCAGTCCACTAGCCTGCCGGAAACGCAGATATGAACGCTATCGGCGGCGCGGTGCTGCACCGTTGCGGCATGGCCGATTATCCCGTTCGTGTGGGCACGCCGGTCACGCGGCTGCCGTGGACGACCATCGACCTGCATTGCCACCTCGCCGTTCCAGCGGTGGAAGCGCTGGTGGCGAACCATCCGGATCGGACCGCGCGGGCGGTGGCTGAAGCCGAAGCGATGGGCGCGGCTTCTCTGGCGGTCAATGCCGCGATGATGGCCGACCTGATGCCGCGTCTGACCGATGTGTCGGTGCGGCTTGCCGACATGGATGCGATGGGGGTGGATATCCAGGCGATCAGCCCTTCGCCCACGCAATATCATTATTGGGCCGAGAAGGATCTGGCACGCACCGTCGTCGGCAGGATCAATGATGGAATTGCGGCCCTGTGCGCCGATCACCCGGATCGCTTCGTCGGGCTGGGCACGGTTGCGCTCCAGCATCCCTCGCTTGCCGCGCAGCAGCTGGAAAGCGCGATGCGCGACCATGATTTCAAGGGCGTGGAGATTTCCTCGCTCGCCGGCGGGCGCGACATTGCCGATCGCTTCTTCGATCCTTTCTGGCAAAAGGCCGATGAACTGGGTGCGGTGGTGTTCATCCACCCCTGGGGCACGACGCTGGGCACGCGGCTGGCCGATCATTATCTGATGAACACCATCGGCCAGCCTTTCGAAACCACGGTCTGCCTTTCCAAGCTGATCTTCGGCGGTACGCTGGATCGCCATCCCGGCGTGAAGATCATCGCCGCGCATGGCGGCGGCTATCTGCCTGCCTATGCCGGGCGATCGGACCATGCCCATGCGGTGCGGCCTGAGGCGCAGGGCTGCTCCTGCCGCCCCACCGACATATTGCGCCGCATCTGGTTCGACAGTCTGGTCTACGATCCCCGGCAATTACGGCGCCTGATCGAGGAGGTGGGCATCGACCGGGTCGTGCTGGGCAGCGACTATCCCTTTGACATGGGGGATTATGATCCGGCCGGCCTGCTGGCGGACCTTGCAGAAGAGGATCAGCGCCGGATACTGGGGGAGAATGCCCGGACCTTGCTGAACCTGTAAAGGCGGGAGGGGGCAGGCTCGGGTACTCCCTTAGACTTCCGGCTTTCCAAGCGGGGCGAAGGGGCGGTGCAGTACCGCATCTTCGTCCGTCCTTTCCACACGGCAGGGCACGATCTGCTCGCCCAGCCCCTGAATCGCTCCCCGCATTACATCGCCGTCGCGCAGGAAGCGGTTATAATGGGTTCCGTTGCCTGCCGGCGAACCTGTGCAGATAATGTCTCCGGGCATTAGCTGGATGTGAGTGGAAAGAAATTCGATCAGCCGGGGAATGCGGAAGATCATGTCCGCGCTCGCTTCATCCTGCATCACCTGCTCGTCCAGCCGCAACGTGATTTGCAGGTCGTGCGGATCGGGGATCAGCGCTGTGGGGACGATGAGCGGACCCAGCGGCAGGAAGCCGGGACAGGATTTGCCCGCGATGAAATCCAGCCCCATGCCGGGAATATCCGGCCGCGTGATATGATCGCGCGCGCTGATGTCATTGGCGATCGTATAGCCCGCGACATGATCCATTGCCCGTTCGCGCGTCACGCGGCGCGCCGGGCGGCCGATGACCACCGCAAGTTCCAGTTCCCAGTCGGTCTGGATGCTGTCGGCGGGAATGGTGAGGGGGTCATAGGGCCCCGCGAGCGCCGAAATGGGCTTCACAAAGGCGAAGGGCGAACCGGCCTGGGCACGATGGTCCATCAGTCGGGTGGCCCGTATGCGCCGCTCCGCCGCGTCAAGGCCCGGTTCGCTACCCGCCTCATGATCGGTCATGATGTCGATGACATGGCGCCGGTAATTGGCGCCCGCGCATAATATCTGGCGCGGTTGGACCGGCGGCAGCGTGCGCAGGCCGGAGAGCGCGATGCCCCGTTCGCCGCTGCTGCGGATGGCGGCGACACGCTGCTCCAACTCCGGCCACACCTCGGTCCAGCGCTCGAACAGATCGACGGTGTCGGCCTTGCCTGCGCTGGCGATCGGATAGGCGGCGCCATCGACCACGAGCGCCACGAAGGGGGCGGCGCCCTCTTGTACGAAGCGGCCGATGCCCACGGCCGGAAATTGCATGTTCGTCATGATGCCTCCTCCTGCACGATGGCTAGGGCGGCGGGGCAGGGCGTACCAATCACCAGATGGGATGGCTACCATTGGCGGGCCCGATGGCCGATCCATCAACTCATCCTATAGGTCCTATCCGATTTTGCGTTTTCTATCGCGTACCAGCCGGGCCTAGAGCATGGGCAGGTAAGGATGGAGGGGGCTGGAAACCCCTCCACGTCGGAGGAGGCACATATGACAGGCGGCCCAATTTTCCTTAATTGTGCAGGCAGTCGCACACAGGGCGCTGTCATGGACGCGTTGCAGGCGCGCGGGGCGGCGTTCCGCGCTTATGGCCGTTCGCTCGATCCGGTGGCGATGGCAGCGCGGGGTGCCAGCGAGGTGATCGAGGGCAGTATGCTCGATATTGAGGCGCTTGCGGAAGGCATGGAGGAAGCCGCTACCGTGATCCATGTCGCGCCTGCCCTGCAGGACAAGGAGGTGGCGATGGGCCAGTTCGCCGTCGATGCCGCCCGCCGTGCCGGGATCGGCCATTTCATCTATATTTCGGTGATCCATCCCCAGATCGAATATCTGATGAACCATCGCGCCAAGCTGGCGGTGGAAGATTATCTGATCGGTTCGGGCCTGCCCTTCACCATTCTGCGACCGATGCATTATTTCCAGAATATCGACGTTGCGGCGGCAATAGAGACCGGGCGCATGCAACTGACCTATTCGGTCGAACAATCGCTGGGTTTTGTCGACATGGCCGATGTGGGCGAGGTGGTCGCAAGGGTCGCGACCGAGGAAGGGCATGATTATGCCACCTATGACCTGTGCGGGCCGCAGCATCTGACCGGTATGGAGATGAGCATGATGCTGACCCGGCTTGCGGGACGGGAGGTCCTCCCGGTGCGGATTCCACTCGACCGGCTGGTGCAGATGCTGGCGCCGGTTCTGGCGTCGGACGCGGTGTCGATCGACTGGACCGCGAGCGCGATCGAGCGGCTGTTCCTCTATTATGACCGCTTCGGGCTCAACGGGAACGCCAATGTGCTGCGCTGGCTATTGGGTCGGGAGCCCGGCACCTTCCTCGACTTTGCCCGCCTCCAGATCGCCCGTTCCGGCGGGCGCTAGATCATTGACTCCCACCACCTCAGCAGTCACCTGCGTTACAAGGTCACGGAACCAGCGATGGCCGGGGTCGAAATCATTGCGGGGGTGCCAGAACAGCCGTTCCGGAAGGGAAGGCAGTTCCAGCGGCGCTTCCATGCTGCGCAGTGGCAGCGTCTGACCATAGCGCTCGACCAGCAGGGATGGAGCGATGGTGATCATGTCGGTCTGCGCCACGGCGTTCAGCGACTGGTGGAAGCTCGGAAACCAGAAACGGGTGACTGGCCTCCGGCTCTG
This sequence comes from Sphingobium sp. EM0848, assembly GCF_013375555.1. NCBI lineage: Bacteria > Pseudomonadati > Pseudomonadota > Alphaproteobacteria > Sphingomonadales > Sphingobiaceae > Sphingobium > Sphingobium sp. EM0848. Next base: position 1,182,273 of record NZ_JABXWB010000005.1, read on the forward strand.
CCGCCGCAATATCTGTTCGGCGATGGAGGTGGAATGGCTGCCGAACCGCGTCTCGATATAGGGAAGCGAGCAGAATTGCTCATAGCTGAGACTTTCCTCCACCAGAGGATTGTCTTTCGCCACGGCGATGACCAGTCGGTCGGTGAACAGCGGCCGTTCGCTAAATGATCGGTCGAGGCAGGTCGGATCGAGCGCCAGCATCTGGGTAACGGTGATCGCGCAATCGAGTCCGCCCTCAAACAGGCGCGTCAGCGTATCGGCGAGAAGATCGTCGAACTGGAAGCGGATGCCGGGCGCCTCGCGCATCAAGCGCTGGGCTAGCGGCAGCGCCAGCAATTCACTGCAGAGCGACGATCCGCCCAGACGGAAAAGGCGTTCGGCGGTCGAGGGATCGAAGTCCTGATCGGCGGCGGTCAGCGCCCTCGCCCGATGGAGCACATCGCGCACCGGGTCTACCAGTGCGCGGGCGCGCGGAGTCAGTTCCAGCTTGCGGCCGATGCGTTCGAGCAGTTCGTCCTTGAAATGCCAGCGCAGTTTTTGCAGCGCCGCGCTCATGCCCGGCTGAGAGATATGCACCCGCTCCGCCGCGCGCGTGACATTATGCTCGCTCAGCAGCGCATCGAGCGCGATCAGTAAATTGAGGTCCAGCCCCTTAAGGTGCAAGGCAACTCTCCCGCCCGTTGTTCATTCGTGCCGTCTGCCGCGGCGTTCCGAGCCTAACAGCTTAACGCCCCTTCTGATAAGCCCTATATACCCAGCAGCTGAGAGGGGGTGCCATGAGCGATCCTGTCGACCATCGCCGATGTAAGGCCGGGCGTCTTGCGCAATTCGGCAAGACCGTCCTCCTCGCCCACCGGAAAATCGGATCCGAGCACGATGCGGTCCACCCCGACGATGCGGATCAGCGCTGCCAGGATTTCCGGGCTGTAGACGCAGCTGTCATAATGGAAATCCTTGAGATAACTGCTCGGCATGCGGTGGATGTTGCGCATGGTCTGCGGGCGTTCGACGGCGTTGCGATCGAGCCGCCCGTAATAATGGGGCAGGAAGCCGCCGCCATGCGCGATCACGATCTTGACTCCGGGGAAGCGGTCGAACACGCCATTGTAGATGATCGAGGCCATGACCTTGATCTCCTCCACGCCCTGTCCGGCTGAATTGCTGAGCGCGAAATCGTCGAAGGGCGGGCGATTGTCCTGCCCATGCGGGTGGATGAACACGACAAGGCCATGATGCTGGACCGCTTCCCACATCGGGTCGAAGCGGCGGTCGCCGAAATAGACCCCGTCGGGCGTGCAGGAGGAAAGCTGCAGCACCCGCATGCCCAGCTGGGTCACGCAGCGGACGAGTTCCCCCATCGCCAGTCCGACATCCTGCATCGGTAGGCTGAAGGCGCCATGGAAGCGACCGGGATGCGCCGCCACCCAATCGCCCGCGATGCGATCGTTGGTAGCGCGGTAGAGCTTCAGGTCATGCGCGGCATCGCCCCAACTGATGCCATGGGTCGCGTTGGAATAGCCGACGACATGGCTGCCTGTGCCATGGCGGTCCATATGGCGGACATGCTCCTCGGGCGATTTCATCGCTTTCAGCCAGGTGTCGACATGAGTGCTGGTCAGCGCGCCGGTGATGAGATTGGGGAGGGCGGGATCGAACATATGGGTGTGGAAGTCGATAGCCTTCCAAGCTGCGCCATCGGTTCCCCCCGTGGCCGCCCGGACCCTGGGGGCCAGCGCGGCCCCTGCGGCCGCGGCGGCGAACCCTCCCATCATCGCGCGCCGTGACAGCGCGCAGCGCAGACATCCGAACATGGTTTCTCTTCCTCTCGCGGTTATGATGATCTTTCAGAGTCTCTCGAAAATCGCGGCGATGCCTTGTCCGCCGCCGATGCACATGGTGGCCAGGCCATGGCGGCCGCCGCTGCGATGCAGCTCGTGGATCAATTTGGCGGCGATGATTGCGCCGGTCGCGCCCACCGGATGGCCGAGCGAAATGCCGCTGCCATTGGGATTGACCCGTGCCGGGTCGAGGTCCAGTTCCCTTGCCACGGCGCAGGCCTGCGCGGCGAAGGCTTCATTGGCCTCAATCACGTCGATGTCTTTTGTCTTTAGACCGGCACGTTTCAGTGCAATGCGGCTGGCGGGCACCGGGCCGATGCCCATCAGCGACGGCGGCACACCCGCATGGCCATAGGAGACAAGCCGCGCCAGCGGCGTCAGGCCCTTCCGTTTCACCATGGCCTCGCTGGCGAGGATCAGCGCGGCGGCGCCGTCATTGATGCCGGACGCATTGCCGGCGGTCACCGTGCCCTTCTCCTTCCGGAAGATCGGTTTCAGGCTGGCAAGGCTTTCGGGGCTGGCATCATGACGGACATGTTCGTCGATATCGAACAGCGCGGGCTTGCGCTTCACCATCAACTCTATGGGCAGGATTTGTTCGCGAAAACGACCCTCGGCAATGGCGGCGGCGGCGCGCTGTTGGCTGGTGAGCGCCAGCGCATCCTGTTCCTCGCGCGAGATGCCGTAGCGGTTGGCAACATTTTCCGCCGTAATGCCCATCAGCACCTTGTCGAAGGGATCGGTCAGCGCGCCGTTCAGCCCGTCCACTAATGCGCAATCGCCCATTTTCTGTCCCCAGCGCACCGCCGGGGCGAAGAAGGCGGCGCGGCTCATCACTTCCGTGCCGCCGGCCAACGCCGCTTCATAATCGCCGAGCATCAGGCCCTGCGCAGCCGAGACAATCGCTTGTAGACCGGAACCGCACAGCCGGTTGACGGTGAGTGCGGGCGCATTTTCGGGAACGCCCGCGTGCATCGCCGCCACTCGCGCGACATAGGCATCCGCGGGTTCGGTCGGGATCACCTGACCGAAGATGCTATGGCCGATGGCGCCGGCTTCCAGCCCGCTGCGCCGGATCGCTTCGGCGGCGACAAGGCCGCCGAGTTCCGCCGGGCGAAAGCCGCTGAGGCTGCCGCCGAAAGTGCCGATCGCGGTACGGACGGCGGAAACGATATAGACGCCGGTCATGCCGTCACGCCGGACTTGCGGATTTCCCACTGGAACTGATCGAAGCCGGTTGCCGGGATGACTTCGCCATCGCGGTCGGCAACCTGGTCGAGACGATCGGCAAGGGCGGTGGCCACATCTTCGCCTTCGCCCAGATATATGCCCCGCGTCATGGTGATGTTCGCCTGTTCGAAGCTGCCCGCTCCGGCGAGCAGGATGCGACGCGTCGGCGCGTCCCGGCCGCACAGCGCCACCACCGCCGGGCTCACCAGATCGGGCGACAGCCGGGCGAAATCATCGTCGGAAAAGATCGTCTCGGTCATGCCTGTCGCGGCGCTGGGCGCAAGGCAGTTGACGTGGATGCCGTAACGCTCGCCCTCTAGTGCTAGCGTCTGCATCAGGCCCACCAACCCCATTTTCGCTGCGCCATAGTTGGACTGGCCGAAATTGCCGTAAAGGCCTGAAGATGATGTGGTGAAGACGATTCGCCCAAAACCCTGCGTGCGCATCTGGTCCCACACCGCCTTGGCGCAGATCGCTGCCCCCATCAGGTGGATCTCCAGTACCAGCCGGAAATCGGCGAGGTCCATCTTGGCGAAGCTCTTGTCGCGCAGGATGCCCGCATTGTTGACGAGGATATCGACGGAACCCCAGCGGTCGGTCGTGGCCGTGACCATCGCGGCGACGGCCGTTTCGTCCGTGACATTGGCGGCAAAAGGCATGGCCTCGCCTCCCGCGGCGGTGATCTCCTTCGCGACACGGGTGGCGGCCTCCTCCGACAGATCGTTCACCACCGCCCGCGCGCCGTGGCGGGCGAGTGCCAGCGCATGCGAGCGGCCAAGGCCCCCCCCTGCTCCAGTGACGATGGCGGTAAGGGGGGAAAGGGACAAGGTCATGGAATTTCTCCTGGTCGCGCCGCATATCCGGCGCAGGCGTCAGCTTTTTGGGATCAGATGATGGTGAAGCCGCCATCGACGGCGAGAATCTGGCCGGTGATATGCCCGCCCGCGTCCGAAGCAAAGAGCAACGCAGCGCCCTTCATATCCTCCTCGCCGCCGAGTTTGCCGAGCGGGGTCTGGCCGGCAAGGGTATCGCCATGGGCATCGAGTACGGCATAGGTCATCTTCGACGGGAAATAGCCCGGTGCGATGGCATTGACGCGCACGCCGCGCGGCCCCCATTCGGCGGCCAGCGCGCGGGTTATGTTCACCACCGCGCCCTTGGAGGCGTTATAGGCTATGGTTCCGGGACGCGACCAGTGATGGCCCATCAGTCCTTCGATGGAGGCGATATTGATCACCGCGCCCTTGCCTTGCGGTAGGAAACAGTCGCGGCCCACCGCCTGCGTCAGGCGGAAGAGGGCGGTGACATTGAGGTGGATCACCTTGTCCCACCCGTCCTCCGGATAGGTTTCGGCTGGGGCGCCCCATGTTGCGCCCGCATTGTTGACGAGAATGTCGATACGGCCATAGGTTTCGCGCACCGCCGTTACCAATGCTTCGGCGGCGCCCGGCGCGCCGAGATCGGCGGGGAAGGGCAGCGCCTCCACCCCAAGGGCGGCAAGGCGGGCAACGGCGCCGTCAAGATCGGTCGCCTTGCGCGCCACCAGCGCCAGCTTCGCGCCATATTCGCCCAACGCCTCGGCGATCTGCAATCCCAGCCCGCGCGATGCGCCGGTGACGACCGCTACCCTGCCGCTCAGGTCGAACAATCGGGTCAGGCTCATATTTCCCTGCCCCATGGCCGGTCGGTTCTACTGGTCATCTGCTCCGTTCCTCCCTTTTTGGCTTTAGCCTGTCTTGCTAGTCCCAAGGGCAGAGAGAGGAAAATCGCCAATCATGATTGGATGCATAACCGCCAGCCATATCTGCTGCCCGCGGGAACATAGGCGAGGGCGATAGGACCCATAACATCTCTCGATTTTTCCGCCGCGATAGCCCCTCCCTACACTCCCTTCCTGAAAATCGCCCCGCGAGGCGGCGGCTCCCGTCGATATTCAAGGAGAGGGTTTGTGCGGAAAGTCATCATCACATGCGCAGTGACGGGATCGGTTCATACGCCGTCCATGTCGCCTTATTTGCCCAAGACGCCCGACGAGATTGCCGATGCTGCGATCGGCGCGGCGCAGGCCGGAGCGGCGATCGTCCATCTGCATGCCCGCAACCCGGAAACCGGCGAGCCGAGCCAGGACCCGGCGCTTTTCTCCCGTTTCCTGCCACGTATCGCGCAGGAATGCGGCGCGGTGATCAACATCACCACGGGCGGCGCGGCGACCATGACCATAGAAGAACGGTTGCGTCCCGCTTTGACCTTCAAGCCGGAGATCGCCTCGCTGAACATGGGGTCGATGAACTTCGTGCTTTATGAGATGCTGGACCGGTTCAAGACGTTCCAACATGCATGGGAAGACCCTTTCCTGCGTCATTCGGATCAGAATATCTTCCGCAATAGCTATCGCGATATCGAGCACATTCTGCGTAGCTGCGGTGATCAGGGAACGCGGTTCGAGATCGAATGCTATGATGTCAGCCATCTCTACACCGCCGCCCATTTCCGGGACAGGGGCCTTTTGACCGGGCCGATCTTCCTCCAGACCGTGTTCGGCATCCGGGGCGGCATCGGCGCGCATTATGAGGATGTGGCGATGATGAAGCGCACCGCCGACCGGCTTTTCGGCCCGGACGATTATGTCTGGTCCGTGCTGGGTGCCGGGCGCAACCAGATGCCGTTGTCGACGATATCGGCGGCTCTGGGCGGCAATGTCCGTGTGGGTCTTGAGGATTCGCTATGGGGCGAGCCGCGCCAGTTGGCGAAGAGCAATGCCGAGCAGGTGACGAAGATCCGCACCATATTGGAGGCGCTCTCGCTGGAGATCGCGACGCCTGAGGACGCGCGGCGGATGCTGCAACTCAAGGGATCGACCGATGTGGGGGCAACGTCATGGTGATGATCCGTGAGGGACGCGGCCCCAATCCGCTCAAGGGCTTCACCGTCGATCCCGCCGACATCCATTTCGTCGGCAAGGATTTGCAACGCCCCGAATGCATCCTTGCCGAGCGTGATGGCACGCTCTGGTCGGCCGACGCGCGGGGCGGGCTGATGCGCATCGCGCCTGATGGCAAGCAGCAGCTTATCACGCAGGAGGTGGACGGCCATTTCGACCTGTCCGGCGATGCGGCGCAGAGCCTGCTGTTCGGCACATTGCCCAATGGTCTCGCCTTTGCGCGCAACGGCGACATATTGATCTCCAATTTCGGTAACGACCGGCTGGAACGTATGACCCGCAGCGGAGAAACCCGGGTGCTGGCCGACAGCATCGACGGCAAGCCGCTGGGTAAGGTCAATTTCGTGTTGCGCGACAGCAAGGACCGCATCTGGGTGACGATTTCCACGATGGTCAATCCGTGGAGCGACGCCACGCGTCTGGGGCTGGCCGATGGCTATATCGCCCTGCTTGACGAAAAGGGGTTTCGTATCGTCGCAGACGGCTTCGCCTTTACCAATGAGATCCGGCTCGATGTGAAGGAGGAGTGGCTCTATGTCGCGGAAACGACTGCCAAGCGCGTGTCGCGTCTGCGGGTCCAGCCCGACGGATCGCTGATCGACCGCGAGATATTCGGGCCGGACAATCTGGGTAGCGGGGTGGTCGACGGCATCTGCTTCGACGCCTATGGCAATCTCTGGGCGGCAATGATCCTGGCCGACCGGCTGATCGCCATTACCCCCGATGGCGAGGTGCTGACGCTTCTCGACGATGGCAATGCGCAGGCGACGGCGGCTTTCGAAGCCGAATTTGCAAGCGGTAATATAGTGAAGTTCGAAACGATGATGCAATGCGGCGGCACGTTGGCGCCATGGATGGCGAGCATCACCTTCGGCGGGCCGGACCTTTCAACTGTCTATCTTGGCAGCCTGCGTGGTAACAGGCTGCCCGCCTTCCGCTCGCCGGTGGCGGGCCTGCCGATGGTGCACTGGTAATATCATGGACCTGTCAGGCAGGAATATTCTCGTCACCGGCGGCGGCGCAGGCATAGGGCTGGCGCTTGCCCGCGCGCTGCACGCCAAGGGTAACAGGGTCATCATCTGCGGGCGCGATGAAGCGCGTCTGGGCGAGGTTGTAAGGGAGACGCCGGGTCTGATACCCGTGCGCGCCGATGTCGCGACAGCGGCGGGGCGTGATGCGCTGCTGGCCGATGCACTGGCTCGGCTGCCGGACCTCGACATGCTGGTCAACAATGCAGGCATCCAGCGTCGCGCAAAATTTCATGCGGACGCTGCCGATTGGACGGAGCGTGCGCAGGAAATAGCGATCAATTTCGAGGCGCCGGTGCATCTGGCGGCGTTGTTCCTGCCTCATTTCCTCGCTTGTCCCGGTGCGGCAATCGTCAATGTGAGTTCTGGGCTGGCCTTCCTGCCGGTGACCTTCGCGCCGGTCTATGCCGCGACCAAGGCGGCGCTGCACAGCTTCACCATCGCGCTGCGCGACGATCTGCGTGGTACCAGGGTGAAGGTGGCGGAGATTATTCCGCCAATGGTCAATACCGGGCTGGGTGGGCAGGGACTCCATGTCGCGGGTGTGCCGGTCGATATCTTCGTCAAGGCAGTGGTTGATCGCCTCGCCGCTGGAGAGTTGGAGATTGGCTATGACATGTCCGAGAAATTCCGCACCGCTAGCCGAGAAGAGCTGGCAGGGATACTCGCACAGCTAAACGGCTGAGGTCCGGCAGTTCGTCTGGGGACAGTTGTCAGGAGAACGCCACCAATCATCAGTCCCAATATGAATATCCGGCCGCTTTCCTAAGGAAAGCGGCCGGATATTCATATGTAACCTTCCAATGCGATCAGCGCGGGGACAGGAGATATTGTCCCAGTCCCTGGAACATGCTGTCATATTTGAGCGCACCATGATTGGTGACCGCATGCAGGTCGCGCCAGTGCCGACTGATCGCATTGCGTGTGTCGAGGCCTCGTCCGCCAGCCTGATAGAATAGGCGTTCGCCCGCCCGCGTGAGCGTTTTGGCGGCAAAGCCCATCGCCCCGCGACAGCGCAGGATCGCATCGGGCGTCTTCATCCCGCCCCTTAGGATCAACTCGTCGAAACGCTCCATCAGCGCATGGACGGCCGTGATCTCGGCTTCGGCTTCGCCCACGCCCGATTGCAGATAGGGATCGTCCGCGAGGCGGCCGGGCACCAACAGCCCTTCGCGCGTGCGGTTGAAGCCGGTGATCGCTTCCTGCAAGGCGCGTGCGATCGCATACATGGGGCCGATCAGCCCATAGGGGAACTGGCCCATCGGCGGGCTGCTGAACAGGGGATGGGTGTGGCCGCTGACCGCCGTGCCGACATCGCCGATCCCATAGCCGGCGATGTCCAGCGTATAGGCGTCTTCGATCAACGCATCCTTCACCAGCACATTGTTCGATCCGCTTCCGGCGAGACCGACGCTGTGCCAAACATCCTTCACCTCGAACTGGCCGGGCTTCAGCAGGAACCAGTGATTGGCGCGCGGCACGCCGTCGCCCTTGCCGACAAACCCTGATAGGATCACCCAGTCGCAATTGTCGACACCGGAAGAGAAGGACCATTCGCCCGAAAGCCGCAGCCCGCCGGGGACCGGCTCTGCCCGTCCGCAGGGGGCGAACATCGACGCGATACGGGGATCGCTGGCCTGGCTGTAGACCTCATCCTGCGCCTCTTTGGGGAAGAAAGCGAGCGCCCATTGATGGTGCAGAATGAAGCCCAGCACCCAGGCGAGTGAGCCGGATTGCGCCGCCAGCGGAACCAGCGCGTCGGTGAAGGCCATCCAGCCCAGTTCATAGCCGCCATAGCGCGCGGGCCGCACCAGCGGCATCAGTCCGGAAGCGACCAGTGCATCGACGGCGGCGCGGGGCACGCGCCGGTCCCGCTCGGTCTCCTCGACATAACGGGCTATGTCCCCGGCGAGATCATAGGCGAGGTCGACACATTGCGCGGGCGTAGGAATATTGCCCGGCGGGCTGAGCGTGGCGAGATTCTGGGGAGGATTGACCATGACCGGCATCCATTTCCTTCAAAGAGATGTTGAGGTCAGTCCTCGGCGGCGGCGAGGTTGGGACGGCGCTGCACGCTTCCCTTGGACGGGGCGGAGCCTTCGGCGAAGCGCACGTCCCAATCGGCCCCGTCCCACCATTCCGGCAGATCATGCATCCAATGGGCCAGGCCGAACATCGGATCGAAATCACGCGGTATCCAGCCGTCGTCCAATGCGTCGGAATCGGCGCCATATTCGGCTTCGCCGCCAGCCGGGCAGGGGAAGTAGCAGAACAGCGCCGATGCGATGCGATGGCGGCCGATGCCCAGATCCGATTTCGGCCAGCCGCGCCGTTCGATATAATTTTTCCCGGCCATGATTTCGTCGAGGTCCGTCACCGCGAAATTGGCGTGGTGGAAGCGAAGCTGGCCATCCATGCCGGGCAGGCCCGCATTGGCGTTGAGGAGCGCGATATTATGATGGTCGGTTACGCCATCGGCGCGGCAATAGACGGCAAAATGGCGCTGGCGATCACTCAGTCGGAAATTGAGCCGGGTCTGGAGGAAATTTACCAGTCCTTCCAGATCGGGGGACAGCAGGCCGATATGGCTGATCCCCTTGGGAAAGGCCCGCGCGATCCAGCGGCGATGCGCATTCATGCGGCGAATATTGCCCGGAGAATTGACCGGATCGGTCGGGGCGAACACCAGGCGCTTTTCGGACCAGTGACGCAGGCCCATTGCGATGCCCTCATCGGTGACGAAATGGGCTATGCCTTCTTCGTCGCGACGAACCTCGCGGTCGGTGGCGATGCCTGTGACCAGCTTTTCGAGATTGTCGGCGCTATCGACGCCCCATATCAATTCATGCACACCTTGCCCGACGACGCGCGAACCCGGTACGGGATGGGTTGCCAGCGAACGAAAATAGACGCGTGAATTGTCGGGTAACTGGAAACGCGCTGAATCGGGGGTACGTTCTTGCGGGCTCAGGCCGAAATCCTCGAAGAACTGCGCGCTCTTTTCGACATCTTCGACACAATAGATCAGCCGCTCAATTCCGATGATTGCCATTATCGGTCCTCTTCCTGTTCCGGCTGGAGTCGATGGCCATCGGCCCGATGCCGTTTGTGGCCCGCCCATCCGGCGGACTCCGTCATCCGACGCTAGAGGCATGTTTTGCTTCGCGGAAATAACTAGTGGCTATCGGACCCATTGCGCGGGGAGATATACCGCCGAAGCCGGATCAAATCGGCGCTGCCTGTCCTATTGCCCGGGCGCGTTGAGCGGCAGGGCGGTCTTGTAGACGACGGGGCGCAGGGCAAAGCTGGTGGTCAGTTGCGACACGCCTGCGATGCGGGTCAGCTTGTAGCGCAGGAAATCTTCGAAAGCCCGCAGATCGTCGACCAGGACGCGGAGTTGATAATCGGCATCTCCAGTCATGAGGTAGCATTCCATGACCTCGGGAAATCCGGCGACGGCTTCTTCGAAAATGGTAAGTTGCCGATCATCCTGCCGGTCAAGCCTGATCCGTACAAAGGCGGTGACGCCCAGTCCCACACTGTCGGGGTCAACCAACGCGACATAGCGGGTGATGACCTTGTCCGCCTCCAGCTGTTTCAGGCGGCGCAGGCAGGGGCTGGGGGACAGGCCGACCCGCTCCGACAGTTCCTGATTGGTCATGCGGCCATTGTCCTGAAGTTCGGCCAGAATCTTCCGGTCCAGATCGTCTATCTTCATCATTGGAAGAATGTGCCTTTTGTGCGTTTGAATTGAGCATAATCTGTCAATCATGAAGCATATGGCGCATGTTTTTGCAAGGACATGCCGAGGTCATTTGCGGTAATCATAGCGCATAAACTTAATGGAACTGCGCCAATGACAGATATTATCGCCAAGGATGAGGATGCGCTGATCAGCAATCTGGAACAGCTGGATACGCGGTTGCGCTGGCTTTCGTCGTGGATGATCCACAATGCCAATCATATCCGCCCCAAGCGCGATGGGCTGAAGGTTGGCGGGCATCAGGCAAGCTGCGCATCGATGACCGCGATCATGTCCGCACTCTATTTCCATGCGCTGCGCCCGCAGGACAAGGTGGCGGTGAAGCCCCATGCCGGGCCGATCCTGCACGCGATCCATTATCTGCTGGGCAACCAGTTGCTCGACCGGATGCAGCGTTTCCGTGGGCTGGGCGGCGTGCAAAGCTATCCCTCGCGCACCAAGGATGCGATTCCGGTCGACTTCTCCACCGGATCGGTCGGTCTGGGCGTTGCAGTGACGGCTTTCACCAGCCTGGTACAGGATTATCTCATCGCCCATGACGCCATCCGCGAAGAGGATGCCGGCCGCATGATCGCGCTGATGGGCGACGCGGAGCTGGACGAGGGCAATATCTACGAGTGTCTGATTGAAGGCTATAAGCACGACCTGCGCAATTGCTGGTGGATCGTCGACTATAACCGACAGTCGCTGGACAGCACGACGGCGGACCGCATGTTCCGGCGCTTTGACGATATCTTCGAAACCTGCGGCTGGCGCGTCGTCACGCTCAAATATGGCAAGCGCCAGCGCGAAGCCTTTGCGCGTCCGGGCGGCAAGACGCTGGAAGAGTGGATCGACAATTGCCCCAATGCGGAATTTGCCGCGCTCACCTATCAGGGCGGGGCGGCCTGGCGCGATCGGCTGATGGCCGACATCGGCAGGAAACCTAATGTGAAGAAGTTGCTCGACAGCTTTGATGATGCGGCGCTGGCCGCGCTGATGACCAATTTGGGCGGCCATTGCATGGAATCGCTCATCGAGGCGTTCGACAGTGCCAATGATGACAGGCCGACCCTGTTCATCGCCTATACGGTCAAGGGCTTTGGCCTGCCGCTCGCTGGGCATAAGGACAATCATTCGGGTATGATGAACCTGGCCCAGATGGAGACGTTCCGCACGGGCCTGGGCATCAGCGAGGGGCAGGAATGGGAGCCTTGGGGTGGTCTGGGCGACAATTCGGCGGCGCAGTTGCAGGCCTTTGTCGATGCCAGCCCCTTGTCGCGCAAGGCGGCAGAGCCGGTTGCACCCGCCGTCCCCGTGCCCGCGCGTCTGCCGACGCCGGAGGGCGCGGAACAATCGACGCAGGCGGCCTTCGGGCGCATCCTGCTTGATCTCGCCAAATCGGGTGAGCCGCTGGCCGACCGCATCGTCACTACGGCACCGGACGTCACGCAGACGACGAATTTGGGCGCCTTCGTCAACCAGCGCGGTCTGTTCCGACGGCGGGAGCTGGCGGACGTGTTCCAGAAGGCGCGCATCCCCTCGGCGCAGAAATGGTCGCAGCATGCGGCGGGTCAGCATATCGAGCTGGGCATCGCGGAGAATAATTTCTTCATCATGCTCGCCTCGCTGGGGCTGGCCGCGCCGCATTTCGGTACGCGGCTGCTACCGGTCGGCACCGTCTATGATCCGTTCATTTCCCGCGGCCTGGATGCGCTCAACTATGGCTGCTATCAGGACAGTCGCTTCCTGCTGGTCGGCACGCCGTCGGGCCTGACTCTGGCGGCGGAGGGCGGCGCGCATCAGTCGATCAACACCCCGTTGATTGGTATGGGCCAGCCCAATCTCAGCTATTTCGAACCGGCCTATGCCGATGAGTTGACGCTGATCATGCGCTGGGCGTTCGATTATATGCAGCAACCGGATGGCAGTTCGGTCTATCTGCGGCTGTCGACCCGTTCGATCCCGCAGGTGGCGCGCGATGGCGATGACGGTTGGGAAGCTGATGCTTTGAAGGGCGGCTATTGGCTGCGGCGTCCGGCGGTCGAGGCGGAAGCGGCGATCGTCTTTACCGGCGTGGTCGCGCCCGAGGCGCTGGCCGCGTGGGAGATATTGGCCGAGGATATTCCGGGTCTGGGCCTGCTCAACATCACGTCACCCGATCTGCTGCATCGCGGCTGGTCGGCACGCCGTGCGGCTCGCTGGACCGGGGAGGGGCACGCTCCCTGCCATGCCGAAGAGCTGCTCTCCGTACTCGCGCCGGGAGCCGGGCTGATCACGGTGCTGGATGGTTCACCGGGCGCGCTGTCCTGGCTGGGCGGTGTGCTGGGCATGCGGGTCAGCCCGCTGGGCACGGATCGTTTCGGCCAGACCGGCGACCTGCCCGATCTCTACCGCACCTACAGGCTGGATGCCGACGCGATCGTCGATGCGGCCGCCGAACTGTTTTTGAGGAACTGACATGGCCGTTGAACTCAAAATGCCCGCCCTTTCGCCGACCATGGAAAAGGGGACGCTGGCCAAATGGCTGGTTGCGGTCGGCGATAGTATCAAGGCCGGGGACATGATCGCGGAGATCGAGACGGACAAGGCGACGATGGAGTTCGAAGCCGTCGAGGAAGGCCGCATTGCCCGACTGGTCATCGCCGAAGGCACGGACGATGTCGCGGTCGGCACGGTGATCGCTCTGCTGGCGGAGGAGGGTGAAGCGCTTGCCGAACCGGTGGTGGCTGTTGCTGCGCCAGCACCGGTCGAGGTGACGGTGGAATTGCAGCCTGTGGCCCTGGTCGCGCCGGTTCCTGTGTCCTGGCATGATCCTGTCCCGCTTGCGCTGGCCACGGACATCAATGCGACGCCACTGGTGCGCCGGATCGCGGCGGCGGAGGGCATGGCGCTCAACGCTATCAAGGGAAGCGGTGCGTACGGCAAGATCGTCAAGGCCGATCTCGGCCTGCCGCTGCAGATCGCGCCGCTCGCGCAAGCGATGCCTGTTGCTGCCATTGCGTCCGCGCCGGTCATCGCCCCGCCGCCTGCGGGCGTGCCGGTGGAAACGGTGAAGCTCTCCAATATGCGCCGGACGATTGCGCGCCGCCTCACCCAATCCAAGCAGACGGTGCCGCATTTCTACCTGACCGTGCGCTGCAATCTGGATGCGTTGCTGAAGCTGCGCGGCGAACTCAACGTCAGCCTGGCCGCGCGAGGGGTGAAGCTCAGCGTCAACGACATGGTTGTGAAGGCCATGGCGCTGGCACTGGTGCAGGTGCCCGACGCCAATGTGCAATTTGGCGGCGAGGAACTGCATCGCTTTGGTCGTGTCGACATCTCCATGGCGGTGGCGATCGATGGCGGCCTGATCACGCCGGTCATCAAGGATGCAGCTTCGCTCTCGCTCTCGGCCATCGCCCAGACCAGCAAGATGCTGGCCACCAAGGCGCGGGAGGGCAAGTTGCTGCCGGAAGACTATCAGGGCGGGACGGCCTCTCTCTCCAATCTCGGCATGTTCGGGATCGATGAGATGGTGCCGGTGATCAACCCGCCACAGTCGCTGATCCTGGGCGTTGGCGCGGGCGTGGAGCAGCCCTGGAAGGTCGACGGCGGTATTGCGCTGGCGCCGATCATGGCGGCTACGGCCAGCTTCGATCATCGCGCCATCGACGGGGCCGTCGCTGCGCAGTTCATGGCGGCATTCCGCGATCTGATTGAAAACCCGCTTCTCCTTCTTGGCTAAGATGAGGCTCCGGTGGATGATATTGCGCGCGAAACCCAGATGGTCGCGTAGCGCGAACAGCATGTCCGGGCCGGCGTCCTCGGGCAGATATTTGGCCTTGGCGGAAAAGGGGGAAGTCCGCCATCGGCCCAAAGACATGACAATTTTATGGCCTGAAGAATGTCGACGGCTTGACCGTGGCCTCGCTGGTCGGCCGCCGTTTGGACGCGACCCAGGCGATTGCCGACCAATACGACATCGGCCGCGCGACCACCGACCTGTCTGAGACGCTGGCCCGCGACGATGTTGACGCGGTCATCCTCTGCACCCTCCAGATGCACGCGAGCCAAGCGATCGCCTGTATGAATGCGGGCAAGCATGTGCAGGTCGAAATCCCGCTCGCCGACAGTGGGCCGACGCACAGGCGGTGCTGGCGAAGCAGGAGGAAACGGGCCTCGTCTGCATGGTCGGCCACACCCACCGCTTCAACCCGTCGCACCAATATGTCCACAACCTGATCAGCGCGGGCGAATTGAACATCCAGCAGATGGACGTCCAGACCTATTTCTTCCGCCGCAAGAACGTCAATGCCAAGGGTGAAGCCTGGTCGTGGACCGACCATCTACTCTGGCACAATACTGCGCATTCGATCGACCTGTTCGCCTATCAGGCTGGCAAGATTGTCTCCGCCACGCCATGCAGGGGCCGATCTATCCCGAACTCGGCATTGCCATTGACATGTCGATTCAGCTCAAAAGCGAGAGCGGCGCGATCTGCCTCTGTCCTTGAGCTTCAACAATGACGGGCCTCAACGAGATACAGGGAGGATAATGAGGGCCGTCCTCACTCGGTTCTTGGCAATCTGACGCCGGCGGAATATCTTGCCGGATCAGGAATTCGGCCTGCCTCCATCGGGGCAGGTTAGGCCGGAAGCTAACGCCGGGCCCAATCCACCAATCCCAAGCACTTCGGCAGAATAGTTCCCCGTCCGTAATTAGGGACCGAAAATTTGTGGCTGAGCGACCGGGAAAGGGTCAATTGTCGCTCTCGAATCTGGGGGATGGAGTTATGCCGAGTACGGCGAACGCCGTGCCCGGATCGAACTGCGGATCACCGATCAGGAAATACCGTCAGGGTTCGTGACGAAGCGATCGTTGCGCTGGATTGAACACTCGTTGTGCTTCAATTTTTCAAACCAAAGATTCGGGCATGTCGATTGTCGTCAGGTTGCAAATCCGCTGCAGATCAGCCCGGCGCGAAGCCTGTTTGCGACTTCGGCGCGCGGGTCGGCATGATGGCGAGCAAGCTGCACAAGGCTAAGGCCGATCGACCATAACGACAGGAAGTGTGCAGTGAAATCACCTTCATTCTCACCCCGTGTCCCGCGGGCGAGCCGCATCGTCCAGGCCTGCTCCGTTAGTTCGCTGTCCCACCATGCCGTCAGGAACAATTCACAAGATGCCAGCACCAGTGGCGCATTGCCGGCTTTGTCGTCGACGATCATCGGCGTGAACAGGGCAACGATCTGCTCGTCAAGGTTCGTGACGGGCAGTTGCTGCCCCGTTGTCTGCATGGCGAAGCGGCGATGAATCTCGTTATAAACTGCCATTGCCAGCGCGCCGTGCGTTGGGAAGTTGTAGAGTACCGATGAAAGTGCGACCCCGGCGCGCGTGGCTATCGCGCGATAGCTGAGTGCTTCGGCTCCAGCCTCGGCCATGATCGTGATCCCGGCATCGAGTGCGGCGCGAACCACCATGCGCGAGGCGCTCAGATCGTCCGTCGATGATGAGGCGGCGAGCGATGTTGCGATCTGGGATCGGAACAGTCGCCGCCATTGGCCGCGCGTCTGTCTGTGCCGCGTATCGCAAACGAAGTTGATCAGTTCGCGATTGAGAATGTCGCTTTCCAGCCGGAAGCCTTTGGGTGCGCTGGTGAGAGCAAGACCGGCGAGAAGCTCAATCAGGAACTCGGCCCGGTTGTCGCCACAGTTGAGTGTGTGCGCCATACAGGCGATGCTGCGCCCCGCCCAGTCGCGGGCGAGGTCAGTCCATGCTGGGTCACGCACCGCCTGAGCGAGCATATGGAGCACGACCGCGGTCGCCTCGCCCGCGCGCCCCCGCCATTCCCCGAGCAGCGCGATGGCGATCTCACAGATCAATTCGGGCCGTTCCGTCAGATCGGCGAACCGTGCGAGCCCATCCTCCGACATCTGCACATGCCGCGCGATGGCGCGCCCATAGATGCCGCGAAGCAGCAGCATCTTGGTGGGGAAATGATGTTGCAATGTCGGCGGTGGTACGCCTGCACGCTCGGCGACGCTACGCACGGTCGCAGCGCGCGGCCCCGCCTCCGCCAGTAGCGCGATCCCGGCATCAAGAATCAGTTCGGCAGTGCACGTCCCCGTCATGCCCGCACCCATAGCCGGACGTGCGAGCGCGGCCAAGGCCATCAATACATATGTATTGCATATGAGGATTTGTGGCCGGAGAATCTGCGCTATGGCTCAGATATTGTCACAATAATGTAGAGTATGCGTCTTACCAGCACGCCCCATCGCCAGAATCACTATTGATACGGATGTATGGTTATGAGATGCTGCATGCAAATAGACCAGGAGGGGATGATGACTGACAAGGCCAAGGGGCGTGCGCCTCTGCCAATGCTGCTCTGTGGCGTGGCGCTAATGGTTCTGGGTGCTGGCGCGGCGAGAGCCGCCACACCGGAAGGCGCCACCGGAAGCGGGCCGGCGACCGCTATGCCTGCCGACGAAATCATCGTTACCGCGCAGCGCCGCGAGCAGGCACTCACCGACACGTCGGCCTCTGTCGCCGCCTTTTCCGCAGAAAGGCTGGAAGCGATCGATGCGCAGGACCCGCGAGATCTTGCGCTGTTCGCGCCGAGCCTCGTTTTCGTCAAAAGCGCGCAGATCAACCAGATCGCCATTCGCGGCCTGGGTTCGCCCGGCCTCGATGATTTCGAAAGCGCAGTGGGCTTCTACACCGATGGCGTTTACACCTCGAAATCGCGCAATGCGCTGACGCCCTTCTACGATATGGGCGGCATTGAAGTGCTGCGCGGGCCGCAGGGCGTGCTTTTCGGCAAGAATGCGCTGTCCGGCGTGCTCAGCATCCACACTGCTGATCCCGATCCCGATTTCGGCGGCTTTGCACAGGTGCAGGCGGGGAGCCTCGATCTGGTCGAGGCATCGGGCGCTGTGACCGGCGCGGTTGCCGATGGCGTCAGCCTGCGCATTGCCGGTCTGGCGCGGCGGCGTGACGGCTATCTTGACGATCTGGCGCCGGGCAAGAGCGACGGCGGCAAACAGCGCACCTATGCGATCCGGGTGAAGAGTACGCTCGACCTCAGTGAAACGACGAAGCTCAAACTCAAATATGAATGGTTCAAGGATTATGAATATGGTTATACGCGGCAGCTGACCGCGGTTGGCCCAGCCGATGCCGTCAACCCTGCCTTCAACGGCATCGAGACGAAGCTCGACGACCGGGTCTATTCGGGCCAGTCGGGCATCTTCAACGTTGATTCCCTGGTCGGCACCCGTGCCCATATCGCGGCCGCTGATCTGGAACAGGAACTGGGCAATGGTGACACGCTCTCGCTCGTCGCGGGCTACACCAATTTCTACCATGTCCTGCGACGCGGCGATGCGCTGCCGATCAATACGCTGCTTCAGGCCAATCCGACCCGCAATGAGGCGGTGACGGCGGAATTGCGGCTGACCTCGGCCGAAGATCGCCGCTTGCGCTATATCGTCGGCGCATATGGCGACCTCACCTGGCTCAAGCGGCGCGGTTTCTCGGCGCTCGACTTCACGGGCATCGGCCGTGGTGTGCGCAGCGCGCTGATAGGGCGCGGTATTCCCGCGTCGCTTTTGCCAAGCGTCGCGGGTTTCGATGCAGCCAACACGCTCATCATCGCCAATCCCTTCGATCAGAAGGGCAAGAGTTGGGCGGTGTTCGGGGAACTGAGCTACGACCTGACCGACAAGCTGCGATTGACCGGCGGGTTGCGCTATAATTGGGACAAGACCAGCATATTGCGTGGGTTTGACCAGTCGCAAGACCTGAACGGCCGATCCTTCGCCTCGGTCGCCAGCTATGGGGGCGTCGTGCCGGTGCCGGGCTTCCAGATCATGCCTGGCGTTACGGTTGAACAATTGCTGGCAGGGACATTTGCGGGCGTTTATCGCGGCTTCATGGCGCTCCCCGGCAGTCCGGCGGACAGGGGGTCGATGCAGGACGGCAATGTCCAGCCCGCCGCGCGCATCGAATTTCGTCCGTCGAACGGCGTGCTGCTCTATGGTGCCTTCCAGACCGGCACCAAACAGGGCGGGTTCAACGCCAGCAGCCTGTTGCCCGCCACGGCCTTCAACAAGGAAAAGGCTCGCGCCTTCGAATTGGGTGCGAAGGTGGAATTCGGCGCCGGCTATGCGACGCTTGCCGCCTATCGGACCGATTTCGACGATCTTCAGGTTTCGGCCACCAACACGACCGG
Source organism: Sphingobium sp. EM0848 (assembly GCF_013375555.1). Classification (NCBI taxonomy): domain Bacteria; kingdom Pseudomonadati; phylum Pseudomonadota; class Alphaproteobacteria; order Sphingomonadales; family Sphingobiaceae; genus Sphingobium; species Sphingobium sp. EM0848. The sequence goes on from NZ_JABXWB010000005.1 coordinate 1,201,270, forward strand.
CGCGGTCGACACGCTGAACGCTGCCAAGGCCGTGTCGCAAGGCGTCGAGGCCGAAATCTCCGTCCGGCCCGTGCCCGGCTTCCGCCTGGGTGCGTCCTATGCTTATCTCGATGCGCACTATCGCCACTTCGTCAACGCGCCCTGCACCATCGACCAGCTCCATGCCCAGCCGACGGGCTGCTCGCAGGATCTGACGGGCCGGTCTCTGCCCAATGCGCCCGACCATTCGGTATCGCTCTTCGCTGATGCGGAAACGTCGCTCACCGATACGCTGACGCTCAAGACATCGGCCAATCTGGGCTGGAAGTCGGCCTTTTATACCGAAATCACCGACACCCCACAGCAACGCGCGGATTCGCTGGTGACCGTCAACGGCCGGATCGCGGTCGAGACGAAAAGCGGCCTTTCGCTCGCGGTCACGGCCAAGAACCTGCTCAACGAGCGGGGGGCGCTGATGGTGCAGCGTGCCGCCAATGCGCGCGATCCGGGGACGATCCTGTCGCTCATCAACGAGCCTCGCACCTTCGCGGTCGAAGCGCGCTTCGCCTTTTGATCCAAGCAGAGAGTATCCTGAGATGTTGACCAAGAGCACAATGTTGCACCTTGCCCTGCTCGCGGCGGCCGCGCTTCCCATCGCCGCGAATGCGGGCAGTCCCGCCTTCCAGCCCGGCACGCCCGGCGCGAAACCCGCGCCATGGACGCATGCCCCCGTTGCCGACCCGGACACGATCCGCTTCGCGGTGATTGGTGACCGCACGGGGCTTGCCCGTCCCGGCGTGTTCGAGCAGGCCGTGAAACAGGCGAGCGGGCTTCAACCCGAATTTCTCATCAATGTTGGCGACCTGATCGAGGGCTATACATCGGACACCGCCGAACTCACGCGCGAGTGGGGAGAGATTGAGGCGGCGATCGGCCAGATGACCGTGCCTTTCTTCTATGTCGCGGGTAATCACGATCTCGGCAATCAGGCGATGCTCGACATGTGGCGGCACAAGCGGGGCGAACCCTATTACAGTTTCGTCTACAAGAGCGCGCTATTTCTGATTCTCGACACTGAAGATCCGCCGCGCGACATGCCCGCCGACTATGCCGCGCAGTTCCACCAGCTCGCAGCAGCGATAAAGGTCGATCCCAAGGGCACCGAGGAAAAGCTCAAGGCCTCGCTGGCGGAGGTCAACGCCAAACGCGCGGAGGGCGCCTCCGACCCCAAGCTGGCCGAGATCGAGAAGGCGCGGTTCAGCCGCGGGCAGGTCGACTGGGCGTTGAAGACGCTCAAGGCCAATGCTCATGTCCGCTGGACCTTCGTGCTGATGCACAAACCCGCCTGGGCGCTCGGTTCCAGGGAGTTCGAGGAGATCGAAACGGCGCTGGGCACACGCGGCTATACGGTGATCGCGGGTCATAATCATTATTACAAGCATGAGGTCCGCCGGGGGCGGGACTATATCAGCATGGGTACCGCCGGTGCCGTCTCGCATCAGCATGGTCCAGGCGAGATGGATCATCTCGCATGGATCACGTTGGGCAGGGACGCGCCCAACGTCTCACTGTTGAGGCTCAATGGCATTTTAGACAAGAATGGCGAAAGCGGGCAGCCGCTGGCACGATAGATAGAGGCAACATACGCGCATTCAGCCTTTGGCCGACGTGCAGAGGGAACGGAAATCTGAAAATCGCTGGCCCTTCATTGTGGCGAAGGGCCAGATCGACATCATGAACAAACGGCAGGAATCAGGAGTGCGAAATTGGCTCTTGAACGGCTGGGAAGGGGCGTTTCTGTTGCCGGGGTGTCTTTTTACCAGCGCCGGTTTGCTTGGTTGCGAAAGAAGGAAGACGGAGCGTCTAAAATTTATAAGACGGTGATCGGGTGAACGGCTAATTGGCAAAAGCAATCTTTGAATATTGGGTTCGAGTTGCCGGTCACGAAGAGGACAAATCGTTGAAGGACCAGGATGGATCGAGCGATCAGGCACTTCTGCTGGCTGAACTCAAGCGCGTGCTCAAGGGCCGGAACATCCGCTATCGCGATCTTGCTGAGCAGTTGAAGCTCAGCGAGACTACCATCAAGCGCAATCTGGCTGGCCGGGGACTGACCCTTGCCGCGCTGGAGGCGATGTGCGGTGTTGTGGGGATTCGGCTGATCGATCTCGCCGAAATGGCGGCACGGCGCAGCAACAGCAAGGCGCGCGCACTGACGGCCGAGCAGGAACAGGGACTGGCGAACAATATCTTCACCGCCTTCATCTTCCTGCTGCTGCGTTACGACTGGTCGCCCCAGGATATCCAGACCGAATTCCGACTGGGAGAACCTGAACTCGTCCTGCACTTGCGGCGGCTTGAGAAGATGCGGCTGCTCGATCTATTTCCAGGTAATCGGGTGCGGCTGTTGACGGTCCGCTATCCCGAATGGCTCTTTGGCGGGCCGTTGCGCCGGGTGATCGATGCAACCATCCGGGGCCATTTCGAGAAGATGGATTTTCACGATCCAAAAGCGGTGTGGGAGCTTGAAACGGTCAAACTGTCGGTCGGTTCGATCGCCCAGTTGCGCACAATGATCACGACGCTCGCGCATCGCATGCGGGAACTCGCTGCCGAGGATCGGGCGCTGCCGCTCGACCAGACCGAATGGTACAGCATGCTCTGCGTGGCGCGTCCCATCGATCCCCGAGTCTTTTGGGAGGAGGAAGGCGGTGCCGGAGCGGCGAAAGCGCATCGGTAGCGTCGCGCGCTACACAAAAGGACCATCTCGTGGTCCTTTGTGATTAGTTCTGGGCATTCTATTGCACATGCCGCCCATTTCGTGATGCCTTGGCTGCAACAACCCAGTCATTGCGAGAGGATGGAATGAACGATTTGTTTCCCGCAGGCGCTACGCTTGTCTTCGGCGGCAGCGGCGGCATCGGCCAGGGGGTCGCGCTGGAATTCGCGCGGGCCGGCAGCGACGTCGCGATCGGCTATCGCAGTAAGGCGGAGGTCGCGGACCATGTCGCCGGCGCTATCCGCGAGAAGGGTGTGCAGGCCAGCACCCACCAACTGGACGTGACCGATCCCGCGCAGGTGGAAGCGGCAGTGGCTGCGGCCGTTGCCGCACATGGCCGCGTCCATACCCTTGTCTGGGCGGCCGGTCCTTTCGTGAATCAGCTTCATATTGCTGAGATGTCCAGCGACGACTGGCGCTGCGCGATCGAGGTCGAGGTGATCGGCTTCTTCAACGCCGTGAAGGCTGCGCTGCCCCATTTCCGGGCGGCGGGCGGCGGTTCCTTCGTGACGCTGGGTTCGGCGGGACATCTGCGCTGGCCGGATCGCGACGGACTGTCGGTCGCACCCAAGGCGACCAATGAATCTCTCGTTCGGGGCATCGCGAGGGAGGAGGGACGCCACCATATCCGCGCCAATTCGATCCTGGTGGGGGTCATCGAGGCGGGGATGTTCCCACAGCTTCTGGAACAGGGGCAATTCGACCAGAAATGGATCGATGAGACAATGAAGATGCTGGCGATCAAGCGCTGGGGCAAGCCGCGGGAAATCGGCCGCGCCGCCGTGTTCCTCGCGTCGAACGACGCGGCCTATATCACCGGCCAGCAGATCAACGTCTCCGGCGGGTTCGGGATCTGAGGAGGCGAGGATGAATGCAATGAGAGACCTGTTTCCGCGCGCCGTTACCGCCCATCATGCGACACGGCTTCCCCGATCCGCCGACGCCGTTTGGGCGGAAATCGGTGATTTCGGCGAGGCGATCCTGTCGCGCGGCATGGTGGAGCGGATCGAGACCGAGGGTGAAGGGATCGGCATGTGCCGCCTGCTGCATCTGGGCGGCGGCGCCTGCGTGCGCGAGACGCTGGTCGAACGATCGGAGGAAGAGCGCTATTATATCTACCGTGTCGCGGATGCGGGGCCGGTAGGCGTCGCGCATCAGATCGGCATGGGACAGGTGATCCCGGCCGGACCAGATCAGTGCATCCTCTCCTGGATGACCGCAGGCAATCCTGTCGATGGCGCGTCCGAGGCGTTGCAGGCGATGCTCGACGCGATCGTCCAGGGCGCCTGCGATAATGCGAGGCGCCACTTCAGCTGAGTTCAAGAAAGCCCTGGCTCGAAAAACAGAGAAGGCCGGGAGATATATGAGGGAGAGAATGCCATGACCTATCTGACCACGACCGCCGTGGCGGCGCTGGTTGCCGTTCTTGTACCGGCGACAGCCCATGCGCAGGACGCCACGCAGGCCGAAAGCACATCCGACATGGGGCTGAAGGAGATCGTCGTCACTGCGCAGAAGCGTGCCGAAAATCTCCAGTCCACGCCGCTGGCGATCAGCGCGCTGTCGGCCGAAGCCATTGAGGCGCGATCGATCACCAGCGTCGCCAATCTGTCGGCCATCGCGCCCAGCCTGACCGTGGCGCGGGGTACAGCAGGTCCGACCAATGCCAGCGTCTTCATTCGCGGCATCGGCAATCAGGACCCGATCCTGACCGCCGACAGCCCGGTCGCCCTTTATGTCGACGGCGTGATCCTTGCGCGGTCAGCGGGATCGGCCTTCGAGATGGCGGATCTGGAACGGATCGAGGTGCTGCGCGGGCCACAAGGCACGCTGTACGGCCGCAACACCATCGGCGGGGCGATCAACCTGATCACGCGCAAGCCTGCCGACAGTTTCGGTGTCTGGCAGAAATTCACGCTTGGCAATTATGGCGAATTTCTCTCGCGTACCGTGGTCGATACCGGCGAACTGGGTGAAACCGGCCTGCGCGGGGCCTTCACCTATATGCACAAGCAGCGAGACGGCTATGTCGACGATGTCAACGCGCCCGACAAGCGCGATCCGGGGGCGTATCGCACCGACGGGCTGCGCGCTGCGCTGGCGTTCGATCGGGGTGGTGCCTTTCGCGCCAGCTATGCCTATGACTATAACCGCAACAAGGGCTATCCTTCCGCCTTCCAGTTGACGGCGGCGCGGCCTGACATCACGGCCTTCTTCGCGGGGTCCCCGGTGGCGGGCGGCGGCAGCTTCACCGTGTCGCCGACCCGGCTCGACCGCATCGCGCTCGATCATAATGGTGCGGTCACCGACAAGGTGCAGGGCCACACGCTGACCCTTGAATGGGATATCGGCACGGACACGACGCTCAAGTCGCTCACCGGCTATCGCAAATGGCGGCAGCTTGTGGCCGACAGCGATCTTGACGGCAATGCGGGGCTGCTGGGGCGCGTCATGGGACAGGGCGGCGCTTTGATGCCGGTCGAGCTGTTCGGCGCATCGGCGCTGCGCCATCAGCATCAGTGGTCGCAGGAACTCAATCTGATCGGCAAGGTCGGCGCCACGCTCGACTATGTCCTGGGTGCCTATTATTTCAAGGAGGAGTCCGACGAGACCAATCCCCAGCGGTTCAGTGTCATCCTGCCCGGCGGGGCATTGCCGCGTATCTCGCTTCTGACTTACGATCATGAATCGACGACCAAGGCGCTGTTCGCGCAGGGCACCTGGCACGTAACCGACCGGCTGAGCCTGACCGGCGGCGCGCGTTATACCTGGGATGAAAAGGCGCTCGATCAGGTTTCGCCGGTCGTGCGCACGCTCGAAAAATCCTTCAGGAAGTTCAATTGGGCGGCAACCGCCGACTATAAGGTCAGCAACGATGTCATGGCCTATGCTCGCGTGGCCACCGGCTACAAGGCGGGTGGTTTCAATGCGCGCTCTTTCGATACCGGCTTTGATCCCGAAAATCTGACATCCTATGAAATCGGCCTGAAGACCGAACTGTTCGACCGCCGCCTGCGCTTCAACGCGACAGCCTATTATGCCGATCATAAGGATGTGCAGGTGACGTCTTTCCAGGCGGGGGCTGCGGGCGCGACGGCGGTCACGCTGAACGCTGGCAAGGCGCGCTACAAGGGGATCGAACTGGAGGTGAACGCCGCGCCGGTGCGGGGTCTGACCACCTATGCGACGCTGGGCTATGTCGACCGCAAATATAAGGAATTTCTCTTCTTCGACACGGTGGCGGGGCGGACGGTCGATATTGCCGGCATCGCGCATTTTCCCTATTCGGCATCGACCACTTTCAATGCGGGCGCGAAATATGAATTTCCCGCGTTCAGTTTTGGGAAGCTCGCCGCGCAGCTCGATTATAATTATATGTCGAAGCGCTATTTCAATCCCAACCCGTTGTCGGCGCCCTTCAGTGAGCAGATGGCCGCCGCGCCTCGTGGCTTGCTGGATGCGCGGCTGACCCTGTCGGAGTTGCCCATCGGCGGGAGTAATGTGACGCTGTCGGTCTGGGGCAAGAACATCACCGACAAGAAATACAAGGTCGTTGGTATCGATTTCGGCCAGCTTGGTTTTGCCGGCAACATTTATGGTGAGCCGGCGAGCTATGGCGTCGACCTTGGCATCAAATTCTAGAATAGGGAGAGACAGGATCATGTTCACCCATCGAGTATTGACCGCCGCAACGCTCGCCTTTTTCGGAGGGATGCTGATCCCCTCGGGTGCGAGTGCCTCCTCTCCTGCCTTGGAGCGCGATTACCGCATCGGAGCCTGCGACACTTTTCGCACCCAGCAACGTATCGAACGGATCGCGCTCGACCTGCTCAAGACGCCGGAGGTGCGCAAGGCCCGCGCCGATGCGGAACGCCAATGGCGCGCAGCGGTGGGGCCGGCCAGCCCCGAAATGGACGCGCTGTTCCCGGCGGCGCTGGACGAGCTGGTGTTCGACGGGCTGTTGCGTGCGGCGGCGATCGCGCAAGACCCGCCGGTGCTGGTGTCGACCTTCAACCTGCCGCACCGGCTGGACGGCAGGATGGTGCCGGGATCGCGCTTCGGCTGGGACAATCCGGACGTCATCTACGGCAAGATCGCGATCGATCCCGACGCGTCCTATGTGATCAGCGGCTGGCTGCCCCGGCGCGACATGCAGCTGCATTTTTCGCTGGCGGATGCAAGTGACGGGATCAGCCGCAATGTGTCGATGCGCGACCTGAGGCCCGATGCGGACGGGCGTTTCCGCATCACGCTGAGCAAGGCCGAGGGTTCCCCGGCCGACAATCACATCCGGATCGACCCCACGACCGTTGGCATCACGCTGCGGGAGACGCTGGCGGACTGGCGGCAGGACCGGCCCGTCTATATGCGGATCGAGAAGACCGGCGGCGGCAAGTCGCCGCTGTCGCAGCGGCCGCTGCCGGTTCTTGCGGCCGGCGTGATCACGGGCATGGCCGCCGACATCGCACGCTGGCAGCCCACGCTATATGCCAACCGCCCGGCCAATGTCATTCGCGACCCGTCCTTCCCGACCGACAAGCAGGGGCTGCCCAATCAGGCCATGTCGCTGGGGCGCTTTCTGTTGGCAGACGATGAAGCATTGATCATTGATGTCGCCCTGGGTGGCGCCCGCTATTTCACCATGCCGGTCACTAATATCTGGGGCGTGACCGGCGATTACCGCGCCTCTCCGAGCAGCCTGAACGACCGACAGACTCTGGCCAATCCCGATGGATCGTTCACTTATGTCCTCTCATCACGCGATCCCGGCATTTACAACTGGCTGTCGACCAATGGCTGGCATGAAGGCCATCTGACGTTGCGCTGGCAGGAACTGCCGCCGGAAGGAGAGAGGGGGACTGGCCCCTCGGTACGGACGCGGCTGGTCAAGCTTGCTGATCTGCCGAGTATGCTGCCGGCCCATGTCAAGCGCGTCACCCCTGCCGAACGCGCCGCGCAGATTGCGCAGAGGCAGCGCTATCCGGTCGGGCTTTGGGGTGCCGAACAATGCCGCAAGGGGGAAAGTCGATGAACTTGCAGGAACGTGTCCATGCCTCGCTCAATGCCGTCCGCGCGGGACGAAGGGAAGACTGGCTGTCGCTCTTTGCCGAGGACGCTGTGGTTGAGGACCCGGTGGGCAAATCGCCTTTCGATCCGGTCGGTCTGGGACACAGGGGGCATGTGGCGATCGGGCGCTTCTGGGATCAGGTGATCGCACAGAACAAGAGCTTCGACTATGTGATCAGCCAGTCGCATGTCTGCGGCAGTGAAGTGGCAAGCGTCGCGCGCTTCGCGATCACCACCATGGCCGGTCAGCCCTGGGACCTTGACCTCGTCATCATCCATCGCTTTACGGAGGACGGCCGGATCGCCTCGATCCGTGGTTTCTGGGAATTTCCTGACTGAGTCGGTAGGGCCTTCAATCCATAGGATGATCGATGACGCGTCCACTATCGATCGCCACGCCCTGTGCCCGTTGCCGATGGCGGCGGTGCCCCAGGGTCCGAATACTCCCGCCAGGATCGAGGCGTCCGAGGAGGGACAGTCGAGAGCGATCAGGCGGCCAGGACGTGCGCGCGTGCCAGATCCTGTAACACGATATTTTCATAGGTTTTTTCCTGGAGGCGTGACTCGACGATATCACCGAGGCTCACCACGCCGACCACATGTCCGTTCGCGACAACGGGCATATGCCGCGCGCGACCTACCGTCATCGTCCGCTGGATTTCCTCAATCCTGTCATTTGGCGCGGCGACAGGAGTGTGCGTGATCATGATGTTCCCGACGGTCGCGGACAAGGCCAGGGTTCCATTCTGCGCCACCGACGCGACGATCTCGCGTTCCGAAAGGATGCCAAGCAGGCGGTGATCTGCGTCGGCCACTATGAGCGCGCCAATTTCCTCGCGGGCCATGATGGATGCGGCTTGTGCGACGCTGGCATCGGCATCGATGCTGATGACGATGCCGCCCTTGCGTTGCAAGATATCATTGATGAGCATTGGGTTTCTCCTGGATTTGGCGTGTCAGTTGATCGCCAGGGCCGCAAGCCCGTTGATCTGTCGGTCGGTGAGGCCAAGTGCACTGAGTTCCGGCCAATATTCATAGGCCGGGTGGCGCAGGAAGCGACTCCTCGCCACGAAGGTGCGCAGCATGTCCTCCCGGGTGAGTTTCCGCGGCGCGGGGGTGTTCCGGGTCAAGGCATTCCAGAGACGCTCCCGCCAAGGCGGGTAGTGCGGCGGCGATCCGGCCTTTTCGAAGGCTGATGAAACGACCGCCCAATCCTCTGCCGAAAGGATCAGCTTTTCCACGTTGAACGTCTGCATTGCCTGTCTCCAATCATGGGAGACAAGATAGGCGGACAAGCGATCAGTAAAACTGCTAAAAGAATGATCGAACCATTCAATAAATCTGAACGTTTTGCATTTTTCAGCGTGCCTGGCCGACAAAATGTTCGATTAGCCAGCGCGCCGCGGGGCCGGGCGGGTTGTTCGTGCGGTACATCGCGTGAAGCGGATAGTTGCCCGTTCCGATTTCTGGAATGTCGAGACGAACCAGCCGGCCGTTCGCCAGATCCTCGCGCACGCTGGGTTCGGGCATGTTGCCCCAACCGACCCCTGCAAGCAGCAGAGCGTGCTTGGCCCCCAGATCGGCGAGGCGCCAACTGTTTGATGAAAATATACCGGCATCCCGACCCTCGTTGAACGCCGAGCGGACAGTCAGGATGAGTTGGCGATAGCGCCGTGCTTCTCCGGGCTTTCCGCTCCTGATCTGCGCCAGAGGATGCGACGGGGCGGCGACCGGAAACATATCGACCGCGCCGATGCTGATCATTTCAAGCTCGGGAGTGGTGCCGTCCATCCCCCCGCCTATGCCGACCATAGCCCCGCCCTTGCGGACCATTTGGGAGACAGCGCTCAACGCCTCGACAAAGAGGTGGAGTTTGACCGTGGGATAGCAGGCTTCGAATGCCTGCACCGCTTCTGCAAGGCGGTCGGGCGGCAACATGACGTCGACAACAACAGCCACTTCGGATTCGAGACCCTCATTGAGGCCCTTTACCGTTGCCCGAAGATCATCGACCCCATTTGCGACTTCCCTGGCCTTGGAAAGGATGGCGTTGCCGGCATCGGTCAACATAGGCTTTCTTGTATGTTCGCGATCGAACAACTGGACCCCGAGCTGCATTTCAAGATTGGCGATAGTGTAGCTGACCGCTGATGTCGCGCGGCCGAGCTTCCGCCCGGCGCCGGCAAAACTCCCCGTTTCGACGACAGTCAGGAAGACATGAATCTGGTCGATGCTTGGCGTACCGATGGCAGGCAAGGTTCAAAACCCCCGAACGAAAGGCATTTTATCTTACGAATAAATTGGTCGTTTGGAAAGTAAACCGTGCCGATGTGATCGCCTGTTCTTCCTGCCGGATCAAGCTGCTCCCGCACCAGTGGGAGTAGCGCCATTTGTAATGACAATCGCAGCTTATGACTGATCAAGAATCCTGAACATAATATCCGGGCTTTTCCAGCTAGGTCAGCATGCGGTGCCCTTTTATTCTTGCGCCTGCAAGCTGTCGGATCAAGGACTGGGAGAAGCGTAAATGACAATGAGCAGCGAAATTCGTACCCCGGCCAACGGTTCTGCCATTCCGGCCATTGGGTTCGGTACCTATGGGATGAACCGCGAGCAGATGTTGCGGATGATCCCCGCCGCTCTCAAGGCAGGCTTTCGTCACATCGATACCGCGCAGCTATACCGCAACGAGACGGAAGTGGGCGAATGCGTTGAGGCCTCGGGAATTGCGCGCGGCGACCTTTACCTGACCACCAAGGTCTGGTCCGCCAATTACGGCGCCCGCGATTTCGCAAGGTCGGTCGACGAGAGTCTGGCTTGTCTCAGGACGGATTATATCGACCTCCTCCTTCTCCATTGGCCCGGCGGAAGCAATGTTCCGTTGGCGGATCAGATTGGTTCGCTCAATGAAGCGGTACGGGCAGGCAAGGTCCGCCATATCGGCGTCAGCAATTTCAATCGTGCGCTCATGCGCGAGGCGGTGCGATTGTCGGACGAACCGCTCGCCACCAACCAGTTTGAGTATCATCCCTATTTGAACCAGTCGCTGCTCCTTGAGGCGACGCGCGAGTTGGGCATGACGGCGACGGCCTATTGCGGCATGGCCGTGGGGCGGGTGTTCGAAGAAGCGGTTCTGCAACGTATCGCCGCTACCCATGGCCGCTCTGTGGCTCAAATTGTTCTGCGCTGGCTGGTTCAGCAAGATCATGTGGCGGCCTTGTCGCGCACAACCAATATTGAACGGCTCCCGGAAAATCTCTCGGTGTTCGATTTTGCGCTCTCGGCCTCCGAAATGGAGGAGATATATGGACTCGCAGTCCCATATTCACGGATTGTAAGCCCTTCAGGACTTTCGCCGGTCTGGGATCCGACCTGACACATTGCTTCGTTCGGCCGGGGACAGCGAGTCAGGTTTTCTGCGCCGGCCGAGCCTGTTCGCCATATGTCCCATGATCAAAGATATTGAACAATATATCCGGTCTTTTGCCGGTTTAATTGGAAGATCGCGAGCGATAGATTTTGCTCAACAGATCACGAGGTCGCCATGCAGACCTCAGGAAATCAGGAATTGATATGATGACCACCACTCAAGTTGCGATCAATGTCGCTAACCGTCCGATCATGCACCGCACCCGCGGCCACAAACACGGGATGATCACCCGTCTCATGAGTCCCGGGGATCTGGGCGGATTGCTCAAACCGTTCGTCTTTCTCGACCTGTTCGACAATGACGACCGTCCATTCACTGGTTTTGGCCTTCATCCCCATTCGGGCATCGCAACCCTCACCTATATTGCCGAGGGAAGCGTCTTCTACGAGGATACCAATGGCGCCACGGGCATATTGCGCAGCGGAGGCGTCGAATGGATGCGCGCCGGAAAGGGCGTATGGCATGGCGGCGGCGCGGGCGATCCCGAACGCACGCGCGGCTTTCAGCTCTGGGTGGCACTGCCGCCCGAACTCGAACTCGGGGCGTCGGAGAGCGTTTATCAGAGCGCGACCGATATTCCTCAGGTCGGGCCCGCAAAGGTGCTGCTTGGCACATATGTAGGGATGTCGAACGAGATCGATCCGCCGTCGCCGATCAGCTATCTTGCGGTTTCGCTCCGCGCCGGTGAGCGTTGGCGCTATGTTCCGGCGCCCGGTCACACAATATTGTGGGCGGCGCTGGGCAGGGGGCGGGTCAATGTCCCTGCTCCGGTGGAGCAAGGTGAGATGATCATCTTTGCCCCTGGTGAAGAGGCGGTCGAGTTCGTTGCCGAAGAGGATGCGGAGTTCGTGATCGGCTCGGCTGTGCCGCACCAACATGACCTTATACTGGGCTATTATTCTGTCCACACCAACGCCGCCGCGCTTCGGGCGGGCGAAGCCCGTATCAGGGAAATCCGTGCCGAACTTCAACGTCAGGGCCGGCTCTAGGAGTCCGGATTGTTCCAAGTCGGCAGGGAGACCGGGATCGTTCTTGCCGTCGGTTTCTCATCAGATCTCACCGGAAAAGGAATCACATGATGTCAAACCGTTACCTTCCCTTTATCGGGCGCCTGCTCATCGGGCTGCCCTTTGCAATGAGCGGATTGAGCAAGCTCGGTGCTGTTGGGCCGACCACCGGCATGATCGCCGCAGTCGGACTGCCATTCCCTTATCTGGCCTTGGCGGTCGCCGTTGCCGTCGAACTGGGCGGTGGCCTGCTGCTGGTCGCTGGTTATCGGGTGAAGCCTGTCGCCATCGTCATGGCGGTCTTTTCGCTTGCAACGGCTTTCTCGTTCCACAGCAACTTTGCCGACCAGAACCAGATGATCCACTTCCTCAAGAACGTGATGATGGCGGGCGGGCTTTTGCAGATCGCGGCGTTCGGTGCCGGTGCAATCAGCCTCGACAATCGCATCAGGCGCGCGCGCACGGCGGCCACTATCGCGGTGTGAATGGCAGGAAAAGCGGATAATCGGAGCATAGAGCTTCATAGACGGTCCGCTTTTCCTCCTTGGAGGCACTTGTCTTCATCCCGGTTTTGAGTTCAGCATTGCCCGCCTACATTTTCCATCCGAAGCGAACGCCATAGGTACGCGGCTGGCCGCCATAGGCAACCCAGGCGAAATTGCGTGCCTTGGTTTCCGCATAGACCACGTTAAACAGGTTGCGGGCATAAAGCGAGGCTGACCAATTGCCTTTGGTTAAGGTGAGATTGGCATCGGTGAGACCATAGGCATCCTGTCCCAACCCTGGCGTGTTGGTGAAGTCGGTCGAGAAATGGGAACGCCAATCATAGGAGACACGCAGCGATAAAGTGGCATCAAGGGTTGGTAGATCCCGCGTGTAGGTCCCGGCGAGATAGATCGTCCATTTAGGAATCTTCGCGCTTGCAAGGGTTGTGGGATTAGAGACGCCGGGTACCGGGACATCAAAGGAGCGGTACTTGGCATCGATATAGCCGATATTGGCGTTGAACTCCAACGCGGCATCCGGTTTGATTGTGATTTCGCTCTCGATGCCGCGCATGCGGGCGTTGGCGGCGTTTAGCAATGTCTGTATGATGGTGCTGCCCGGTGCCGTCAACACTTGCTGGATATTGTGATAATCCGTTTGATAGAGGCTGACATTCAGCCGCATCTTTCGTTCGAACAGGTCGGTCTTTGCACCCAGTTCATAGGATTTCACAGTTTCCGGGTTGGCGGGACCGGCCCCGATGCCGGTGGCATCATTGGTGCGCGGATTAAAGTTGCCGCTGCGGAAGCCCTGGGTATAGCTGGCGAAGAATAGGATCTGCTCGGCGGGTGTCCAGGTCAGTACCATACGCGGTGAAAAATTGTGCCAGTGCTTTGAGGAACTGAGCGATCGAACGGCACAGTTGCTAAAGGTGCCATCGGTGCAGGGAGCGAGCGGTATATAGTCGATGCTCTTTTTCTCACTGCTATAGCGTCCGCCCAGTGACAGTGTGAGTTGCCTGTTGATCCGCCAGTCCAGATTGGTGAAGCCGGCGATGGCATGGGTTCGCTGAAAGAAGCTCCCTTGGACGAACTGGTCAAGGAGTGGCTGGCCGGAAGGTCCGGCCGTATGGCGCTTCTCCGTCACCTGGATGTCTGATTGCATCCAATATATGCCGCTGGTGAGATCTAGACTGTCTAGAATCTTGACATTATAGCGTGACTCGATCGACTATTCGGTGTTGCGTTCGATATTGTCAGGCAGGACAAAGCCGGTAAATGGCGTCCCGGCCAGGTTGGTGGTGCTGTCATAACGCAGGTGACGCCAGCCAGCGACCGTTGTCAGGACGCCGGGTCCGATATCGTTGGTCAGCTCGGCGACGACATGGCCTTCTCGAAGCCGCAAATAGCCGACATCCCCTAAATTGGTGTCGTAGCCGGTGGTCGTCGGTATATAACCGAAATCGGTGACCGATTGGGTCGATGGTAATCCAGGCGGAGGTGCCAAGTTACGCGGAATCGCGCCGTCATCGTTAAAGCGCTGATATTGCGTGAAGAGGGTCAGATTGGTGCCGTCGGATATCTTGAACAGGAATGTCGGCTTGATCGTCAACTCATCGGCATCGCCGACATGACCCGTTAAATGATTGCTCGGCGTACCGGTTGGATTGGCAAGGGCTGGCGTGAAGATTCCGGCATTGCTGTTGCGATACATGCCGGTGTTGGAGCGGTAGAGGATTGCAATCTTGCCCAGTATGTCGGGCGTGCCGAGCGGTCCTTCGACACTCGCATTCGCGCGGACTTCATTGAAATTGCCATAGCCAAGATCGAACCGCAGTCCGAACATGTCGGAAGGTCGGCGGGTCCGCAGCACGATCGCGCCGCCGGACGCATTGCGGCCGAACAGAGCGCCCTGTGGTCCCCGCAATATCTCGATCGATTCAAGATCAAATGTGGGAACGATTGCGCCGGCCTGATAGGCGAACACCATGCCGTCCTGAACGATATTGATGGCAGGATCGACGCTGCGTATCGACGAGGTGATCCCGATCCCGCGAATGGAAAAGTTCGGGAAACCGGGGAAGGTGCCGACAGCTGTGGTCTGTACATTGGGGGCGAGTGCGCCAATATCCTGTATGCTGAGACTATTGGTCGCGGCCAGCATCTGCCGGTCGATGGCCGTAATGGCCATGGGAACCTTTTGCGCGCTTTCCCCGGTCGCGTGGCGCTGCGCGTATACGATGATTTCAGCGATGCCTTGCGGCAGTGCCTCGGGCTCGTTCTCGGTTGAAGAAAGCGGGGTGGCCAGCGTTATTTGGGCATGGGCGACCTGGCTGGTAGCGACAAGCAACGCGAAAATATATGTGATCCCCGCAGTACGGATACTCCCCATAGGCCTTCTCCCCCAAGGCGCACGCCGCATCGTGTCGTCAACGCATAAAACATATCTGTTATCTTTGGGTTTTTGAACCTCGCTACATTGGCCGGAAGCGATACAGCGCCGCCGGCTGTTCCCGCACCGCATCTGACGACCAGGAGAGGTTGGCGCCCTGCCGCACGCTTCGCATAATGCTCTCTCCCGCGCGCCTTCCTGTCCGGAGCGCGGGAGGAATTCTATGCCTTACTGCTGCAAGATCAAATCTTCTTTTGCACAGCTTGCAATTTTCGCGTCAGGCCATCAGCCCGCCGCAGATCGCGAGATCGGCGCCCATCGTGTAAGAGGCCGCATCCGAGGCAAGATAGAGCGCCGCCTCAGCGATCTCCTGTACCGTACCGAGTCGCTGCGCTGGGGGCCATTTGCTGATCTGGGCGAGATAGTCAGGGTCGTTGGAGCCCAGCATGGGCGTGTCGATGAGGCCCGGCAGCAAGACATTGACGCGGATATTGCTCGATGCCAGGTCGATGGCCGCGCATTTGCTCATGCCTCTGACGGCCCATTTCGAACCAGCATAAGCGAACATGCCGGGGTAGCCGCGTGCGCCAGCACCTGATGCGGTGTTGACGATGGCTCCGCCGCCATTGGCCAGCATCGCCCCTTCCACCGCTTTCATTCCCAGAAAAACGCCAAGGACGTTGACCCGGAAATGAAAATCCATGAGCGCGGCGTCGGTTTCCTGGAAGGACAAAGGCCGATAGACGCCGGCATTGTTGATGAGAATATCGATCTTGCCGAACGTCGCCAGGGTCTTCTCAACGAGCGCCGACCAGCTTGCCCCTTCCGCGACATCGAGCGAGAAGGGGAGGGCAGTTTCGCCGATTGTTGCCGCAACCGCGGCGGCTCCCTCGGCGTTAAGGTCTGCAACGACCACTTTCGCGCCTTCGGCAGCGAAAAGCTTCGCTTCGGCCGCGCCTTGACCGCTTGCTGCTCCGGTGATGATCGCAACTTTTCCGTCCAGCCGTCCCATATATCCTTCCTTCCATCTTTCCGTGAACTGCCGGAAGGAAAATGGGCGGACAACCGGGCCGTGGCTGCCCGCCCCCGCGACATCCATGCCGCGTCCCGCATCCTCTCCGGCAGATGGTCCTGGCGATCCGCTCAGACAAGTCGACCGTCCCATAATGCTTTACGGTCGTCAAGGATAAATTCTGGAATTTATGACTTTACAGACGTAAAGGTTAGTGTAGCTTTCATGGCAGGCGAACGGATCTGCTCGGCCGATTCGCTGATAAACCGGTCCTGCCGGATGAGGAGCTGACAGGAGAGTGTATGCCGGCTGCAACGAGAGCATGGTCGCCGCACCCGATGGGTGTTCGTGTCCGGGCAAATGCGGCTTCCCCTTTCATGCCGCCGCGCGGCTGGCGATCTTGCTCTGGTGACAGTCTTCCCGATTGCGATCATCCACCCTGTCTGTTGGCCGTCTGTCCAGATACGATCCGAAGCGGGGGTGAGGGCCGGTCATGGATAAAGGGGATGATGCCAGCTTTGCAATGGACCGCCGCCAATTCTCGGCGGGGATCGCGGCAATCGGACTGGGAACTGCAACCGGCTGGACTGGCGAAGACGAAGCGGGTGCCAGGCCTTTAACGAGAGAAGGAAAAAACAGAATGAGCGGCGGCAAGATTGACACGCATCAGCATTATTTCCCGCAAGTCTATGTCGACGCGGTCGGTCTCGACCGGCTGGCGGCGCAGATGCCCAACAAGAAGGCGCCTGAATGGTCGCCGGAGCGTGCGATCACCATGATGGATGAAAACGGGATTGCCGAAGGCATTATTTCGGTTTCCTCCGGCCCTGCCATTCCGGATGCGCCCGTCCTGCTGCGCAGATGTAACGACGCCGGCACGGAATTGCGCCAGCGTTATCCCGGCCGTTTCGGTCTTTTCGCCAGCCTGCCCTTGCCCGATGTGGATGCGAGTCTGAAGGAGGTCGCTCATTGCCTCGATACGCTCAAGGTCGACGGCTTCATCATCTTCACCAGCTATGATGGTGCGTATCTGGGCGATGAGCGGTTCGTGCCGCTGTTTGATGAGCTGGATCGGCGTGGTGCGGTCGTCTTCATTCATCCCAATGAACCGGCCTACGCCATTCCCAATGTGGCGCCGGCTTCGGTGCTGGAATTCCCGTTCGAAACCACCCGCACGGCAACCAGCCTGATCATCTCGGGCGCGATTCAGCGCTACAGGCGTATCCGTTTCATCCTGTCCCATGCGGGCGGAACATTGCCCTATCTGGTGCCGCGCATTTCGCTCTCGATCTCGATGATGCCGGGGGTGGCCGAGCGGGTAGGCGACGTGGCTGCGGCCTTCCGCGCATTTTATTATGACACGGCGCTTTCGGCCGGCGTTTCGACGTTGACGGCCCTCTCCCTGATCGCTGATCCCGACCATATCCTGTTCGGCACGGATTTCCCGATGGCGCCCCTCAGCGCGATCACGCATTTCGGCAGCGAACTGGAACGGGCCGATATCACTGGCTTCGATCGCGGACAGGTCTATCGCGGCAATGCGGCCAGGCTCCTCGGCCGGGCCGGGGCTGCGGCCGGCTGAGCGCGGAACAGGGCACGGAACATGTCTCCGCCGATCATCATCGCGGGTGCGGGCATCGGCGGCTTGAGCGCGGCGCTCGCGCTCGCGCAGCAGGGCCTTCAATGCCATCTGGTGGAGCGCGCGCCGGAAATTACAGAGGTCGGTGCCGGTCTGCAATTGGGCCCCAACGGATTCCGGGCCTTTGAGCGCCTCGGGATTGAACGGGAAATGGACGCTGTCAGTTTCCGGCCAGATGCGATCCGGCTGATCGACAGTATCGATGGCGCCGAACTCTCCCGGCAGACTCTGGGCGAGGTATTTGAACGTCGTTTCGGGCATCCCTACCGTGTCGGCTATCGGGCCGATGTCCAGTCGGTATTGCTGGAAGCCGTTCGTCGACATGCCGACCGGATCACGATTACGCTGGGCGATGCGGTGCGGGCGATAGCCGATCACGGCGATGCCGTGACGGTGACGCTTGAGAGCGGGCGAAAGATCGGTGGTGCTGGTCTGATCGGTGCCGACGGGCTCTGGTCGCAGGTGCGTGAGCATTTGTTCGGCGCGGCTCCACCACGATCGAGCGGGCATATTGCCTATCGGGCGGTGTTGCCGGTGGAACGGTTGCCGATCGATCTTGCGACGAATGACGTCCAGCTCTGGATCGGGCCGGGACACCATCTCGTCTGTTACAAGATGCGCGGGGGCGCCATCTTTAACATCGTCGCGATCATCCATGGCGCACGGGACGTCCGGGGCTGGGACATGGTGGGTGATTCTGCCGAGTTGCGGAGCGGCTTTGCCGACGCCTGCGAACCGGTTCAACGGATCATTTCCCTTGTCGAACAAGGCCGCATCTGGGCGCTGAGTGACCGCGATCCCACGCCCGGCTGGTCGCGAGGGCGCATAACGCTGCTGGGCGACGCGGCGCATCCGATGCTGCCCTATCTCGCCCAGGGAGCATGCATGGCCGTCGAAGACGCGGTCAGCCTCGCCGATGCCGTTGCCGCTGATCCTCACAATTTGTCTGCCGCTTTTGGGGCCTATGAAGCGGGACGGTTCGCCCGCACAGCCAGCGTTCAACGTGCCGCGCGCGAAACAGGCATGATCAATCATGCTTCAGGGATTGAGCGGGAGCGCCGTAACGCCTTTCTCGCGACCCGTCGGGACGACGATTATGAAGCGATTGCCTGGCTATTTGGTAGCGACGGGCCACGGCCCGGTAATTCGCCCGATGCCGAGATTGGTATTTTCGGGCGGCATCGCGGCGAGGATCACGGTAGCAGGAAGGTGCAATGATCGCTTTGCGGCACAGGTGATAATTAAACTATCAAAGTGTAAAGTATTTTATTGACGGGCTGCTCAGAAATAGAGAAAATAAGAATATAAAGATCAGAGTCGCTAAAAACTGAATCGCAAAAAATTGGGAGGAATAGATGAAACGTGCCGTAATTCGCGCGTCGCTTCTGGTTGCGTCTTCGATATACTCAATATCGGTGCAGGCGCAGGCTGATAATAATGGCGCAAATAGAGACGGTGACATCATCGTTACTGCGCAGAAGCGCAGCGAGCGCTTGCAGGACGTTCCTCTTTCAATCACTGCCGTAACCGGTGACCAGCTTGGCAAGCAGGGCATTTCGAGCGCCGCTGACCTTGAGAAGATCGCACCGGGCTTTACCTATCGCCAGAGCCAGAACGGTACGCCCGTCTTTGCGATCCGTGGCATTGGCTTCTACAGCGAGCAGGTTGCGAACGCACCGACGGTTACCATCTACACCGACCAGATTCCGCTGCCTTACGCCCGCATGGCTGAAGGGGCGGCCCTCGATGTCGAGCGGGTCGAAGTCCTCAAGGGGCCGCAGGGCACGCTTTTTGGCCAGAACTCCACGGGCGGCGCGATCAACTATGTCGCGGCAAAACCCACCGATCATTTTACAGGCGGCTTCAGTCTGACCTATGGCCGCTTCAACCAGTTCGATGCGGAGGGCTATGTCAGTGGTCCGATCGCAGAGGGTCTGACGTTCCGCCTCGCCGCGCGTCATGAAAGCCGTGACGACTGGCAGAAGAGCAGCACGCGGGACGACAAGAGCGGTCAACATAATTTCACGGTGGGCCGTCTGCTCGTCGATTGGGAGCCGTCCGACCGGTTGCACGTCGAACTCAATATCAACGGCTGGCGGGACCGTTCGGACACGCAGCAGAGCCAGGCACGTGGCTATCTGCCGGTGTCGGAAACGCCGCCCGCGACGCCACAGACCATTGCGACGAACGCCGCGCTTACGGCCTATCCCTACATCACCAGCAACGACAACCGTCTGGCGGATTGGGACCCTGGGCGCGACTATCGCCGCGACGACGAATTTTATCAGGTCGCGGCGAATATCCGCTACGATGTCTCGGATGAGATCCGGCTGATCTCTATCTCATCCTATTCGCATCTGAAGAGCTTCGCACCGATCGACGTCGACGGCACGGATCACCATGCGCTGTTCCTGACCCAGGACGGGTTGATCAAGACCTTCACCCAGGAGCTTCGCCTGGAAGGCGATATGGGCCGGTTCAAATGGGTGTTTGGCGGCAATTACGAGCATCATACCGCCAACGAATTGCAGCGAACCGACCTCAGGGGGTCGAACTCGCAGCTCGTCTTCGGTCCCGGCGTGGCTGTGCAGTTCGACGGCCTTGACCTTTATAATGACCAGAAGATCAATGCTAAGGCGGTTTTCGGCAATGTCGACTTCAAGCTGACCGACCAGCTCAGCGTCCAGGGCGGCATCCGCTATGCGAAGGAAGATCGCGACTTCAAAGGCTGCCTCGCCGATAATGGCACGCCGACCGGTTTTGGCGCCGTCCTCGGCTTGCCGCTGACCGCGCCCAACCGCTGCGTGACTTTCCTGCCATCGGGCGCGCCGGGTCAGGTTGTTACCTCGCTCAATCAGGATAATGTGTCCTGGCGGGTCAGCCTCAACTACAAGCCCAGCAGCGATGCCTTGCTCTATGCCAACGTCACAAAGGGCTACAAGTCGGGCGGCTTCGGCACATTGCCCGCGGTCAGCTACCAGCAGTTGCAGCCGGTGACGCAGGAATCCGTCCTCGCCTATGAGGCTGGTTTCAAGTTCAGCCTTTTCGATCGGGTCCTCGACCTGTCGGGTGCGGCCTTCTACGATGATTATCGTGACAAGCAGACACAAGGATCGGTCATCGTCCCGCCGTTCGGCAACCTGCCCTATCTCGTCAACGTCCCCAAGTCGCGGATCTACGGTTTCGAACTCGATGCAACATTGCGCCCGGTCACCGGATTGCGCATTACCGCGGGCGGCACCTATCTCAACACCCGCGTGAAAAGTCCGGCTCCGGTTGCCAGCCCGTTCGGAGAACCGGTCGATGCAGGCGGCGAGCGGCTGCCCAATGCGCCCAAATGGCAGATCCAGGGTGACGCGGAATATGATTTCGCGATCAATAAGGATCTCTCAGCCTTCCTCGGCGGTTCAATCTCCTTCCGCACGTCCAGCGATGCTGCGCTCGGAGCACGCACTGGGCCTGCGGGATCGGAGGACTGGTTCAAGATCGATGGCTATACGCTTCTCGACCTGCGCGCCGGTCTCGAGTTCGGGAACGGTTATAGGGTGCAGATCTGGGGCAAGAATGTCACCAACAAGGGATATTGGAACAATGTCGTCCACATCTATGACACATATGCCCGTATCACTGGCCAGCCTGCTACCTATGGCGTAACAGTTTCTGCCAAGTTCTGATCAGTGGGTATCTGGCCCTTTTGCAAAGGGCAGGCCAAAGCGTGGGAAACTCATCATGACTGATACTGCCGTCAAAATCGATAATGTCGCGATCGCTCGCGACTATTTCCGGCTCCTTGATGCCAAGAGTCCGGATATGCTTTCGCTGTTCACGCCTGATTTCGAATTCTACTATCCCAAATATGGACGGGGTGGCGGCGCCGAGCAGCTTATGGACGTTGTCGTGGGACTTTCTGCCCGTGTTGAAACGATGGAGCATGATGTCTCCGATTATCTTTTCGTGGCTGAAGGCGATCATGTTGTGGTCGAAGGGACTACACGCGGGGTCCTCAGCAATGGCGACAAATGGGCAGCAGGCGAAACGCCGTGTGGGCGCTTTTGCAACGTCTTTACATTTCGCGACGGCAAGATTGCCCGTGTCGCCGTTTATCTTGACCCGGACTATCTGAACGAGGCCGAGAGCGCATTTCTTTGGGGCCGGGAGGGTAGGCAATGGTGAAGGGACGTCTGGACGGCAAGGTCGCATTGATCACCGGTGGCGCGCGCGGCATCGGCAGAGCCACCGCGGAACTGTTCGCCGATGAAGGTGCCCAGGTCGAAATTGCCGACATCAGCATGGCTGAACCGGCATTCGATCATCCCGCCATTCATCATTCCGCTCATGATATTGCCAGCGAAGAAGCATGGGCCGATCTTGTTGATGCGATCGTGGCGCGGCACGGACGGATTGACATTCTGGTCAATAATGCAGCGATCGGCGGGTCGACCCTACCCCTTGCGGAAGAGCGGCTGGCTGACTGGAATCGGGCGCTGGAAGTCAATCTGACCGGGGTGATGCTGGGCATGAAGGCGGTTCTTCCGCTGATGCGGGCGCGTCGGGCCGGTTCGATTGTCAATTTTTCCTCCATATGGGGAAACAGCGCGGTAGCCGCGATGGCTGCCTATCACGCTACAAAAGGCGCGGTTCGCACGCTCACCAAACATGCGGCGGTCACATATGCACCCGACAATGTTCGCGTGAATTCCGTTCATCCCGGGATCACCGCTACAGTGCCGGTAGTCGTCGACCAGCCGGCTGAGGCAACGGCTGCGATCATCGCGGCGACGCCGCTTGGCCGCATGGCGCAGCCGATCGAGATTGCGCGTGCCGTCCTCTTCCTGGCGAGCGACGATGCAAGCTTTGTCACAGGGTCTGAATTAATCGTCGATGGCGGTTATCTTGCCCAATAGTGCGTATATTGGTTTCGGTTGGAAGGGACCTCATGGCTGAAACCCATATGGCGATGGCGCGGACTCGTACCCGGAGGACCGCGCCTCGTTTTGCGTTTCAAACGATCTTGATTTGTCCGAGACGGGGGATTGTCGGTGAGCGCACTTAATCCGGATTATTTGTTCGTCTTCATTCTGGCGGGCTTTGTAGGTTTTCAACTGAGCGGCGTTTCATGGGATGGATCGAGAATTCGACCATCGCTCCGTCATCGCTCCTGGCCCATCCAGTGTGGATCAAGTCTCGGGCAGTTCGCGGGGGAACGCGACCGGGGCTTGTTGTTGCTTCCGCCCGCTACGGAAATCGTCGAGCAGACGACGGGCACGCACTGCGCCCTCATCTGAAGCCAGCATGAGCGGACGCATGGCGGCGAAGGACTGGCCACGCATATTCTGTTGGACCTGTTCGATCATCGGCCGGTCCTCGTTGACGAAGGCATGTTCGATTGGTCCGCGGATCATGGTGTCCAAAGTCGTATCGGCCAGCGAGAAGTCGCGGCAGGCAGCCCAGAGATAATGCGTCGATATTTCGGTTTCCGGCGTCAGGATATGGGCGCCGAACACCGTGATGCCAGCGCTGCGGTCGACACCGGCCGGCGCGACGCCGACATCGAGCCACATGGTCGAGGGCGCGTCCCAGCGCATGTTCAGCCAATGATCGACCCGACCCCGATAATCGTTGAACAGGGCGGACCAGACCGGCGCCGCGATCCCGTCGGGGCACCATCGGTTGGAGAAGAGCGTAGTGCTCTCCTGCAGCACCTGATGCTTGCCGTCCTTGATGGCGTCGCTGCCTATGCCGCCCTCATGGATGTAGGCGACGTGCGTGAGGTCCATGAGATTGTCGGTGATCAGCTCGAAATGGGCCCGGGTGAGCAATCTTCCACGGATTGTCTTGTGGTCCGGATGCTCGAGCAGGGAGAAATCCGGGATCAGGGTGACATCAGCCCGTTGCTCGTCCCCAAGCCATATCCACAAAAGTGAATGTCGTTCGACCAACGGGTATCGACGCAATTGTGCCACGCGCGGGACGGGGCCGTGCGGATTGCCGACGCAGCGCCCGGAGGCGTCGAACTCCAGCCCATGATAGGGGCATTGCAGGCGTTGTCCCGCAAGCCAGCGGCCCTGGCCCAAGGAGGCGAACCGGTGCGGGCAAATACCGGAAAGCGCGGATGCTTCACCATCATCCTGTCGCACCAGAATGATGGCCTCGTCACAGACTGTGATGGCAAAGGGTGTGTCGCTCACTTCCTCGCTCCACGCCGCGGCATGCCAGCTGTTGCGCAGGAAAGTGGAGTTGTCCGGAATGGCAGATGATGGGTCACCAGCTGGTGGACGGTGATCGATCCGGGTTGCCATGGGTGCGCTCTCCCTATTCGACTCTTTTGGTCTCCGTCTGTCATTTGTGCCTTGCCGGGTGAGTTGTCAACGTTTACTTTACGATCGTAAAGCCAATGCGAATCGCATGGAGGCTTGCCCGGTCCGCAGTGATGGGCGTCAAATTGCAAATCTGCAGCCATTAAACTTGACGACCGTAAAGATTATAAACTACAAGATGGCCCGGTAAGCGGAATGTGAGTGATCGCTGGAGAGAGATATGACCGGTGGTGAGAATCGTCAGATATGGTTGCAGTCGCGTCCGAACGGGATACCGCGGGCTTCGGATTTCGGGCTTCGGACGGCGCCGATCCCGACGCTGAAGGAGGGGCAGTTTCTGGTCCGCAATGCCTATTTGTCGGTTGACCCGGCGATGCGGGGTTGGATAGCGGACAAGAGCACTTATTGGCCGCGGCTGGAGGTGGGCGACACGATGCGCGCCTATTCGGTCGGCGAGGTGATCGAGAGCCGCAATCCGCGCTATGTGCCGGGTGAGAAGGTGATGGGGATTTTCGGCTGGCAGGACTATGCCGCCGTCGACGAACCCGCCGTCTATTACAAGGTTCAGGATAATGGCCTTCCGCTTTCGCTCTGGCTGGGCGTGCTGGGGCTTAATGGCCTGACCGGCTATTTCGGAATGACCGAAGTTTGCCAGCCCAAGCCCGGCGAGACGGTCGTGGTGTCGACGGCCGCCGGCTCGGTTGGTTCGGCCGCCGGGCAGGTCGCCAGGATCAAGGGCGCCCGGGTCGTCGGCATCACCGGCGGGGCGGAGAAGGTTCAGCAATGCCTTGATGAGTTCGGCTATGACGCGGTGATCGACTATAAGGCAGAGCCCGACATCGATGCCGCGCTGAAGGCTGCATGTCCTGACGGCATCGACGCCTATTTCGACAATACTTCAGGCGCCATTCACGACGCCGTGCTGCGCCAGATCAACCTGCATGCGCGCATCGCGATCTGCGGCACCGCTTCCTTCGCGAGTTGGGACCCCTGGCCCGAAGGGCCGCGCCCGGAGCGCCATCTGCTCGTCAAGCGCGCGACCATGCGCGGTTTCCTGACGCCTGACTTCGAGGATAAATATGGGCGGGCGCTCACTGACCTTGTGACCTGGATTCAGGAGGGCAAGCTCAACTATCGCGAGGATATGCTGGAAGGCATGGAGGCCGCGCCGGGGTCGATCGAGACGCTCTATAGCGGCGCCAACAGCGGCAAGCTCGTCATCCGCCTGTAAAGGCGACAGTCAATGGAACGGACCCGCGCCCATGGGTCCGCCGAGAGGATCAAGACCCGTGTCCAAAGTCATCATCAGCTGCGCCGTGACTGGCTCTGTCCATACCCCGACGATGAGCCCGCATTTGCCGATCACGCCTGACCAGATCGCGACCGCTTCGATCGAGGCCGTCGAGGCGGGCGCCTCGGTGCTCCATCTCCATGCCCGCGATCCCCAGAATGGACGACCGAGCCCGGACCCCAGGCTGTTCATGGAGTTTCTGCCGCGCATCAAGCAGGCGACCGACGCGGTGGTCAACATCACCACCGGAGGCGGGCAGGGCATGTCGCTTGACGACCGTCTGGCGGCGGCACTCACGGCATCGCCAGAGCTTGCCTCGCTCAACATGGGATCGATGAACTTTGGTCTGTTTCCGGCGCTGGGCCGATACCAGACCTTCCAGCATGACTGGGAGCCGGCCTATCTGGAGGGCTCGCGCGACTGGATCTTCCGCAACACCTTCGCCGATATCGAGGCGATCCTGTCGCGACTGGGGCAGGGCCATGGCACCAAGTTCGAGTTCGAATGCTATGATGTCAGCCATCTCTATACCCTGGCCCATTTTCTCGACCGCAAGCTGGTGACGCCGCCGCTGTTCGTCCAGTCGATCTTCGGCGTGCTGGGCGGGCAGGGTGCGGACACCGAGAATCTGCTCCATGCCAAGCGCATCGCCGACAAGCTGTTCGGTAGCGATTATCGCTGGTCGGTGATGGCCACCGGCCGTCACCAGCTGCCCTTCACCACCATGGCGGCGCTCAACGGCGCCAATGTCCGGGTCGGTCTGGAGGACAGCCTCTATGCCGGCAAGGGCAGGCTCGCCCAGTCCAATGCCGAGCAGGTTCGCATCATTCGCTCCGTCCTTGAGCAACTCTCGCTCGAAATCGCGACCCCGGCCGAAACACGCGCCATCCTCGGCCTCAAGGGAGGTGATAATGTCGCTTTCTGAACTCACCCATAATCCGGGGCCGCTCAACCAGAATTATATCGCCCCCCAACCACCGCAAAATCACCAGATCATCGCGCGGCCCGACCCCATCATCAAGGCCGATGCCATGGCCTTCGTGCGCTTCGCACGCAAGGAGCCTGATCTCATGGAGCGGTTCCTGGCCGACTTCGGTCTTGTCCGCTGCGCTGTCCAGACCGGCACCCGGTTCTATCGCGGCGCTGGTGGCGCTGCCTATCTCGTTGCTGTCGAGGAAGGCGAGGAGGACGCATTTCTGGGTTTTGGCGTCACGGTGGCCCAGTCGGACGATCTGGATCGCCTCGCTGCGGCGACGGGCGCCACGGTTACTGAGCTTGACACGCCGGGCGGGGGTCGGGGATTGCGTCTGACCGATCCCGATGGTCTCGCGGTCGATGTCGTGCACGGCGTTGTCGAGGTGGAGCCGCTTGACCGGCCCGAAGACGCTCCCCTTGTCAACACGCCGTTCAGCAAGGTTCGGGTCAATCAGGGTGTGCGTCGCGCGCTTCGTCCCTCGCCGATTTTCCGGCTGGGTCATGTATTGATGCAGCGGCCGGACTTCGACCGCGCGATCCAATGGTATATGCGCCATGTCGGCATTATTCCAACCGATGTCCAGCTTCTGGAGGATGGCAGCCCTGCGCTGGCCTTCTGCCGGCTTGATCGCGGATCGGAACCTGCCGATCATCATAGCATCGGAATCCTCGGGGGGCTTGCGGCAGGCCTGCTCCATGTGTCGTTCGAGACCCTCGACATCGACTCCGTGGGGCAGGGGCATCAATATCTCAAGGCGCGCGGCTGGTCGCATTTCTGGGGTATGGGCCGCCACAATTTCGGGAGCCAGGTCTTCGACTATTGGAAGGACCCGGCGGGTGACGAATGGGAGCATTATGCCGATGGCGATGTGATGGATGCGTCACATCCGACCGGCTATTATGGCCTGGGACGCGGCACGCTCTGGCAGTGGGGCGACGACTTGCCGCTTTCGATGCGGCCTGATTTGCCGCTGGAAGCCTTGCCGGACCTCCATGCGCAGGGCGCTTTTGGCGATCTGCCGCTAGAACGGGTGCGCGCCTTTTTCGAGGCGATGCAAAAGCCCGCCCGTCCGTGGATGCGCTGACATGGCGCGCGCATCAGAGAGCCTGGCGGCGCAGGGTTGGGTTGTTCCGCGTCGGACGCTTGTACCGGCACTGGACGGGCTTTTGCCGGATGAAACCCTGGCCGTTCGGACGCAGGCACGGGATTTTGCCGACCGCGTGCTGGCGCCGCTGGCCCATCAGCTCAACACGACGCCGGAACGGCGGGACGGTTTCCGCCGCGATGTGTTCGATGCGATCGCTGGCGCTGGCCTTTATGCCGTGCCCTTCGCGCCGGATATAGGCGGACGGGGCCTTGCTTCCCCGACGCTGGCGACCATCACCGTGCTGGAGGAGCTTGCCTATTATACGCCGGGCGTGGCCTCGGCCATGTATGACGCACAGATATTGCTGGCCGGCAAGGTGCTGGACATGGCAGGCGGGCGCTTGCGCGAAACCTATCTGCCGCAGATCGTGCGCGGAGAGATCGTCGCCAGCTTCGCCACAAGTGAGCCGGAGGCCAGCACCGACCTGTCGCTTGCCTCGATCCAGACGCTGGCCGAGCCGGTCGAGGGTGGCTGGCGCGTCAATGGCCGCAAGCGCTGGATCACCAATTCGCCGGCGGCGGATCGCATCCTGCTTTTGTGTCGGACGGGGGAGGGGCTTTCGATCCTGCTTGCCGACATGCGGGCTCCGGGGGTCAGCGTCGGTGATCCGGACCTCAAAATGGGCAATCACGCCCAGCTGACGGCGGATATCGAATTCCGTGATGTGTTCGTGCCCGCCGACCATGTCGTCGGTGCGGTCGGCGGGGGGCTGCGCGCGGCGCTCGGTGCGCTGGCGCTTGGCCGCATCGGGATCGGCGTGGTGGGCGTGGCGATGGCGCAGCGCGCGCTCGATATCGCGGCGGCCTATACCAGCGAACGGACGGTCTATGGCAAAGCGATCGCGGCCAATCAATATTGGCAATATCGCTTTGCCGAGCACGCCACCGAGATCGAGGCGGCCCGGGCACTGTGTCAGCGCGCCGCGCAACTGGTCGACCAGACCGGCGATGCCGGGGCGTTGGCGGCCATGGCCAAGGTCAAGGGTAGTGCTCTTGCCGTCGATGTGGCGCGCGACGCGGTCCAGGCGTGCGGCGGCTATGGTTTCGTGCGCGAACTGGCGGGGGCCAATCAGCATTGGCCGCTCGAAGCCCTCTACCGCGATGCCAAGGTCGGGGAAATCTACGAAGGCGCCAACGAGGTTCAGAAATGGATCATCGCCCGGCATATCTTCGGTCGAAATATCACGGGGTAAGAAATGGTGCGCAAGTTTCAACATGGATTCTGCCATGTCTTATCGGTTATCGGCGCGCCCGGGGAATCGCCTTGCTTAACCCCAAATTGTCGGCAGAGGAGGGGCTTGGTCTCGGCCTGATCACGCGCGTGGTCGATGACGAACGGCTGGAAACCACTGTAGGTGAACTGACACAAAATTTATCAGCAGCCTCTCTTCGAGCGCTGGGCCGCCCGCGCAGACTGATTGGTGAAGGGATTGCCGCCTTTCTCGACAGACGCCGACCGAATTTCGCTTAGTGGATTGCAGAGAAGACTGGGGAAGAATTGTGGCTGCGAAGATCGCTGTCATCAAGGAGCTTGCCGAGGGTGAGCGCCGCGTTTCCGGCACGCTGTCCCAGGCCAAGGCCTTCATCATGGAACAAGGACCAGAATGCGCCGGTGCTGGATGAGGAAATCGGCAATGCCATCCGCGTGACGCAGGGCGGAAAGGTGGTGAGCGAACGGTTGCTCTGATCACGGGACATGAATGTCCCGCTCTTTGCGGTCTGCGCAGCACGACAGTCAAAAATGGTGAGAGAAAGGAGTGATACATGGAACGGCGGCAGATCGAATCATCCTCCGGCAATTGTCAGGATAACAGGCTCAGCCGGTCTGTAATGGGTTCAAACCATTAACTTGCGCATGGCCATGCGGAAAAAGCGCTCGATCACAACATGGGACGCGGCTGGCGCGCGGGAAGGTATGCAGTCCGTCGCTGTTGCCGAAGCGCGCGCCGGGTCCGTTGATGCGGCTGAAACAAGCAGAGATGCCAAGGGCAAATCGGGCCGGAAACGTCGCGAACAGCAACGGGCGATTGATACCAAGCGCATGATCTTGGGCGCGGCATTGACGGAATTTGCGCATGTCGGTTTTGAAGCGGCCAGCATCCGTACCATTGCTGAAATGACTGGCCTTCAACACCCGCTCATCACCTATCACTACCGGACCAAGGAAGCTCTTTGGAAAGCCGTGGCGGAGGACGCGTTCGCGACAATCCGGCGCTTGTGGGATGAACGCACCCAGGGTCAGGAGAACATGCCGCCTCTTGAGCGGTTGCAAGTCGAATATTCGGCGTTTTTACGTTTCTCCATTGTCCATCCCGATTTTCATCATTTCATGTTGCGTGAAAGCCGACCGGGTAATCCGCGACTTCCCTGGCTGGTCAGAACCATCCTTCGGCCTATGATGCAGCGCGTCCTTCCGGACATCGAAGCCGCGCAGGCTGCAGGCCAACTGCCTTCCGGCAGGCCGGCGCTCGTACATTATATGATGATTGGTATGGTCCTGGTCCTATCCTCACTCAAGGACGAGATTCGGGAAAGCATCGGCCTGGCAGCCGACGATCCCCGGACCGTCGATTCCTATCTATCGATCATCAATGCCACTGTCTTTCATCCGCAGGATTCCAATGTAAATTAAACTTGACGATCGTAAAGATTTAAGTGACATTTGGTTCATCAGAAAGCCGGTCGGCCATTGCCCGCCGACTCGCGCAGGCAGGAGAGATATATGGGCCAGTTGATCGTCCGTTACCGGCAGGGAAATGAAATTCGGTGGGGCAGGCTCACCGGTGCGGCGCCGCTCAGTGCTGCCGATAGTGTGACGCTTGCGCCGCTGATTGTAGACGTCCAGACGACCGCGGCATTTCTGGCGGCGCATTCGGCCAGGACGCTGGAGGAAGAAGAAGTAATCGAGATCAGCGGTGATCAGTTGCTCAGTCCGGTTACGTCTGATGGTTCGATTTATGCGCAAGGCCTCAATTATAAGGAGCACGCTGCCGAGGCGCAGCACGCCAAGCGGACCTCCAATCTGATCTTCGGCAAGGCAAGTTCGACGCTCACCGGCCCCTATGGTGAGATCGTCCGGCCGGCCGAAGTCGAATTGCTCGATTATGAAGTCGAGTTCGGCATCCTGTTGCGTCGCGACCTGGGCGAGGGCGATGTGGTGACGGAGGAGATGATCGGCGATGCGGTTGCCGGTGTGGTCCTTTGCAACGATGTGTCGGCGCGCGATACCATGTTTGGAACCAGTTTCCTGCAATGGTTCCGTGGCAAGAGTTATCGGACTTTCTGTCCGACTGGACCGGTCCTCTGGCTGCTCGATCCCGCTGAGGTTGCCGAGGCGCTGCGTCATCTCGACATCCAGCTCTGGGTGAACGGCGAACTGCGTCAGTCGGCATCGTCTGATCAACTGATCTTTCGTCCGGCAGAGACACTCAGCTATATTGCCTCAAGCATGGATATGAAGCGCGGTGACCTGTTGTTGACGGGAACGCCCGGAGGCGTCACGGCGCCGGCGACGCTCCGGATGGTCGAGATACTCAAGGAAAATCTGCTGGCGGACGAGGCCCGGCGCGACGCGCTGAGGATCGAGATGACCAAAGGACGCCCCTTTCTCCAGCCGGGCGATATCGTCACTGCAACGCTGGCGGACAATCGTGGGCTGGCGTTGGTCGGCATCGCCAATCGGATCGTCGATGCGCGCTAGCGGCGAACCTGAATGCGGTCATCTGTCCGAGAAAGGCGGGTGCCGCAACCAGGCGGAAATCGGCCGAATGAGAGGATATGTTGGGAGGCCATGAATGTCGAAGATTGTTGAAACCGATGTGCTCGTGGTCGGCGCAGGTCCGGCAGGTGCCGCAACCTCCGTATTTCTTGGCAAGCAGGGAATCCGGACCCTGATGATTTCGCGCCATGGCGGAACGGCGGAAACGCCCCGTGCGCACATCACCAATCAGCGCGCGATGGAAGCCTTGCGCGATGCCGGTCTTGAGCAGCAATGTATGCAGCTCGGTTCGCCCGGCGCGCATATCGAACATAGTTTCTGGCTGCGCAGCATGGCGGGGGAAGAACTGGCCAGAACCTGGTCGTGGGGCAATGATCCTCACCGCAGCGGTGACTATGCCGCAGCAAGTCCATGCCGGATGAGCGATCTGCCGCAAACCCGGCTTGAGCCCATATTGGTGACGGAAGCGGCGCATATCGGTGTCGATGTCCGTTTCGGCTGGGAGTTGCAGTCGTTTGACCAAGATGATGATGGTGTGACCGCCATCATCGTGGAGCGACTGAGCGGGCAGGCCGTTACCGTGAAGGCGCGCTATATGGTCGGTGCCGACGGCGCGCGCAGCCGTATCGTCGAGCAGCTCGGCTTGCCCCTGATCGGTCAGCACGGTCTGGGTAATGTGTTCAATGTTCTGTGCGACGTTGACCTTTCGGCCTATGTCGAGCATCGCCATGGCTCGCTCTACAGCGTCATTCAGCCGGGCAGCTCCTATTGGGCGCCTGTCGCGGTCTTCCGCATGGTCAAGCCCTGGAACCAGTGGCTGGTTGGCCTCATCGTCCCCCAGGCGGCCGGCAAGCCCGAACCGACCGAGGAGGATTTCGAACAGCGCATTCGGGAATCGATCGGCAATGACAGCCTTCCGATCAAGATTCTCTCGACATCCATGTGGACGATCAACGACATTTATGCCGAACGCTATGCCCAGGGGCGGGTCTTCTGCATGGGTGATGCCGTCCATCGGCATCCACCGACGAACGGCCTTGGGTCGAATACCTGTATTCAGGACGCTTTCAACCTCGCCTGGAAGCTGGCTCTGGTCGTGCAGGGCAAGGCGGCTTCTTCGCTGCTCGACAGCTATGAGGCCGAGCGCCAGCCGGTGGGCAAGCAGATCGTGGCGCGCGCCAACAAGAGCTTCCTCCAGAACAACCGGGTCTGGGACCTGCTGGGCGGCGGCACGCGCACGGTCATGGGCCCCAAAGAGCATGCGGCTGTATTCGATACGCCTGAAGGTCGCGCGACGCTGCGCGCCGAAGTGGATCGGATGAAATATGAGTATCACGCTCATGGTGTGGAGATGGCGCGCGCCTATGAATCGGGCGCGGTTCTTCCCGATGGCAGCCCGGAGCCGGTGATCGATGGCGACCCCGAACTCGTCTATCGGCCCAGCACCAGACCGGGTGCCGTGGTGCCGCATGTCTGGCTGACCCGCCGGACACCGGGGACGAAAATCTCCACGCTCGACGTGGCGGGCAAAGGCCGCTTCATGCTGTTCACCGGTCCGGGAGGCGAAGCATGGCGGGAAGCCGCACGCGAAACCTCTGTCGCAACGGGTGTGGAGATTGGCGTGACGTCGATCGGTCCCTTCTGCGACTATGAAGACCCCTATGGATGGTGGGCGCAATATGCCGGCACCGACGAGAATGGCGCCGTCCTTGTGCGGCCCGATCATATCGTCGCCTGGCGCCGTGCCGACGCGAGCGGTGACCTTGCTGCGGCGCTTTCTGGGGCGATGCAGTCGATCCTCGGCCTTGCCGGTTGAATAGAGAGGTGCGGTGATGGATGTGAAGAATAGCGGCGTCATCATAACGGGCGGAGCATCGGGACTGGGCAGTGCCACAGCCCGGCGTATGGCTGGCCTGGGCGCTCGGGTGACCCTGTTCGACCTTAACGCGGATGCGGGACAGCAGCTGGCAACCGAGATCGGCGGGCGATTTGCGAGCGTCGATGTGACTGATGACGAGCGCGTAGCTCAGGCGGTTGCGGAAGCGGAGGCGGCGCATGGCGCGACTCGAATCCTTGTCAATTGCGCGGGTATTGCGATCGCGCAGAAGACGATCGGCAAGGATGGCCGACCGCACGCGCTGGAGCAGTTTCGCAAGGTGCTCGAAATCAATCTCCTGGGCACCTTCAACCTGATCTCGAAGGTCGCCGCACGCCTCGTGACGGCCGAACCTGTTGGCGAGGAGCGGGGCGTGTTCATCAATACCGCCTCGGTCGCCGCCTTCGAAGGGCAGGTCGGCCAAGCCGCCTATGCAGCCTCGAAGGGTGGTGTTCACGCCATGACATTGCCGATTGCCCGTGAGCTTGCGGGGGCGGCGATCCGCGTCTGCACGATTGCGCCTGGTATCTTCTGGACACCGATGTTGGCCGGATTGCCTGAAGAAGCGCAGGCTTCGCTCGGCAAGCAGGTGCCGTTTCCGAGCCGTCTCGGGAAACCCGAAGAATATGCCGATCTCGTCGCTGCGATCATTGCAAATCCGATGTTGAATGGGGAGACGATCCGGCTCGACGGTGCGATCCGCATGGCGCCCCGTTGATATTGTGCAGCCGGATCGCTGTTTGGTGATGCGGTGTGGGGTCGTGATTTCGTCTGGCTTCGATCCTTCATTTCAGAGCGTCCGAAATCGTCGCCGCTCTCTTGAGCCATTAGAATCCAGATGAGGACCCACCATAGAAGGAAGCAAGTTGATGAATGATGTGATCGAAACCGGTAAAAAGTTCATCGAAGAAGCCAAGGCCAAGTTCGATGCAGTCTATATCGAACTGAACGAGAAGGCAAAAATCAGCGTCGAAAAATCGACCAAGGCGGTTGAGGAATTGAGAGATATTGCCAAGGGAAATGTCGAAGCGTTGATCGAATCCGGGAAGATCGTAAACGGAGGATTCGAAAGCATGGGTCAGGAAGCTGTCGATTATGGACGTAAGAGTTTTGAAAAGGCAACTGCATCGATCAAGACCTTCTTGAGCGTGAAGACCCCGGCCGAATTCTTGCATTTGCAGAGCCAGTTTTTTTCCGCCAGCTTTGATGAATTCACCAAGGAATCGGCCAAGAACAGCGGAGCATTGATCAAGCTGGGCAGTGAAGTGCTCCAGCCATTGACCGCTCGTGTCTCCATCATGACCGACAAGGTGAAGGCGCTCGTCGCCTGATCAACCCGATTATTGCCGGCAATCATGGAAATGGCTTCCGCTTCAGGCGGAGGCCGTTATTTTTCTGCTATCGGTAGCCTTTTGAAAGGTCTTTGGAGCTGGTCGCACAGAGTAGCGGTGAACATCTGCGAGTTCTCAACCTTTTGCGCGATGTTCCAGCCTGCCATGATGATGAAGGCCGACTACACTCGCGATTTAATAGCGGTGACGAGCGACTGGCTCATGCCGCAATCCACATCAATGGCTTGCGCGGTCATGGCGGAAGCCGCGGGTGAGAGCAGGAAACAGGCCATGGCCGCCACTTCCTCCGGATCGACCAATCTGCCCAGTGGCATGGTGCTGGCCCTCTGTGCGAGCGATTCAGCAGAGTGGAGCTGGTGCACCAATGGAGTGAGGGTGGTGGCGGGGTTGACGACGTTGACGCGAATGCCCGCCGATGCCCATTCGATGGCAAGCTGATAGGAAAGCGATATGAGCGCCGCTTTGCTGGGGCCATATCCGCCGCCTTTCGGATAAGCGCCTTTGCCGGCAAGAGAGGCAATATTGACAATGCTGCCAAATGGGCTCGCGGCGAGCCTGGCATGGAGGGCCTGGCTCATGATCAGCACGCTATCAAGATTGACTGCGAAGCTGCGTCGCCACATGTCGAGGCCGATCGTGGACAAATCCCCTCCGATGACTGAGCCGACGCTATTGACGAGATGATCGACTGCCGGACGCCAGTTGAGCAGTCGCGCGATGGCATCGTCCACCGACCCGCAGTCCGTCACATCGCACATGACGGGCAGCACGTCACTGCCATATGCTGCGATCTTATCGCAAGCTTTGGCTGCGGCCGCTTCGTCGCGATCGAAGATGGCGACCGCGCAGCCCATTTCTGCCAATTGCCGAGCGATGGCATGGCCGATGCCGCTGGCGCCGCCCGTGATCACAGCGGTATGCCCGGCAAAGCTGGTGGCCGAGAATAAATTGGCTGCGGACATTTTTCCCTCCATTGCTCTCTCCTATCCGTTGATTCGTCGGCTTGTCACAGTTAAATACTTTACGTATGTAATGAATAAATTCAACGGCATCATATCGGCGGCATCTGGAGAATATGCGCCTATGGCCGGTTCACAATGTCGGGGGTAGGGATTGATGACTGCTGAGGGAAATCGCTTGTCGGGCAAGATCGCCATCGTCACCGGCGCGGCGGGCGGACTTGGTGGTGCCATCGCACAGCGCTTCCAGGCGGAGGGAGCGAGAGTATTTGCCACGGACATAACAGCACCGCAAGGAGACTTCGATCCAGCAATGGCGTTCCATCATCTGGATGTCGGTAATGAGGAAAGCTGGAGATCCTTGATGGAAATTGTCTGCGAGGAAACCGGAGGCGTCGACATACTTGTCAACAATGCCGGTGTTCGTGGTCCCACTATGGCGCTTACCGATGTCGATCTTCGCGATTGGGACGATGTCATTCGCGTGAATCAGACTTCTGTTTTCCTGGGGATGCGCGCGGTCATTCCTCAGATGATTGTGCGTGGTGGCGGATCGATCGTCAATCTGTCATCTATCTTTGGGATCGTATCGGTTGAACATATGACCGGCTACCATACCACCAAGGCTGCCGTGCGCATGATGACGCGTAATGCTGCTGCAAGTTTTGGTGCGCATGGCATAAGGGTTAACGCAATCCTGCCAGGGGTGATCGACACGCCCGCGACAGCCGGACATTCCGAACAGGTTCGAGCGGAGCGCAATGTGCGGACGGCCCTGGGCCGACGCGGTCGGCCTGAAGAAGTCGCCGCCGCTGCCTTGTTCCTTGTTCCTGCTGTTTAGAAAAGGCACTTTCTGTCCCCGATAGAAATGACACCTTTGAGGACAGCAGGGGCTGCGTGGAGCCATCGGCTTAGCGCAGCGCAGGCCCTGCTGTGAGCGGAACATGGAGGGGAGGGGCATGGACCCGCTGCGCAGGCAGCGGGCTCGGTCAACGCCGGTCGGACAGGCTCAGCGGGCCTTCACAAACTCCAGCGTGCCCCGCGCCTGCAACTCGGCCTCGCTGAGCCGGGGGCCACGCTTGAGCTTGGGACCGCCCAGGCGACGGCGATCGACCTTTGCCGGCGCTTCCGGCTCGGGGAACAGATGCATGGGCTGGTCGCGGCGGGCAGGCGCATTATTGTTCCGCTGCCGGTGATGCGGCGCCATCGCCTGGATCTGCTTCGCCAGCATCAGTGCCGCGTCGAGATGCTTGTTGTCGACAATGGCAGGTTGATTGATCCGGGGCATCTTGTCGAACAGGCGATAGGGAAGGGAGCGCTCCTCATGACGGATCTCGACCTGGCCATCAGGATATTCGCAGATGTGGACACGCTTACCTACCAGGGCCTTGCTGATCGCAGTCGGCTCCAGAATGAACAGAATCTTGTTGTAATGCAGCGTCAGTGCCTTTGACACCTTCCGCTTTTCGCGCCAGACCATGACGGAGTGCAGATCATCCCGCGGCGCCAGAGGGCGGTGCAGATCACGACTGCCTGCCGCCGGGCGCGCAAAACGCGCATTGTGCGTTAGGCGATAGCTGCTCAGAAAGGCGTTGGCGTCCGCAATCGTCGATATGCCTTCCAGGCGCATCGCCTTGACCAGGCGATCCTGCAAGGTGCCGTTCGCCCGTTCGACCCGGCCCTTGGCCTGCGGCGAGTTGGCGCAGATGATCTCGATGTTCAGCGCATCGAGCGCGCGCCCGAAATGCGTCATGCCATCACCCTTCGCCGTCGCCTTGGCGTTGCGGAACACCGAATGCTTGTCGGAATAAAAGGCCACCGGCTTGCCGTGCCGCTCGATATATTCGCGTGTCGCCTCCATGTAGGAAAAGGTGCTTTCACTCTCGACCATCTTGAGATGCAGCAGCTCGCTGGTCGCGTCGTCGATATAGACAAGCAGCGTGCATTTCGGACCACGCGTCTCGAACCAGGCGTGCTCCGAGCCGTCGATCTGGACCAGCTCGCCACGGCACTCCCGCCGATGGCGTGGCTGATAGGGCCGAGAACGACGGGCAGCGCGATCCTGCCAAATGCCCGCCTCGATCATCAACTGCCGCAATGTCTCGCAGCCGATGCTGATAGCATGACGTTCCGCCAGATATTCTCGGGCCAGGGTGGGTCCGAAGTCATGATAATGTTCGCGCACGATCGATAGAATCCGCCCGCGAAAGGCCTCGCTGTGACGCCGGTTGCTCGGCCGGCCACGTTTGCGCGACACCAGGCCTGAAGCACCATCGGTCCGCAACCGTTCCAGCAACCGGAAAATCTGCCGGCGCTGCAATCCCAGCAGAAGCGCCGCATCCTCAACCCGAAGTTCGCCGCGCTCCACACGTGACAATGTATCAAACCGCAAAAGCTCGCCATCGCTCATCGCAACCACCGGCATAAGCGCGTCCTCCCGAACTGCCAGGAGGACCATGCCACCGAGCTCTGCTAAGGACGCCCGACGGTGTCATTTCTATCTAGCAGAGGGGTGTCATTTCTATCCGGCGCTTACATTCCTTGCCAGTGATGAAGCCTCTTATGTAACTGGCGCCGATCTCGTCGTCGACGGCGGCTATCTGGCGAAATAATGAAAATCCGGCACGCGGCGAAGGCCGGACCTACAGGCCGCCAAACAGAAAGCGCGCCACACGGCGGGCAATCAGCCATTTCCCTTCGATAAGAACGAAACTATCCTCATATTCTCCCATGGAGCGAAGTGTATCATCGATGGGAATGGCCTGAATGGAGTCCACGTCGCGCCATCCGCGGAAATGCGTGAAATAAGACTTCACCACGATATGCCGGTCGTCCACCCGGCGAGGTGCGATATTGCTGGCGACATGACGGCTCACCATGCAAGGGTCACGTTCCGTCACCACAGCATGCAACTCCGAGCGCCCTCTTATCGCGACATCAGGATAGGTAGAGGGCCGGACGAATTCCAAATCTTCCGTGAAGAGCTGAACCAGGGCATCCGCGTCATTGGCGTCCATATAGACTGACGCCAGTGTGACGGTCTGGATACAGCAGTCATACGCGTCTTTGTTGCTCATATAGTCGTTCATGAAGTGCCTCGCAAAGCCGTTGGGTTCGTGTCAGGAGATTGCCGCCGAACTTTCTCGAGCGAATTGTCAGGGTGGAGGAAGAAGGCTGCAATCAGTGAGCCTGTCAATAATATCGCCGCGCAGAGGGCGATAGCCGGTACATAACCGGCAAAACCCTGCTGGTTAATCAGAAGTCCGGTGGCATAGGGGGCGACCATGCCTGCAAGGCTGGTCAGCGACAATGTGACGACCAGCATACGGTTGCGTTCCTCCACAGGAGCGATAGCGGACACGATGATGGGAACAAGGCCGGTTACGGGAAGCGCCAGGCTTATGCCGACTGCGAGCAAGACCACTTTCGCGAGCGGTCCGTCAACAGCGATTGTCGCCAGAAAGGCGGATGAGCCAGCGATAAGATAAACCACGATCGGCCAGACAACGGCGTGCCGGAAGGAAAGACCTTTCTTCAGCCCGGCCTGAGAAAGCGTTGAGGATCCGAAAAGGAATAATGCGCCCAGAATATAGACGCCTG
This sequence comes from Sphingobium sp. EM0848, assembly GCF_013375555.1. Taxonomy (NCBI): domain Bacteria; kingdom Pseudomonadati; phylum Pseudomonadota; class Alphaproteobacteria; order Sphingomonadales; family Sphingobiaceae; genus Sphingobium; species Sphingobium sp. EM0848. The sequence goes on from NZ_JABXWB010000005.1 coordinate 1,240,295, forward strand.
AGCACAGCCAACTTGCAGTCTGACGGTCGTAGCCTAGGCCCATGTCGAGCAGCGGAAACAGCCAGGCGACAGCAAAGGCGGTGATCCAATAGGTCGAAAAACCGACCGCGGTCACCGCGACTATGGCGGGTTGGCGCCAGACTTTGGTGGAGGCGTCATTACGCATCCTGGGATATGGGGCCGAAGGTCCGATTGCGGAGTCCGGGCCATCCCGCCCGGCCACCAGCAGCAGCACAAGCATTGCGGCGCTGAGCAGGCCGCAAGCAAGAAAGCCAGCCTTCCAGCCATAGGCGGCAATGATGGGAGTGAGTATCGGAGGTGCTATGATCGAACCCAAGAGAGGACCGATCATGACGAACGCGGTCGGAATGCTCCGTCTTTCCGACGGAAACCATTCATGGGCAGCCGCGACCGATGTTGAAATGCTCGGGCTTTCCGCTGCGCCGAGCAGAGAGCGGCACAGTATAAGGATGCCGAAGGAGGGCGCGGCGATGATCGGCAACTGGGTGATCATCCAGATCGCGATCATGATGGTCAGCAACACCCTCGGCCGTATCCGCTGGGAGAGGATAAGTCCTACAAGCACGCCGGATATGCCATAGAAACCGAAAAATGCGCTCGAAAGCATTCCATAATCGGCCGCTGTAAGTCCAAGATCATGCATGATGTCCTTGGCAGCGATGCCGACTACGGAACGATCGAAATAATTGAGCATTTGTCCAAGGCACAGGATGGCGACCATCTGCCAGGCCGTGTTTCGCATCCGGTCTGGTTGCACGGGTCGCTGTTTCGCAAATGCCCAGATCATGTCCGCACTGCTCCGTGATGTTCGAACTGGCTCAACCTGTTTTCTGCATTCGGAGAGCGAGAGCAAGGCGGGAAGAAGCGCACGCCGTTGATTTGCATAGCCTGGTTTCGACGGAGCAGGAGGGCTTGCTGGCTTGCCGATCCGATTCTGCCGGCCTGGCATGAGTGGGAGGCATCTTCTGACGCCAGAGACGCTACCGGGGAGAAATGACTCAAAAACAGTGACGAATGGAAGCCGGCAGTGAAATATCCCGGTGCAGATTCATTTCCTTGCAACACCTGGCTATCTCCATCTCCTATTCCGTCGGCCTGTCAGCCGGCGGGGCGTAGATTCGGACTTTTCGAGAGTCCAGAAACCACCATAAAATCGTTATTTCCCAAGCGGCTGTTTCCCGAGGTGGAGCCGTTTGAAGATTTATTGTCTCGTGAGTCTGATAAACGACGTATAAGACGAATACAATCCGAATGTAAAATTTAATGTTGACTGTCGGCACAAAAACCGAGTAGCATCCATGCTGTCAAGTTGCTCGATGCATGAAATGGTCGAGTCCGCGCAGGGGAGGTTGTCTTGGTGTTGCGGCCGGATGCTGTGCCGCCTGAAATTCACCTATGCTCTTCTGATTTTGTGGACTGGCGTGTCGCATCGATTGATGCCTTTTCTGCTTTTTGCTTGGCGATAATAATCGATAATTTCAAATAATAATGTGGATAATAGGGTGGGGATCATGAAGAAGAATAGAATTCTCTGTATCACGACTGCTCTTCTTGCACCGTTTCTTTCAGGTTCCAATGCATATGCGCAAAATGAAGCGTCGGGTGCGCCTGCGAGCGCTGCGGGTACAGCGACGAGCCCGCCGGCTGGAGGAGATGGCGTGCCGGACATCATTGTTTATGGTCAGAAGCGGGCTGCGGGTGAAGTCGCCCAGCGTGTTCCGATCGCCATCACCGCTCTCGATCAACGTCTGCTCCAGTCAACGAATAGCGTCAGCTTGCTCGACGTCGGTTCTCTCGCGCCTAATGTGCAGACGAATACGACGGGTACGTTCCCGGGCTTTCCCAACTTTTCGATACGTGGGATCGGCCTCTCATCGTCGATCCGTAGCGTGGACCCGGCCGTCAACATCGTCCAGGACGGGATGGTGTTGGCCTATCAGGCCGGAGCAGTGGTCTCGACATTCGATCTTGAGGGAATTGAAATCTTGCGCGGCCCTCAGGGCGTGTTGTTCGGTCGAAATGCAAGCGGCGGCGCTTTCGTCTTGCGGACGCGCCGCCCATCGGACGAACCGGGCGTGAGATTTGATCTTTCCTACGGAAATTTCAATGAGGTAAACGCCAATGCCAGCATAGAGGGGCCATTGGGGTCCAGCAATATCCTGGGCAAATTGGCGGTGCTTTACCGGCGGAACAGCGGTACTATCGAAAATACCAATAACGGTATTTTTGTACCGTCGGTTGGTAATCCAACCGGCGCGCGCTCTAGTCACGCGACAGGCCATATTGGTGATGTCGATGAACTGGTCATCAAGCCGACATTCCTGTTCAAGATGTCGGACGCCACGCGGCTGACGCTCTTTACCCAGTATCAGCGCTATAATGACGATGGCACCACGCCAAGAAATTTTGCGACCCCGCCGGGTGCTGTGTCCACCCCTTCGGAGACTGTCTTTGGCTATACGCCAGATTCAAGCGGCTATTCGACGAATATCGGTGAGGTCGGCTATGTGCGGATTCGCGCCGGGCATGTGATCGCCGAACTCGAAAACGAAATCGGCCCCGGTCAGTTGACGACGGTCGCTGGTTATCGACATATCACCTACAATTCGACGACCAACAATGCCGGCACGCCGTTTGATGGACTGCTCCTTCCTGACAATCGCGAACGGAACGAGCAATATAGCCTTGAATCGCGTTACAATGTCACCCTTCTGGATGGTCTCGATGCGACAGCGGGTGTGTTCTATCTTCGCTCGGTTACTGATGTGATCGAGCGGCGTCGGACAACGGGGAAACCTGGCGCCCCGACGGCGCTGGGCTATGTCCAGGGCAGCTTCCATCAGGTGACAAACGCCTATGCCGGGTTTGCCAATTTCGATTGGAACATCACATCGGACCTCAAACTGTCTCTGGGTGGCCGGTATAGCAGTGAAAGGAAGAGCATCAATTATGTGCCGCTGGCGCCATGCACCGATGCGAGCTATACAAATTGCACGGTGACTTCGCTTTCCGCCGAAAAGAGTTGGCACAATTTCTCGCCGCGCGCGGTCCTGACCTGGCAGGCCGCACAAAGGGTCATGCTGTTCGCCAGCTTCACGCGGGGATTCCGCAGCGGTAATTTCAATCCGAGGACGAGCGATGCGACCGGCGTTGGCGTCGGGCCGGCCGATCCTGAAACGGTCAGCGCCTATGAAATCGGGGTCAAGAGCGACTTCTTCGATCGAAAGTTGCGTGCCAATATCAGCCTGTTTCAATCCGACTACAAGGGCATTCAGCAAGTTGTCACGGTGCCGGGTGCTACGGTTGTACAGGCGCTCGTCAATGCAGCTGATTCCCGTATCCGTGGTGTCGAAGCGGAATTCACCCTTCGCCCTGTTCGCGCGCTGGAGCTTGATGCCAATCTGGGCTATATCGATGCGAAATATCGCAAATTTGAAATTCCCATTCAGGGAGTGACCGATCCCACTGCCCTGAATTTCATCAAGATACCCAAATGGACCGCCTATCTGGCTGGCGTCTATACGGCTGATCTTCCTTCGCTGGCAGGGAAGGCCAGCCTGCGCGTCTCCTATGATTGGCGTTCACACTATGCAACGGATTTTCTCAATACGGTCGGACTTGATCAGAAAGCCTTCGGACTGACGAACGCTGATCTGACATTTGATCATGGAAACTGGACTGCTTCCTTATTCGGTCGAAACCTGTTCAATGTGGTCTATGCCGATACAAAATCACGGAATTTTGCCTATATAGCCTATGGTGGGGCGCCCCGGACCTATGGTGTCCGGGTCACGTTCAAGATGTGAGTTGATCCACTTCTGCCCGCACCCGGATGGAATCGTCGCCGGACATACGAAGGCGATGAAGTCGGGCGTAATTTTATGGGTCTTGAAAGATATCACAGTGGGATTGGGAGTAGACAATGGCCGAAGCGTATATCGTAGCAGCTGGGCGAACGGCGGGTGGACGACGGAAGGGGGCGCTGGCTGACGTTCATCCGGCCGATATCGGCGGCCTCGTTCTGGACGCTCTGATTGCGAGAAGCGGCGTTGATCCAGCGGCGATCGACGATGTGATCGTGGGTTGTGTCAGCCAGGCCGGAGAGCAAGCCTTTGCGTTTGGCCGCAGTTGCGTGCTGGCGTCGTGTCTTCCCGAAAGCGTGCCCGCCGTGACGATAGATCGCCAATGTGGCTCGTCGCAGCAGGCGCTCCATTTTGCCGCGCAGGCGGTCATGTCCGGCACCCAGGATATGGTGATTGCGGCGGGTGCTGAAAGCATGACCCGGGTGCCGATGGGCTCCAATTACACGCTGCATGCTCAAGCAGGCCTTGGCGTCGGGCCATGGAGTCGCAAGATACTCGATCGGTTCGGCGTGGATAAATTCAGTCAGTTTCACGGCGCGCAGGCGATTGCCGATAAATATGGCTTTGATCGCGAAGCAATGGACCGGTTTGCTTTGGAAAGTCATCGTAAGGCGTCTGCGGCAATCGCCGCGGGTGCTTTTGAGGCCGAAATCGTGCCGTTCACGCTCGGTGATGCCCTGTTCGACCGGGATGAGGGCGTGCGTCCCAATGCCTCGCTGGAGGAAATGGCTCAGGTGAAACCGATTGTGGAAGGCGGATCGATTACGGCGGCCAATGCCAGCCAGATGACCGATGGTGCCTCGGGCGTTCTGATCGTGAATGAGCGTGCGCTCAAGGCGCATGGTCTGACGCCGCTGGCGCGCATTCATAATCTGACCGTGACGGCCGGCGACCCTGTGGTTATGCTTGAAGAACCGATCCCAGCGACGCGGAAGGCGCTCGATCGCGCGGGCTTGAAACTGGATGAGATCGACCTGTTCGAAGTCAATGAGGCCTTCGCTTCCATTCCCATGGCATGGCTGCAAGCCCTTGGGGCCGATCCGGCGAAGATGAATGTGCAGGGGGGCGCCATTGCTCTTGGTCATCCGCTGGGTGCGACAGGCACCAAATTGATGACGACACTTGTCCATGCGTTGCACGCCGAGGGGAAGCGATGGGGCTTGCAAACCATGTGTGAAGGCGGCGGGATCAGTAACGTGACAATCATTGAACGGTTGTGATCGCAACCTGCAGCAACAGCCTTCAGTGATGCCGGCAAGGTGGGAGGATGACGCGCCAATCCGGAGCCATTCCTTTTCGCATCAACGTCGAGGGTGAGCCCGAGATTCTGCTTGTCACGTCCAAGCGAAGCGGTCGTTGGGTCTTGCTCAAAGGAGAAGTGAAACGCGATATGCTGCCAGATGCATCGGCGGCCCGTGAGGCGTTTGAAGAGGGCGGCGTGCTTGGTTCGATCAGCGGTCGCCCCGTCGCCACATATCGGCAGATTAAATGAACGGCTGATGGAGTCGAAAAAATCGTCATCATTTCGGCCTATCCGCTGAAGGTTTCCGTCGAAGCGCCCATTTGGCCCGAAATGCATCAGCGGCAACGTTGCTGGATGTCTGTCAGCAATGCCGTCAAGGCTGTGCGAAATCCGGAATTGCACCGGGTAATCGCGCAATTTGGCAGAATATTCTTCGTGCCAACGTGAGGGCCTCACAGGCCGATTAGCCAGTTCAGGCCGCGGAATCCGTCGCCGTGCGGCCCGCAGCGTCAGCTGGAAGATGGCCGGTGATGATCCTGCAAGATCAGGTCGACCGCCTTCAGGCCGATCATGTGGCTCGCTGCTGCTGTCGGTGCGGTCACGATTGAGGGCATGATGGATGAGTCGCAGACGCGGAGAGCCTCGACACCCCTCACGCGCAACGAAGGATTGACGACAGCGCGTTCATCCGTTCCCATCTTGCAAGTGCCGACAGGGTGACCAAAGCTGATCGCCGCATTGCGGGCAAAGTCCCGCAACTCGGCTTTGGTCATCGGGCGGCCGGGGACGATTTCGGCATCGCGAATCCCGGCAAAGCCCTCAGCCTGTCCCAATTCCCGAACAAGCTCGATGCCGCGCACAGTCGTCTCGATATCATGTTCGGTCGAGAAGAAATTGCTGTCCAATTGTCCTTTGTCACGCCAGTCGGCGCTGGAAAGGCGAAAGGTTCCACGGCTGGATGGGCGCATCAATGCTGGCGTGATCGTATAACCGTCGGATGGCAACGTGCCGAATTTTGCCTGAACTTCTGGTGTCACGAACGGTAATTGTTGCAGAACCATCTTCAGATCAGGGACAGGCTTTGCGATATCGCTTCGCACATAGGCGGCAGCCTCGACCGCATTGCTCGTCATCGATCGTGGAGGCATTTTGCCCCGGTAACGATAGGCCACGCCGAACAGGATCGGGTGATCCTGAAAATTCCGACCGACGCCCTGGAGGTCAACGATCGGCGTGATTCCAAGCCTGCGAGACGCATCCGCGTCGCCGATGCCGGAGAGCAGCAGCAGCTTTGCGCTCATCATGCCGCCGCCCGCGATGATGACCTCGCGGCTGGCACGAACGGCTCTCGCGCCGTCCCGTCCCTGTAATTGGACGCCCGTGCAGCGCGTGCCCTCGAACAAGAGGCCGGTGGCGTCGGTATCGAGCAGCAGATGCAGGTTTGGGCGTGAGAGCGCCGGGCGCAGGAAAGCGCGCGAAGCGCTGGCCCGCGTCCCTTCCTTGGTGATGCTCATATTCACATAGCCTGCGCCTTCCCGCATCGGCGCGTTCATGTCGTCAAGGACGGGTATTCCCATCTGTCGCGATGCGGCGATAAAAGCGGCGGCTGTGGGATGAGGGTCGGTCGCCGCTGTGCGGATATGAACCGGACCGCCGGCGCCGCGCCATTCATTGGCGCCACCTTCCCAATCTTCCAGCGCCCTGAAGAGCGGCAGCACGTCCTGAAAGGCCCAGCCGTCACATCCATTATAGGCCCAGTCGTCGAAATCCTGGGCAAAGCCCCTCATCCACAGCATCGCGTTGATGCTTGTTCCCCCGCCCAGCACATGCCCCATGGCCATGGGAATGGTACGGCCGTTGACCAGCGGAGAAGGATTGGCTGTAAAACGCCAGTCGCGAGGGCTGCCGATATTGGTGAACCAGATGCCGGGCGTCGCAACCTGCGCCAGATCGTCGGTACCGCCGGACTCCACCAGCAGCACCTCCATGCCTGCTTCGGCCAGACGGGCTGCGATGATGCACCCGGCTGCTCCCGCGCCGATGATGATATAATCGAAGGAATCGCGCATCGTGGCGCGATGCGCGCGCTGGTTGACGCCCGCGGCCAATGCTCCGTCAACGACGGCGGAGTTGAACAGCGCCGTTGCACCAAGCGCGGTTGCGGCCGCAAGGAAGGAACGGCGGCCGATATTTCCTGCCGCCGCACGGTCGAGCAGCCGTTCCATCTGCTCATTGGCATTGTCGATCATACAGTCCCTCTGCCTCGGCAGGGGCGGGTGTCCGCGCCCTGCCTTGATCCTTCTTCATGAGCGTCAGAAAGGATACTGGCTTTCATTGGCGCTGTGTCGCGCGTTGATCCAGATCGTATCGGTGAAATCGTTCAGGCTGTCCGGTCCAGTACGGCCCCAGCCGCTGTCACGAACACCGCCCATCGGCACATGGGTTTCGTCGTTGATGGTGGAGGTGTTGACGTTGACGACCCCCGCCATGATCTGCGGCGCAAGTTCGAGCGCACGGTAGGAATCGCCGCTGAGGATGGAGGCGACAAGACCGTAGGAGACGCGATTGGCGACGTTGACGGCATCCTCCACGCTGTCGACCGGCTCGACGATGACCACCGGTCCGAACGTCTCCTCGTTGGAAATGGTCGCCTCATAAGGCACGTTGGTGAGGATCGTTGGTTGATAGACCTGACCTTCGAACGTGCCGCCGGTCTCGATCCGGGCGCCAAGCGCGACCGCTTCCTCGACCGACTGGTGGACCTTGCGCACGGCATCGGGTGTCACCAGCGGGCCAATCAAGGTCTCGGGATTGGATGGGTCGCCTGACGGGAGCTGGCGCGCGCGCCGCACGAATTTTTCCAGGAACTCGTCGTAGATCTTGCGCTGGATGATGACCTTGCGCGTGTTCATGCAGATCTGGCCCTGATGGAAGAAGGACCCGAACACCGCCGAACGCACCGCATAGTCGACATTGACATCATCCAGAACGATGAGCGGATTGTAGCCGCCAAGCTCCAGCACCGAGCGCTTGAGCGTTTTGCCGGCGCGCTCCGCCAGGATCCGCGCGGTCTTGACGCCGCCGATGAGGTTGATGCAGCGGATATCCGGCGAAGCGAAGATCTCGTCCGCGATCGTCCCGGCCATGCCCGGCGCATGCGGGATGACATTGATCACGCCAGCGGGAAATCCAGCTTCCTCCGCGATTTTCGCGACGATCAGGCCCGCCGAGACGGGCGCCAGCTCCGAAGGTTTGACGACGACCGTATTACCGGCGGCAAGCGGCGCCAGAACGGCGCGCCAGGACAGAATATTGGCGCCGTTCCAGGGGGTGAAGCTCGCAACCACGCCAAGCGGACGACGGACGCTGAACGAATGCCGGCCGGGCATATTGGTCGGAAAGACCTCGCCGCGCGGATGATAGACCCAGCCCGCCGCCGCTTCGAGGCTTTCGACCACGAGGTGCTGCTGGAAGGCGGAAAAGGAGATGGTGCTGCCGGTTTCGCGCGAGAGGAGGTCGGCGATCTCATTCATGCGGCTGCGCACGATGGCCGCCGCCTTGAAGAAGAGGGCGGCTTTCGCGGCGGGCGTCATGGCCGACCAGACCGGGAATGCCTTTGCAGCGGCCTCGATCGCTCCGCGGGTTTCCACCGGGCCGCAAGCCGGGATGCGGTGCATCAGCTTGCGGCTATAGGGTTCCAGCACATCGAAAGTGGCGCCATCGGCGGCGTCACGCCATTCGCCGCCGGCATAATATTGATAGGTGGTTACATCGTCACTCATGGTACGCCTTTCCTTGCTATCCTCCCCGGCACGCAACATCCGCGGGTCACGGCGCGCGTGAGTCCATTCTCCAGTTGGAGGTCACTCTTCTGTTCTCGTGTCACGCGTTCCCGGTCGATCTTTGTCTTACGGCATGGAAGGGGCGGCTGTGATCGAGCGTTTGATTCCTTGATCCCGTGCCTGCCTCAAAGCCGGAGCAGGTGGCTGTCCTGATGTGACAAAAAACTTTACTATCGTCAAGTTAAATTATGAGCCGGGATCATCGCATGTGGCGGATTGGCGACAGCTCCGGTATGTGCCCTATTGTATGTCAACCTTGCTCAACCGATTGTGAAACCGGCAATATCCTGACAGGACCGAGAGGTGGCGCGGGGAAGGGACGAAATCAGTGCATATTTCGTCCCTTTCGCTTATGCCATCAGTCCACCGCACACTGACAACTCGGCGCCCATGACATAGGATGCGGCATCGGACGCGAGGAAGAGGACCGCTTCTGCGATCTCGTCGACCGTACCGAGCCGTTGCGCCGGCGGCAGAGTCGGGAATGCGGCAAGAATCTCGGGCGGGTTTTCGGCCAGCATGGGTGTGTCGATGATGCCGGGCAGAACGAGATTCACGCGGATTTTGTCAGGCGCAAGGTCGATTGCAGCGCAGCGGCTGATGCCGCGCACCATGAACTTGGAACCTGAATAGGCGATCATGCCGGGAAACCCCTTGGTTCCCGCACCCGAGGCGATATTGACGATTGCGCCTCCGCCGCCATCGCGCATCACCTCGCGCACTGCCTGCATGCCAAGGAAGGTGCCGACAACATTCACATTATAGTGCAGGTCAAGCAGCGCGCGGTCGGTCTGTTGGATGGGCCTGGGTTTGTAGACGCCCGCATTGTTGACAAGGACGTCGACCTTGCCGAATGCCGCGATGGTCGCATCGACCGCCTTGCGCCAGTCGGTTTCGTTCGTCACATCGAGTCGCACCGCAATCGCGGCCTCGCCAATCTCCTGCGCTACGGCTCGTGCAGCTTCCTCATTGACATCTGTTACAGCGACGCGCGCGCCTTCCGCTGCGAAGAGGCGCGCCTCCGCCGCGCCCTGACCGCTGCCCGCGCCTGTGATGATAGCGACCTTGTTGGCCAGTCTTGTCATCTTATTCTCTCCTATTCTGCCATGGTTGTCAGGCTATGATGCGAACGACCGGTGCCTCGATCGAGGCGATGGGCAATCGCTCACCATTCACGACCCTCACGTCCCCACCGAAAGCGCGCCTCATCCTCCCCGAGATAGTCCGGATCGAGATAGACATGGCATCGGGTGATCAAGCCGTCGCGAAACTCGAACAGGTTGCAGAAGCGGCCTGCCGATGTCCTGCCGCCTTCCCAATCCTGCCCCTTCATGCGTCCGCGCGCGATCCCTTCGACGGCGACATAGGGATGCCGGGCGACGAACACATAGTTGCTGAAGTCATGTTCGATCGATTCGAGTTCACCGATGAAGCCTGATACCATGTCCATTATCGATTGTGGGCCGTGTCCGATGCCAAACTTCGGAAAATAAAATTGAAGTTCGGGATGGAAGAGTTCGAGTAGTGTCGGATCCTGTGCATCGCCCCGACGGAAATATTCCTTCGTCATTTCGATGTTCTGAAGATCCTGTTCAGTCATTGCCATGACATCCTTCTCCTTCGGCAGGCTGTGATTGACGGGACGATCCGAAGAGACCATCACGCTCCAAACAAGCTCCATGATACTCCGCTGGTCGTGATCGGCCGGTCAGCCAACGACGGATTGACCCGAGGCTTCAGCCTTCAGCTTCGCTGCGATGATTTCGCGCATCAGCGGCTTGGACACCTTGCCCGATGTGGTTGAGGGGAGTTCGGGAACGAGTTCGATGCGCTCGGGCCATTTGAATTTGGATAACCCCTCCTCGGCCAGATGCGTGCCAAGCGTGGTCAGCGTCAACTCGGGCGCCTGATCCCGCAGCGCAATGAACGCGCACATGCGCTCGCCATAGAGCGGATCGGGCATGGCGACGCATGCCACTGCGCCGACCGATGGGTGGCGGGAAATGGCCAGTTCCACCTCGCTGCAATTGATCTTCTCACCACCCCGGTCGATCACGTCCTTGACGCGCCCGTTGAAGACGAGGTTGCGGACACCCTCGACCGTTCGCCAACTCATGAGATCGCCCGAGCGATAGAAGCCGTCGGCGGTGAACGCCTCAACATCCCGATCCGGGGCATCGAAATAGCCCCGGATCGTGCATGGCCCCCGCACCAGCAGTTCGCCCACTTCTCCATCAGGCAGATCGTCTTCGCTGCCGGGGCGGACGATGCGGATTTCGTCATGTGGCGAGGTGGAGCGTCCGACCGTGAATTCCACGGTTTCGCCCGGATCTGATGGGAGCGCAAAACCCAGAAGACCTTCGGTCATGCCATACATCGGGATGCATGGGGCGCCCAGCATGCGACTTAGCTGTCGCGCGCTGTCAGGTACGGAGAATGCGCGGACATTGTCGAATGTCAGGCGGTCGGTCACGCCGTTTTCGATCAGGCGCATCAGATGGACTTTGGCGAGCGCGATCCAGTTCGGGCGCCGCGCCGTCAGCGCCGCTTCGATGTCGGCGAGGGAGGGGCCGTCCGCTATGACCATCTCCCCCCCGGCAAGCAGTGTTGGTCCCCAGAAACAGGCCATCGGCGCATTGTGCATGAACGGATTGGCGGTAAATGTGACCGTTTCCCTAGTAATCCCCATATGGTCGGTCACGGAGCGCATCGCATAGAGATATTCGTTGCTGAAGCGCGGAATGATCTTGGGAATGCCGCTGGTCCCGCCCGACAACTGGAAAACGGCCACCTGATAGGGGTCAAGGGACATGCCCTCAACCAGCTTTCGCGCGGCGGCACTGTCCTCGGCCGTGATAAGGTTCTCGAAGGACAAGGTGTCTGCTGCCGGCGCGTCGCTTCGGACAACCAGAATATGGGCAATGGAGGGGATGCGTGCCGCGATGCTCTTTGCAAAGGCAACCATGTCGAACCGGCCGTCATCGCCATGGACAAAATGGGCCTTTGCCCCGGCATGGTTGCCGATATATCCGATTTCCTGCTCGCGATGCGCAGCTAGCGTGCAGACGGGGATGACACCGATCTTCAGGCAGGACAGGAAAGCGTAGACCAATTCCTTGCAATTGCGCATCTGGAATATCACGCGGTCGGTCGGCCGCAGACCGAGCCGCCAAAGGGCTGCGGCGCCCCGGTTCGTGATGTCATCCAGTTCGGCAAAGCTGACCGTGCTCCCGGGCCGCGAAAGTGCTACGCGGTCCGGATATTGAGCGAATGTACGCCGATAGGCGCCGATCAGGGTTTCGTCGGTCAATGCACCGAGGGTGTGATACCGTGTCAGTTCATCCTTGGACATATACACGACGCCCGGAATTGGGGATTGCACAGCTAGCATTATTCGACTGTCTCCATCCTTCGCAGGGGAACTTTCCTGACGAGGAGCGGACGATGGGCCCTGTTGCCGCGAACATTGGCCCCGGCGAGGCGGCATGCGTGACCCTCTACGCTTCTCGATGCGGACCATCCTTCTCCTGTCCAGCGTCCGAATCCGGCGCCGGATGTCGATGCTGAGAATATTAAAATAGATACAAATGTCAATAAACAGACTATTGTGTAAAATTCCTAGGCTGATTGCGCTCAGCCTCAGGAGTCCCTGGCCAGATGGCCGCCATCCACGACCAGTTTCGAACCGGCCATGAAACTCGAGTCGTCGCGTCGAGAGGAGCAGGATGGCCCGGGCGAGTTTGGCCGATTTCGTCATGCGGCCCAGCGAGCTTGCGCAGAGAACGGTGTCGATTGCGGTCCCGCAGTTCTGCGCCTTCAGAACCGGCGGTGTGGCTACGACGTCCGGGTGGAGGGAATTGATGCGGGCATAGGTGATTGCCGCTCTCTCTGATTTCAGGTCCGCAGCATAGGCAATGGCACCCTCCCTGGCGAAAATTTCGGCGGTTGCCTGGCCGATTCCGTCGCTTGCGCCCGCCACCATCGCGACCTTGCCTTCCAATTTGAGCATTGTCTCTCACATCGTTGCATCCGCACGAGGACGATCTTGCCTGCCTATTGTCGGGCAGGAATACATGCCGGCTTGGATGACAGAATTTCACCAGATGCGATTGATATGGATCATGGGAGGAGTGCGGCATGAAGCTCGCGGTTCATGATATGTGGGTCATGGGCTTTGAATATCATATTGAATATTAGTCTGAAAAATAGCGGCCGGGATTCTTGTGAGCAGGCGCCGACCTTCATTGCGAAGAGTGCTCTTTACAAAACAGTCTTAAATGATAAAAAACATTACATATATGTCGACTCAGATATGCGTGTCGGCGGTCATCTTAAAAGGAGGGGCTTTTGGATAAAGCCAGCTTTCGAATCGGGCAGATCGTGCCGAGTTCGAACACGACCATGGAAACCGAAATTCCGGCCATTCTGCAGGCGAGCAGCGCTGCATCCGGCGCGCATTTCACCTTCCATTCCAGTCGCATGCGGATGAAGCATGTGACCAGGGAAGAACTGGCGGCGATGGATGCGGACTCTGATCGCTGCGCGCTCGAGCTCTCGGACGCGCATGTCGATGTCATGGGTTATGCGTGCCTGGTCGCGATCATGAGCATGGGCAAGGGCTATCATCGCGAATCGGAGCGGCGGCTGCACCAACGGACGATCGAGAATGGCGCGGCCGCGCCGGTCGTCACCAGCGCCGGTGCGCTGATCGAAGGGTTGGGTGTGATCGGCGCCAAGAAGATCGCCGTCATCACACCCTATATGAAACCCCTGACCCAGTTGGTCGTCGATTATATCGAGGCGGAAGGCGTGGAGGTTCAGGACCGGGTGGCGCTCGAAATCCAGGACAATATCGCGGTGGGGCGGCGTGATCCCATGGCGCTGGTCGAGATAGCGAGTGGCCTCGATCTGGCCAATGTCGATGCGCTGGTGCTGTCGGCCTGTGTGCAGATGCCGTCGCTTGCGGCAATCCCGGTCGTCGAGGCGAAACTCGGCGTGCCGGTGATTTCGGCAGCGGCATGTACCGCGTTCCGCATGCTCCAGTCCCTCAATCTCCCGGCCAAGGCTCCAGGCGCCGGTGAACTGTTGTCCGGCCGCTATACCGATGTCTTGCCCACCGGATTGATCGGGGAGACTCTCTGATGACCGTGAACGACCCACATCGTGCAACAGCCGGGTTGCGCGGCGCTTTCTGGGACCCTGCGCGCATTCCTGAAGGGGTGCAACTGACGGTACATCCGCTCAGGACTGAGGACGGCAATGTCGTTTCGGGCTATCTGCTCGCCAGGGGAGGGGAGGAGACCGTTGCCGTCATCGCTCATCCGCGCGAGCATATCGTAGCCAATTATCTGGCCGCTGAAATCCTTCGAACGGGTGTTGCGGTTTTCCTGCAGGCACCCCGGCTCGTGGGGAACGATATCCGTCTTGAGCATGAGATCGCGCTCTATGATCTGGCCGCGGCCACGCGCTTCCTGCATGAATCGGGCTTCAAGCGGATCATTTCGGTCGGCAATTCAGGCGGTGGGCCGCTCTGGGCCTTCTACAACCAGCAGGCCCTGGCTGCGCCCGACAAGCGGATTGCCTTCACGCCTGCGGGGCGGCCGACCAAGCTTGCGGAGGCCGATCTTGTGCCGCTCGACGGTCTGGTCTTCGTGTCGACCCATTTGGGGCAGGGCAAGCTTTTGATGAGCGGTATCGATCCGTCGGTGAGTGATGAGAATGACGCGCTCTCGGTTGATCCGTCGCTCGATCCCTTTTCGCCGGACAATGGTTTTGCGCGCAATGGGTCAAGCTATTCGGCGGATTTCGTGAAGCGCTACCGTGAGGCACAGGTGGCCCGCGTGGCACGGATTGATGCCATCGCGCGGGAGCAGGTTGCCGAACGCGCAGCCGCGCGCAAGCGCTTCAAGGCGGAGGGCGGCCGGGCCGATCGCATTCGCGCCGCCCATACGCCGATCTTTCCGGTCTGGCGTACCGATGCGGATTTGCGCTGCTGGGATCTCGGCCTCGATCCATCGGACAGGCGGATCGGTTCGCTTTGGGGCAGCGATCCTGCCTCGTCCAACTATGGCAGCATCGGCTTTGGGCGATTGTGCACGGCGGAGAGCTGGCTTTCGACATGGTCTGGCCTGAGTTCCAATGCCTCGCTCGAAGCCTGCGCGCCCGCGATCGAGCAGCCTACGCTATTCATCGAATATACTGGCGACCCAGCCACCTTCCCTTCCGATAATGAGGCGATCTTCGGTTGGATTGGTACCAGCGACAAGCAGCGCCGGGCGTTCCGCGGTGATCATCAGGGCCGCCCAATCCATGAGGGTGAAGAGGACAACCGTCCGGCGGTGGGGCGTGCGATCGGTGAATGGCTCGCCGACACCTTCGCCGGCGTTGCCACGGTCTGAGCTTGAACAAGGAAATGCGATGATGAACTTGCACCCGCTTCCCAAACCCACTGCGCCCGAAGGCCTTGTCCTTCCGACACCCGAGCTTGCCGGCGTGCATCACACGGCCCGGCCGACATGGAAGCTGGAGGAGACGGTCCATTTCTATCGGGAGGTTCTGGGCCTGAAGCTGTGCCACGCGATATCGGCGCGGGGCTGGGGACCGGGCGATCATCCGGATTTCCTCCACTTCTTCTTCGAGTCCGGGAACCACAGCACCATCGCCTTCTTCTATTATCTGAAGAATGAGCGACCCCCTGAAGCGCTTTCCTGGGATCATTGGCTCTATCGGTCGGTCCACACCGCCTGGCGCGTTGAAGATCGCGAGACGATGCTGTTGTGGAAGGAGCGGCTCGAAGCCTTCGGTTATGAGGTCATGCTCGTGACCCATGAGGTTGTGGAGTCCATCTATGTGACCGACCCCAATGGCTATATGGTGGAGATCGGCTGGCAGCTTCGGCCCTTTACGGACGTCGACACGATCGACGCTGCCCTGACCCTGGAAGCTGCAATCAAGTTCGAGAATGAGCATGGACGGCGGGTCGAGACGATCGAGGAGATCTGGCGCGAGAAATCCGGTCTGGTCGAACGGCTCGCCGCGGATGGAGCAAATTGAATGCCGAAAATCTATGTACCGAATGTCGAGGAATTCGCAGGGCTGATCGCTGACGCACGCGGCCGTTCGGATTGCGTCGTTCGCGATCTTGGTCCGGCTTATACGCTGGTCGAGGGCGCGGCTCCGCTGCGGTTTGTCCGGCGGACGGTCGGCATGCGCCCGGCAATCTGGTACAGCATGTTCAGCGGCGGTCTCGACGGTCGCCTGAGTGACTTCGGATGGGATGAAGTGACGGTTCTGGACGCATGATCGGGCGAGCCATTGTCCGCATGGAAGGTCGGTTGTGATGGTCGCAAGCGCGGACGAGGATTTTCGTGACCGGCTGGTTTCCCATATTCCCGTCCGGGTCCGCCGCCGGGTGCAATGGGGTGATTGCGATCCGGCGCAAGTGGTCTACACGCCACGTTTCGGTGACTATGTCGCGAGCGCGGCGGACTGGTTCTGGCGGGTTGTCATGGCCGACCATCCGCCCAGCCTTGCAGACGCGGCCCTCTATACGCCGACAAAATATCTCTCCTTCACTTTTCACCATGTACTGCGCACCGACGATCTGTTCGACATGACGGTTCGCGTCACGGCTATTCGCACACGCACGCTCGATCTGGCGATCGAGGCCGTGGGCATGGACGGCGTACCGCGCTTTTCCTCGATTCTCTCACCCATCATCATATCGGCCAGGAGCTATGAAGCATTGGCCCTGCCTGCGCATATGCGCGCCGCGCTCGAAGCCTATGTGGCGCGTTGTGCCCAAGCCCCCTCATGAGGCAAGACAAGCGCGCTCCGCCTCGCTAGAAGGGCCGCTATGCAGACGAAGACACGAAAGCCCCGCGCCAAGGCCAAGATGGCGGATGCCCCCGGAATGACCGCTGCTTTGCCTGAACAGGAAAAGGCAGGCAGCGCGGACAATGAGGGCGCCAAGGCTGTCAGGCACCGTACCACCGTTCTCCGGCGGGCGATTTTGGATACGGCGGCCGCCATGTTCGCCGAAAAGGGGTTTGTCGGCACCAATTTGCAGGATATTGCCGACGCGTTCGGGATGAGCCGCCCAGGGCTCTATTATCATTTCCCCAGCAAGGAAAAGCTTCTCGAAGCCATCATTGAGGAACTGACTCTCTCTGCAGAGCGGCAATTGACGCAGATCGCCCAGGACAAGGATGGCGAACCGGAAGAGACGTTGCGTCTTGTGGTGCAGGCGACCACATTATGGCTGCTCGATCACCAGATTTATTTTCGCCTGCTCGACCGCGCGGAAAGCGATCTTCCCGAGGAGCTGAAAGCCAGCAACGAGGCGTCGAAGCGCAAGAATCTGGAATATTTCGTTGGCGTTATCGAGCGTGGTATCGCGACCGGAAAATTCCGGCCCGTCGATCCGCATATCGCGGCACTCGCAATTGCGGGAATGCGCAACTGGGCGGCCTGGTGGTACAGCGCGGACGGACGCCTGACGGCCCAGGAAATTGCCGAGATCATATCCGATCTCGCTGTCAGGTCCGTGCTGCGATCGGATGCGCATCGCTCGCGCAGCGACAATCTGAACGATGTGGTTCGTATCCTGCAGGAAGACGTATCCCATCTGGCTTATCTGATCCGTTCCTGAAGGCATGCCGTCAGCGGGTTGAGAAAAATCTGACTTTCTTGTCGGTTGACTGACAATTTTGATGATTTTGTTGCCATCTGGTCTGGCGGCTGTTATCGTCCCTGCCATCATTACATATGAACGGTCTGGGAGGCGGTTGTCCGATGCCCTTTGTTTCTGCGGCAAATCTAATCCGTGGTGCGGCGGCGCTCATGATCCTGTGTGCGCTGCTTCATTCCTTCGCCTGGATGTCCACGCGAACGCGCTTCCCGGCGGATGGCCAGGCGGTTGTCGCGTTGGTCTGGTTCCTGCTTGCAATTGATTGGATCGTGTTTGGCATTCTGTGGCTGCTTGCCGCGCAGGCCGGCGCGGCGTTCCGGCCCTTGCTGCTGGTTTCTTCGGCCGTTCCCGTGGCCGTCGCCATCGGCCTGTGTCTGGCGATCAGCCCTTTCTTCTTTCCGGTCTATTTGCAGTTCGGTGCTGCGTTGCTGGTGATTGTCGGTGCGCTGCGACTGGCCTGAAATGCGCTTGCCGCCCCGGAAACCCCCTTCCCGGCGGCATCCGGGGACGTGTGGACAGATGACCGATGATCCTTTACGGCTTTGATCGCTCTAGCGCGAGCTACAGGGTACGGATCGCGCTCAACCTCAAGGGTGTGGATCGCGAGGATGTATATCTCGATCTGCTGCGCGGCGAGCAATCGCAACCGTCCTATCGCGCCATCAATCCCCAGGCGCTGGTTCCGGTTTTGGTGGACGACAGGCTCCGGCTTACCCAGTCGCTTGCGATCATCGAATATCTGGACGAGATCTATCCCGCCCCTCCTCTTCTTCCGTCTGGCGCGGCGGATCGCGCTCGAGCGAGAGCCTTCGCTCTTGCCATCGCCTGCGAAATTCATCCCCTGCAAAATCTGGGCACGCTGCGGCGTCTGCGCGGCTTCGGACTGGACAAGCAGCAGGTGCTGACATGGGCGATGCAGGTGATCGGGGAGGGGCTTGATGCCTGTGAGCGGATGGCCGAGCAAAGTGCGGGGCGTTTCACCGTCGGCGACAGCGTAACGCTGGCCGATGTCGCGCTCGTACCACAGCTTTCCAACGCAAGGCGCTACTGGTCTGAGTTGCGCTGGCCCCGTCTCGCCGCAATCGAGGCGGCCTGTCTGGAAATCGATGCGTTCCGGGCCGCCGCGCCTGACACGCCCTGAGTTGTCGCTGGAGAGTTCATCATGCCTCGTACCATCGTCGATCTCTCGATTTTTCTCGAAAATGAGATATTGTCCGATCCGCCCGGCTATCAGCCGCGGATCGATTATATCGATCATCAGATGTCCGTGCCGGAGATTACTGGCTTCTTCCCGGGCCTCCGCCAGGAGGATTTGCCGGACGGGGAAGCATGGGCGATCGAGCGGGTCACGCTCATCACCCATAATGGCACGCATCTCGACGCGCCCTGGCATTTCGCCTCGACCATGGATGGCGGGCAACGGGCGATCACGATTGACGAGGTGCCGCTCGACTGGTGCTTTCAACCGGGCGTGAAGCTCGATTTCCGTCATTTCCCTGACGGATATGTCGTCACCGCCGCCGATGTGGAAGCGGAGCTTGAGCGGATCGGTCACCAGCTGGCGCCGCTCGAAATCGTGATCGTCAATACCCGGGCCGGGCGTTGCTATGGGCGCGATGACTATGTGTCGGCAGGTTGCGGAATGGGCCGGGAAGCCACGCTTTACCTGCTCGAACGGGGCGTGCGGCTTACCGGTACGGATGCCTGGAGTTGGGATGCCCCCTTTCTCCACACACGGGAAAAGTTCGACCGGCAGGCGGACGCATCACTGATCTGGGAAGGGCATAAGGCCGGCCGCGAGATCGGCTATTGCCATCTTGAAAAGCTGCACAATCTGGAGGCGCTGCCCGCCACGGGCTTCATGATCGCCTGCTTCCCCGTCAAGATTCGCGCGGCGTCCGCCGGATGGACCCGCGCCGTGGCTATTCTTGAAGAATAGAGCGCGCTGCGCCAACTCTGATGCAGCGCGCTCTAAGTTTTTGCTGTCGCATCGTTTGAAGCGCAAAATCGGTTCCCACTTTTGCGCACGATGCTCCAAGATAGGACGCACCCGTGCTTGTGGCACGGGTGCGTCCCATTCTATCGTCAGATATCGATCGCGATCTTGCCGAAGTGCCGGCCTTCCTCTTGATAGCGGAAGGCATCCGCAAGATGTGATAGCGGGAAGTGGGAGTCGATAACGGGTTTGATGCCGTTAACCTCCACTGCACGGACCATGTCGATCTGGGCGCGGCGCGACCCCACCATGATGCAATTTACACGGAGTTGCCGTCCCATCATCACTGTCGTCGGCAGCGGTCCTTCATGTCCGGTCAGCAAGCCTACCATCGCGACGCTTGCACCGACACGACAGGCGGAAAAAGCCTGTGGCAATGTGGCTGGGCCGCCGACATCCACCACATGATCGACGCCGCGGCCGCCGGTCAGCTGGCGTGCGCGTGAACCCCATTTGGGTTCGCTGCGATAATTGATCACTTCGTCGGCCCCCATGGCCTTCAGCCGCTCCAGCTTCTCGTCGGATGAGGAGGTCGCGATGACCGTCGCGCCCGATGCCTTTGCAAATTGCAGGGCGAAGATGGAGACGCCCCCCGTTCCCTCGACCAATACGGTGTCGCCGGCTTTCACGCCTCCCTCGACCACCAGCGCGCGCCATGCCGTCAGCCCCGCACATACCAGAGTGGCGGATTCGGCATGGCTGTAGCCCTTGGGCGCGCGCGTGAAGGCGCTGGCGGGGGCCGTCGCAAATTCGCGCGCATAGCCGTGGACACCGTCGCCCGGAACGTCGGCAAAGACTTCTGGACCAAAGCGATTGAGGGGCGCGCCATCGACCCAGTTGGGGAAAAAGAGCGAGATGACTGAGTCGCCGACCGCGAATTCGGTCACTCCCGAGCCTACCGCCACCACTTCGCCCGCGCCGTCGGTGAGCGGGACGAGGCCCTCAATCGCCGGAGCCGCGCCCTTCACCACGAGATAGTCATGGTAATTGACCGAACTGGCCCGCAAGCGAACCGTGATCTCCAGCGGGCCGGGCGCGCGAGGCTCTTCCTTCTCGACCAGTTCCAGCCTGTCCAGGCCGCCTGGCTGGTGAAGAATGATGGCTTTCATATTTGTGCTCCAATTGTGTCAAGTGAGTCGCTTGTTGGATGCATCGGTCCAATTTCTGGCGAAACAGGAAGCCAATTTTGCATTGATTGGCGTTTTTAACAACTAAAAAGTCGGAAAAATGACTTCAGTGTTGAATTTTTTGCGAGATACCGCCATGAGCGGCGAAATTTGAATTCAGCGACAGAATGGAGAGAGGTCATCATGCGTGATGCTGTCATTGTTTCGACCGCGCGGACACCGATCGGCAAGGCCTATCGCGGTGCGTTCAATAATCTGCCTGCCCCTTCGCTCGCGGCCCATGCGATCCGCGCGGCGGTGGCCCGCTCCGGCGTCAATCCGGCTGAAGTGGAGGATTGTGTTCTTGGCGCCGCCTTGCCTCAGGGGCACCAGCAGACGGTTGGCCGCACCGCGGCACTGCGCGCCGGACTGCCTGTAAGCGTTGCCGGCGTAACGATCGATCGCCAGTGCGCGTCCGGCCTGATGGCAATCGCGACGGCGGCCAAGCAGGTCATTGTCGATGGCATGGATGTTGTGGTGGCCGGCGGCGTGGAGTCCATTTCCCTGGTCCAGACCCCGGAATTGCGCATCACGCAGGACCCTGCGCTGCTGGCGATGCATGGCGATGTCTACATGCCCATGCTCGATACCGCAGAGGTCGTCACGCGGCGCTATGGCATCACGCGGGAGCGTCAGGACGCCTATGCCCTTCGTTCGCAGCAACGCACCGCCGCTGCCCAGGCGGCGGGAGCTTTCGACGACGAAATCGTTCCGGTCGAGGCGACCATGCTCGTGACGGATAAGGCGACCGGTGCGGTTTCGGAGCGTCTTGTCACCCTGTCGCGGGATGAAGGCAATCGTCCATCGACGATTTTGGACGACCTTGCCGCGCTTAACCCCGTCCGTCCGGATGGTACGGTCACTGCGGGCAATGCCAGCCAACTCTCTGATGGCGCTTCGGCTTGCGTGATCATGGATGGCGCTCTTGCGCGGGCGCGCGGATTACAGCCACTTGGCCGTTATGTCGGTGTCGCATTTGCTGGAACGGAACCCGACGAGATGGGAATTGGGCCAGTTTATGCCGTGCCCAGGCTGCTCAAGCGATTTGGTCTTGGGGTGGAAGATATAGGGCTGTGGGAACTCAACGAGGCCTTTGCTACACAGGTGCTCTATTGCCAGGACGTGCTTGGCATAGCCGACGAACGGCTCAACGTGAACGGGGGCGCCATTTCGATCGGTCACCCCTATGGCATGTCGGGTGCGCGCATGGTCGGACACGCGTTGATTGAGGGCCGCCGCCGCGGATGCAGCTATGTCGTGATCACCATGTGCGTGGGTGGTGGCATGGGTGCGGCTGGCCTCTTTGAGATAATCTAAGCAATTTCCAGGCAATCGGATCGACGATCTGGTTGCACGATCGGGATTTGCCGACCTTTGCATCGGGTGCCAGCGTGCAGCTTGCACCCGATATTTTCGTTATGTGACCGTCTATTACCCAAAAAATCGCCAAATACGACTGTTAAACGACACAAGAGTCTGTACAATACGATCGTAAAGGGTAATAATGGGCACGGGAATTCCCCAAGAAGGATTCGGCCCGAAACTGGCCGTCAAAAAGGGACTAATGGGAGGGTGTTATGGCTTTTCGTGCCCGTCATTCCGTATATCTGGTAGCAACAATCCTTGGCAGCGGACTTTTTGTCCCGCTATCTGCGAACGCGCAGCAAAATGCAGGCGCAGATGCGCCGGCAGAAACGCCGGTGCAGCCCAATTCCTCCTATGACATTATCGTCACCGCGCAGAAGCGCAGCGAACGGCTGAGCGATGTTCCGCTCTCGATCACCGCTGCGACGGGTGAGCAGCTGGAGCGCCGGGGCATTACCTCGGCCGCCGATCTCGCGAAGATCGCGCCGGGCTTCACCTTCAGTCAAAGTCAGAACGGCACGCCCGTCTTCTCGGTGCGTGGCGTGGGCTTCTATTCCGAAACAATCGCCGCTGCCTCGACAGTCACCGTTTATGTCGACCAGATACCGCTTCCTTATGCCCGAATGACCGAAGGCGCCACGTTGGACCTGGAGCGTGTCGAAGTACTCAAGGGGCCGCAAGGAACATTGTTCGGCCAGAACTCCACGGCAGGGGCCATCAACTATATCGCGGCCAAGCCGACCGCGGAACCGGAAGGTGCCGTTTCGCTCACTTATGGCCGCTTCAATCAGATCGACGTCGACGGTCATATCAGTGGCCCCCTGTCCGACACTCTGTCGGCACGGCTGGCCTTTCGCTCCGAGCGGCGCGACGACTGGCAGAAGAGCAGCACTCGCGACGAGACGACCGGCCAGCACAATTTCATGGCAGCGCGCTTGCTGCTGGATTGGAAGCCCACCGAACGGCTGAGCTTCGAGCTGAATGTGAATGGCTGGCGTGACCGGTCGGACACGCAGGTCGGGCAGGCCCGCTCCTATCTGCCCGTGGCGCCGGGACCTGCGCTGACGCCTCAGACGCTGGCCACGCAGACCGCATTGATCAACTATCCCTACGTTACATCCAATGACAATCGGCTGACGGACTGGGATGTGGGGCGGAGCAGGCGGCGCAACGACCGCTTTTATCAGATCGCGCTGCGCGGTGATTACGAACTGACCGATGACATCAAGCTGATTTCACTGTCTTCCTATACGCATATGCGCCTGTTCGATCCCATTGATGGCGACGCAACCAATGTGCCGGCGCTCACGGTGGACCAGACCGGCCGTCTCCGGGCATTTACTCAGGAGCTTCGCGTAGAGGGCGATTCCGGACCGCTCAAATGGGTCGTGGGTGGAAACTATCAATATTCAAAGAGCAACGAACTGCAAAACAATAGGATTACAGGGTCCAATGCGCAGGTGCCCCTGCCGCCGGATTTCACGACCGGCATTCATCATCGTGGCAACCGTCTGTTGAATAACCAGCGCGTTCGTTCAATAGCGGGCTTTGCCAATGCGGATTATGCGCTGACCGATACGATCAGGTTCCAGGCAGGTATTCGCTACACGAAGGAAAATCGTGACTTCAGCGGTTGTGTTGCCGATACTGCGTCCGACCCCTTTGGCCTGCGGGTGATCTACCCGCCGTTTGTCGTGCCCGGCCAGTGTCTGACGTTGCTTCCTGACGGCAGCTTCGGCCTGTTCAATTCGAAATTGGATGAGCACAATGTGTCCTGGCGTGCAGGCCTCAACTGGAAGCCGAACCCGCAGACGCTGCTCTACGCCAATGTCACCAAGGGTTATAAGACGGGTGATTTTGGGACTCTTCCGGGGCTTGATTACCGTCTCTATGAGCCGGTGCGGCAGGAATCGGTTCTCGCCTATGAAGCGGGTTTCAAGACTTCGCTGCTCGACCGGATGGCGGATGTCTCGGGCGCCGTCTTCTACTATGATTATGCCGACAAGCAGACGCAGGGGCAGCGGAATCTGCCGCCATTTGGCAATCTGCCCTTCCTCGTCAATGTCCCCAAGGCGCGTGTGGTCGGCGCGGAAATGGATCTGACGCTACGCCCGATGACCGGCCTTCGCATCAATCTTGCGGGCACCTATGTCAACTCCAAGGTGAACGGCACGGCCATCGTTGCGAGCCCATTCGCGCCGGTAACGGTGGATGCGAGGGGCGATGTGTTGCCCAATACGCCGAAATGGCAGGGGACGGCGGACGTCGAATACAGCTTCCCGGTCAGCGGAAACGCGGAAGCCTATATCGGTGCAAGCGCAAGCTACCGTTCGAAGGCCTATGCGGCCCTTGGTGCAACCCGTGGCCCCGCCGGCACGGAAGATACCTTCAAGATCGATGGTTATAGTCTGATCGATTTGCGGGCTGGTGTCACGTTCGACAAGCGCTACACCGTGCAACTCTGGGGCAAGAATGTGACCAACAAGAATTACTGGAACAACGTCACGCACATTTACGACACAGTGGATCGCGTCACGGGTCAGCCAGCCACTTATGGTGTGACGCTCTCGGCCAAGTTTTGAACGGGAAAGGTAGCGGCGGCAATTCAGGTTGCCGCCGCCTACCTCTAACGGCTGGAACTTTCCGATATACCGTGGTACGGAGGCAAAGCTGTTCTTCGCCACCCAATAACGGGCCTCGACCTGATCGCCAGTCGGCCCCCTAGCGGCCTTGCCAAGGCGAGGCCGCCTTCCTGTCGCAAAAATCTTTGTTTCCGCTGCCGGTGAGAACCAGACACCGCCGCAAAGTATCCGCGTGGTAAAGTGCGAAAGCGGCACTGGCATCGGCGAGCATTCACATGTTCAGCGCATTGGGACGATTGAGCGTTACAAGGGTGACGGTTCCACGCCGATCTACTCATATGCTCTCAAAGCGCAGGGAAATTAGCCTCCAATTCCGGCAAAGGAATCCACTCTTCGCTAACCGGCAAGGGAGCAAAGAGAGGATTGATTATCTCGTCGGTGACATCTTCAGGCCGTTCATGTTGCCACCGCGGTTCATTGTCTTTGTCGAAGATGAGGGCGCGTACTCCTTCAATGAAGTCGGGGCGACGAATAGCACGACAGGCGATGCGATATTCATTGCGCATATTGTCGGCGAAATCCGTGAAAGCGGCGCCTTCAACCAATTGCCGAAGCGCTACCTTAACCGTCTGCGGTGACTTGGTTGACAGAGCGGCCAACTGTTCTCGTGCCCAGGCTGAGCTATCGGAACGAAGCGCTGCGAGAATATCCTCAAAGTCATCCGATGCGAACAGCCTGTCGATATCATGCTTTTGTGCGATCAGGCGCGATACATAGGGCGGTTCGTTCGCAAGATCGAGAAGGGCGGGGAGATCGTCTGGATTTCTGAGAATCCGCTCCTTCAGCGCAGCAAGCCGTCTCGATTGAACATAATGCGTTGCAAGCCCGATGGCGGCGCAATCTGCCCCATCGATTCGCGCTCCTGTCGCGGCCAGCCATGTGCCGATACGGCCGGGGAGGCGCGGCAGGAACCAGCCGCCACCGACATCGGGGAACAGGCCGATGCCCGTTTCCGGCATGGCAAAGAGTGTTCGTTCACTGGCGACCCGGTAGCGGCATGGCAGTGAAATCCCCACGCCGCCACCCATGACGATGCCGTCGATGAAGGCGACGATCGGCTTTTCATAGACGAACAGCAGATGGTTCATCCGATATTCGGTGAAGAAGAACCGCTCGGCCTCGGAGCAGTCGCCCTTGGCGCTGCTGGCGATCATGGCAATGTCGCCGCCCGCGCAAAAACCGCGACCCTCCGCATGGTCGAGCATCACGGCAACGATGCTCTCATCCGTCCGCCACGCCAGCAGCGCGTCGATGATGGCGCTGCACATCTCCGTGGTTAGCGCGTGGATCGCCCTGGGCCGGTTCAGCCGGATGCGCCCCACGCCATTGTCGATGGAAATCAGAAGCTGATCAGTCATATTGTCTCCCGCGCTCATTGCCGCAGCATGTCACGGGCGATGATCATGCGCATGACCTGATTGGTGCCTTCCAGGATGGAATGCACGCGCAAATCACGCCAGAAGCGTTCGATCGGATAGTCCATCAGATAGCCATAGCCGCCATGCAGTTGCAGCGCCCGGTCGACCACGGATGAGCCGGTGTCGGTCGCCAGCCGCTTGGCCATGGCGGCAAAGCGCGTCTTGTCGGGCGCATTTTCCGTCACCTTGACCGCCGCCGCGTAGAGCAGGGTGCGCGCGGCCTGCAATTCCGTCTCCATATCCGCCAGCATGAACTGGCTGTTCTGGAAATCCGCGATGCTCTGGCCGAACTGCTTGCGGTCCTTGCTATAGGAGAGCGCTTCGTCGATGCAGCGCTGCGCCCCGCCCAGCGAGCAGGCGCCGATATTGAGCCGCCCGCCGTCCAGCCCCATCATTGCGATGCGGAAGCCTTCGCCCTCCGCACCGACCAGATTTTCCACCGGCACGCGAACGCCGTCGAAATTGACCTGCGCCGTGGGTTGCGAATGCCAGCCAAGCTTGCGTTCCTGCGCGCCGAAGCTGACGCCGGGCATGTCCTTTTCGATGACGAGGCAGGATATGCCCTTGGGGCCTTCGTCGCCGGTGCGGACCATGACGACATAGATTTCATTCTCCCCGCCGCCCGAGATGAACTGCTTGGAGCCGGTGACGACATAATGGTCGCCGTCCCTGACCGCTTTGGTCTTGAGCGCCGCCGCGTCGGACCCGGACCCCGCTTCGGTCAGGCAATAGCTGCCGATCCGCTCCATCGGCACCATGGAGGGGAGATATTTGTCCTTCACCGCCTGCGAACCGAAGCGGTCGATCATCCAGGCCGCCATATTGTGGATCGAGATGAAGGCGCTGGTCGACGGACAGCCATAGGCCATCGCCTCCATGATCAGCGCCGCCTCCAGCCGGCCAAGGCCGATGCCGCCCGCTTCCTCCGACACATAGATGCCGCCAAAGCCCAGCTCCGCCGCCGCGCGGATCGTGTCGCGGGGGAAGATATGCTTTTCGTCCCATTCCGCCGCATAAGGCGTGATCGCATCGGCGGTGAACCGCCGCGCCATCTCCGCAATGGCCAACTGGTCCTCGGTGAGATCGAACTGGCTCATAAAACTATCCTGTGGCCCATGATATTGGGATGGTGCACATAGATGCACATTCCATTGCCGGAATGATGAAAGCATTCTCGCGCATTTGCATCTCTAGTTAAAACGGTGTCACTGAAGCACGGTCGTAGCGGAGGCATTGATCGCTTCCCCCTACTGCTGCAATTGAGCCAAATCCGATCCGAAGTCAATATAACTTGGCGTATGTAAAGTATATTTTATTGCTCTCGACGGATTGCCCAGCGTGAAGATCAGCCAATTGTGCCGAGCTGGAACGTTCGATCGTCTCAAGAACAAGGAGGGAGAGCTGAAGTGATGGTGGATGCCGGCATTCGCGTCAATCCGCCGTTAGACGGGTGGCAAGGTCTTTGATGAACCATTGGCTCGCGCACCCGGGTGGTTTGCTTCTCAAGCAATTGGATTGATTGGCTGACTGCCGATTGCACGCGTCCCAGCCTGCGCCCGGCTGCGGAAAAGCTGCCCGTCCCGGCAACGTCCACAAGCATCCGCAATTGATTGAGCGGTGAGCCCTTCAAGCATGATCTATCTCCCTGGCCGATGGATATCATCAATATTTGACCAGTTCTATCGTGTTTATCGATGATCTACCTTGCAGAAGACATTGCAGGGAGAAAACTCTTGGCCCGTTATCATCTAGGATTTGCTCTTTTCGTATCCGCGCTGACCGCCGCTCCGACGGTTGCGCAGGCGCAGCCCGCCGCCGTCCAGGCCGGAGCCTATGGCGTTGAGGCGGCACACACGCGCATTCTCTTCTCGGTCTCACATATGGGTTTTTCGACTTGGTACGGTGAATTTACCGGAGCTTCCGGCACGCTTGACCTTGATCCGGCGAAGCTGGCCCAGTCCAAGGTGGACATCACCGTTCCGGCCGCCTCGCTCAGCACCAGCAATGCGACGCTCGACGGGGAGTTGAAGGGCGACAAATGGTTCAATGTGGCGCAGTTTGATACGATCCGGTTTCATTCGACCCGCATTACCAAGACTGGAGAAAACACCGCGGATGTCACGGGCGATCTGACCCTTCACGGTGTTACCAAGCCAGTGGTCCTGAAGGCGAAGTTCAATGCCGCAGGCGCCAATCCGCTGACCAAGGCCTATACGGTCGGCTTCGAGGTTGCAGGCGACGTCAAGCGCAGCGATTTCGGCGTTTCGACCTATGTTCCGCTGATCGGCGACAATGTGCACCTGATCATCAGCGCGGCCTTCGAAAAGAAGGCAGGGTGACTGTCTCGATGAAGATGCGTGCGGAATCCTTCGCGGTGTCGGCGCAGAGATATTCGACCGGCGCGATCATCCTCCATTGGGTGATCGCGGCGTTCATAGTCTGGAATCTCGTGCTTGGCTTCCGCATGCACGGTGCCAAGGGGTTGGAACAGTTCAACCTGTTTCAGTTGCACAAGTCCGTGGGGCTTGTCGTGCTCGTCCTGAGCATGCTGCGACTGATCTGGCGCCTGGTTCATAGGCCACCGCCGCTTCCCGAGGCTATGCATGGCTGGGAGCGTTTGCTCGCGCAATCTGCCCATATCGGCCTCTACGGAATCATGATCGGTCTTCCGTTGAGCGGTTGGGTCGTCGTCTCGACGAGTACGCTCAATATCCCAACACTCCTTTTCCATATTCTGCCCTGGCCGCATGTTCCATGGCTTCATGAACTGCCTCCAGTTGCGAAGGCGAGCGTCAACACCGGCTTTGCCAATCTGCATGTGATGCTCGTCTGGGGGACCATGTTGCTTCTCATGCTCCATATCGGTGGAGCACTGAAACATCGTTTTGTCGATCGTGACGGGGTTCTGGAGCGCATGCTGCCCTTCATTGGGCGTGTTTCCCGAAATGAAGGATTTGATGAATGATCCGCCTCATCGTTGCGACCCCGCTGGCGACCCTGTCACTTGCCATGGCCGCTCCCGTCCATGGTGAGCCGCCCAAATCGACGGGGGTTCCGGCTTGGAACGTTGATCAGGCGCATTCGAAGCTCGGATTTGTGGGCGCTATGAACGGTCAGTCCTTCAACGGCCAGTTCCGCCGATGGTCGGCTCAGATTCGGTTTGACCCGGCCCGGCTCAATGGTTCGACCGTCCATGTCGCGATTGAAACGAATTCAGCGGTCACGGGCGACCAGACGCGTGATGAGGCATTGCCGACGCCCGACTGGTTCTCTGCCAGGCTTTTCCCGCGGGCGACGTTTACCAGCCAGCGTTTCGTCAGTCTTGGCGGCAATAGCTACCGTGTTGATGGTGTGCTCAGGATCAGGGATGTAACCCGCCCGGTCAGCTTTCCATTTCAACTTGCCATTCAGGGCAATAGCGCCCGGATGTCGGCTCGCATGAGCATTGACCGGACCATTTTCGGGGTTGGGCAGGGCCAGTTCAAGGGCACCGATGCGGTGGCCGCCAAAGTTGATGTCGTGATCGCGATTACCGCCAGTAAGGCAAAATGATCGCGCCATGCCGAAGTCAGTCTGGCAGGAATAAGTGATGAGGTTCCCTCACATGGTTTCATGCGCGAACTGGTGGGAAGCAATCAGCATAGGCCGCTCGAAGCCCTCCACCGCCGCCACATCTTCGGTCGACACATCAAGGGGTAAGGCAAGCAGATAGGCACGGAAGGAAACGCGATAGTGTCGGCGCCCTTGTCGTGCATATTGCTGCTCCCGTTCAGAAGAGTTCCTTTTCGTCGCTCAATCCGGTATCCCACCGGCGAATGGCAAGACGAAACGCATCTCTGAACGGGCTGATATGACCAAGGGTAAGACGACCGCCGCGAAGAAGACCAATGTTGACGCGTCAGTGAGTGATGCTTCATTGAGGGACGACGGGACGCAGCCTGCAAAGGCGGCAACCGGCAAACGAGCCAAAACCAGCTCCGCCGAAAAGCCGGAGGTTTCGAAGACCAAGCCTTCCCGCAAGCGGCGGGAACAACAGCGGGCGATCGACACGAAACAGTTGATATTGAACGCCGCGCTTTCCGAGTTTGCACAGGTCGGTTTCGAAGCGGCGAGCATTCGAAACATCGCGGCGATCACCGGTCTGCAGCACCCGCTTATCACCTATCATTATCGAACCAAGGAAATCCTCTGGCAAGCTGTGGCTGAGGATGCGTTCACCCAGATCCGCCGCTTGTGGGACGAAGGCATACCGGATCAGGAGAATATGACAGCCGTTGAGCGGTTGCGGGCGGAATATTCAGCATTTCTTCGCTTCACCATCGCCTACCCTGATTTTCATCATTTCATGCTGCGTGAGAGCCGGCCGGGCAATCCGCGTCTGCCTTGGCTTGTGGAAACGGCCCTTCTCCCATTGATCAGGCGGCTTCTGCCACAGATCGAGGAAGCCCAGGAGCAGGGAGCGCTCCCTCCCGGCAATCCGGGCCTGATTCATTATATGCTGATCGGCATGATGTCGGTGCTTTCTTCCCTCAAGGATGAAATCCGGGAGAGTACGGGGATCGAAACGGACGATCCGGAGATCATCGAATCCTATCTGTCGATGGTCGATACCATGGTATTTCCTTCCATCGGCCTGCTGCACGGCAAGGAGCCGGAAGCAAAGGTCAAACCCAAGGCAGGCAGGGCAGGCAGTGGCCCGAAGGCCAAAGGCAAATAGCGCCTTCCGATTGAATCTGATCGGAAGAGGCGTGGACACGCGGATTGTCTGAAATCGCTCCGAAATTCGTGCTTAAAGGGTTGTGCTGGCCGCAGATATCTTGCTGATGCCGGGGAGGTCGGCTTGCATGGCTGTCCATCCTCCCGGCTCGATCTACCGGAACGAGTGAGGAAGGATTGCCTGCCCATGTTCGGGAATGGGCCAGCCAGCAGGCGCCCCAGCGAGGGCTGCGGCTTCCTCCGCCTTTCTGGACGTATCCCATAATGCCGCCACCAAACGACGTCCTGTTACCTTGTCCGCAGCGGGTGAAAGCAGCCAGAGCAGGGGAGGCAGCATGACCTCGGGTTGCAGGAGCGCCTGGCGTTCAAAGCCGCTTTCCGCCGGGACCATCGGCGTGTTGACGGGGCCGCCGGGAACCAAGGCATTAACCGTTATCCCGGTGCCGTCCAGATCTTGCGCCATGATCGCAGTGTGGGCTTCGGTCGCGGCTTTCGATCCGCCATAGGGAGCCATTCCGCGTGCCAGCATCGTACTCAGGCTGGTCGTCACGTTGATGATCCGTCCGTGACCCGATCGAAGCATGACGGGCGTTGCCGCGTGAGCAAGGTTGAACGGGCCGATCGTGTTGACCTCGATAATCTGACGCCAGAGGGCAGGGGGAACGGACCAGAAGGGAGGAGGATTGACGATATAGTCCGCCCTGATACGCTCCTGTCCGATACCGGCATTGTTGATGATGCCGTCGAGCCGTCCGAAAGCATCGAGCGCGCAGGCCACCGCGCGTTCGCTGTCCTCTGTCTTCCGTACATCGAGCAGGATGGTACGGCATCGCTTGCCTGTAGAGGCGGGGATTGGGTCGAATGCCTCCTGCTGGAGATCACCGGCGATGACGCAGGCACCAGCGTCAAGCAGTCCCATGGTCATTGCTCGGCCCAGACCACTGGCCGCACCGGTAACGATGTAGCAGCGATTGTTCAGATCGGTCATATCCTGTTTTCCTGATGCTGTCCCAATAGCAGTGCCGCTATCAGCCATCCTCTCGGGCCAATGCACATGGTGGCGCATTATAGGTTGCATAATGCTTTACGGTCGTAAATGATAAATCGCTGGACATGCGGTTCTTGCATGGTGAGATGACCGGCGGGGAAATTGTTGATTGCGACCTTTGCTGCCGCGT
Source organism: Sphingobium sp. EM0848 (assembly GCF_013375555.1). Lineage (NCBI taxonomy): Bacteria > Pseudomonadati > Pseudomonadota > Alphaproteobacteria > Sphingomonadales > Sphingobiaceae > Sphingobium > Sphingobium sp. EM0848. Next base: position 1,272,434 of record NZ_JABXWB010000005.1, read on the forward strand.
CCGTTTGACCGAACCTAATGACTCGCCAGGGGCGCGCTGAAAAGCGCGCGCTCTTCCGAGACGATGTCTTCAATAAATTTCGCGGCGGTCCGGACCCGCGCAAGATGACGCGTATCGGCGTGGATGACCATCCAGAGTGAGCGTGTCAGCCGTACCTCATCAGGGAGCACCGGGACCAGGCCAGCCAGATGTTCCGCGATAAAGGCGGGCAGCACGCAAAGGCCCGCGCCGGATTTGGCAGCCTGAAGCTGCGCGACCAGATTGCTGCTCTCTAGCGCGGTCGAGATTTCCGGATTAATCTGTTTGAGATAGTCGAGTTCTGGCGCATTGAGCAGGTCGTCAATATAGCCGATGAAGCGATGACCGCTCAGATCTTCCTGCCGCCGGATTTCAGATGTCTGGGCAAGATAGTCTCGCGAGGCATAAAGGCTGAGTGAATAGTCCGTCAACCGTTTGGCAAATAGTCGTCCCTTGGCGGGAGCGGAGAGTGCTATGGCGATGTCCGCATCCCGTTTCGCCACACTGAACAGGCTCGAACCGGCAACCAGCTGGATGCGCAAATCGGGATATTGCACCCCCAGGCGCATCAAGCGGGGAGCCAGATAATAGCTGCCAAATCCTTCCGGCGCTCCTATCCGCACGCTGCCCTGGACAGCATGGTCGGCCCGGCCGACAACATCTTGCGCCTTGAGGGTAAGGAGTTCGATCTGCTCGGCTATAGGCAGAAGTCGTTCCCCCAGTGCGGTCAGGCTGTAACCTGTCGGTCCCCGGTCGAACAATGTTGACCGTAGACTTGTTTCAAGGTTCCCGATATGTCGCGCGACAGTGCTGTGATCCATACCCGTCCGGGATGCGGCGACCGTCAGCCGGCCATATCGTGCCACAGCCAGGAACGCCTGAAGGTTGTTCCAGTCGAAGCCCAGATTGGTTCGTGCGAAATCGCCCATCCGCTTCGCGAAAACTCCCATGGTATTCCCAAGCGACATTGTGCGAGAAGAATTGAGTCTTCGCAACAAGGAACGAACAAAATGGCGCTCGAACCTGACCGCGTTTCTTCCATGCATTCCGGCCGCATCGAACGCAGGCGGCCAGAGCCTCCGCCGGGCTGGGCAACGGCGCATCCTGACTTGATGCTCCGCCTCCTATTCGTTGATCCGCGTCCCGGCCCGGCGCTTGAAGAGTTTTTTGCTCTCCGCGACTGACGCTGCTCGAGGATCGAGTGGCACATGGCATTGACAGCTGAAATGGACATGACACTGCATGAGCGACATGAAACATAAGGATTGGTGGGCTCTGGCCGAGGCCGCTGCCGAAGCCATGGTCAAGGCGACGGCAAATGCACCCTTGGCGCGGCTGACCCGGCAACCCTATGACCCTTCAACAATCGCCCGATCCGTTGCCGCTTTCACCGGCAGTTTGTGGTCCAAGCCCGCCGAGGTCATGGAGCTACAACTGCAAGCCGCGCGCCAATGGGGAGAATTTTGGGGAAGGACCTTCACCGGGATAGAAACCCCCAAGCCCAAGGATCGACGCTTTTCTGCGGAAGCGTGGCAAGACGATCCCCATTACCGCGTCATTCGCGACAGCTATTTGTTGGCGGCGGAACAGCTTCGCGCCCTGGTCGGGAAGGGGGAAGGCGATGCGTCGACGCGCGCCATGGTCTATTTCCTGCTGGATCAGTATCTCAACGCCATTGCGCCGACAAACTTTCCCTTTGCCAATCCGGAGGTTGTCGACCGCACGCGCGAGACCGGCGGAGCGAATCTGGTCCATGGCTTTGCCCATCTTCTCGAGGATATCTCCAGCGGCAAGGGTATTGTGCGCCGCCGTACCGATCCCGGCGCCTTTGAGAAGGGCAAGACAATTGCGGCGACGCCCGGATGGGTCGTTTACGAAAACGATCTCTTCCAGCTCATCCAATATAACCCCGCCACGCCGACAGTCGATGCCGAGCCGCTGCTCTATGTACCGCCACTCGTGAACCGCTACTACATGATCGATCTTCAGCCCAGGTCCAGCCTGGTCAAATGGCTGGTCGATCAGGGCAGAACCGTGTTCGTCATTTCCTGGGTGAACCCGGCCGAGGAGCTTCGCGACAAGGGGATCGACGACTATGTCCTTTCGGGTGTCGTCGAGGCCATCGACGTCGTTCGTGAAAGGACGGGCGCCAGGCCGAACCTCTTCGCCTTTTGTCTGGGTGGTACGCTCGCCATCATCGCCTTGGCCTGGCTGGCCGCCAAGGGGCGCGGTGCGGACGTCAATTCGGCTACGCTGATCGGCACTATGATCGATTTTGCCGATATGCGGGACTGGGCCGCATTCGTGCATGAAGCGCATGCCGATGCGTTGGAGGAGCATCTGGCGCAGCAGGGCTTCATCGACTCGATCGAATTGCAACAGCTCTTCTCGGCGATGCGAGCCAATGATCTCATCTGGTCGTCGGTGGTGAATCATTATCTGCTCGATCGGGCCGCGCCGCCCTCCGACCTGCTCTATTGGTTCGAGGACGGAGCGCGCATTCCCGCAGCCTTTGTCGCGAGCTTCAATCGCGCCCTTCTGCTCGAGAACCGCCTTGTGGGTGGCGCCGGGTTCAGCGTCGGCGGCGAGGCCATCGACCTTGCAAGAATAACGACACCGTTGCTCTCGATCGCACTCAAGGACGATCATGTCTCTGCATGGGATGCGGTGTATCGGGGCGCGCAATTCCTGAAGGCAGACTTTCTGCTGGGTGGATCAGGGCATAATGCGGGGGTGATCAACCCGCCCTCCGCGAACAAGCATGGCTATTGGATCAACGACAGTCATGCGGACGTCGCGGATGACTGGTTTGCCGGCGCCCAGCGTTATGATGGTTCATGGTGGCCCCATTGGCTTGAATGGCTGGCACGCCATGGATCGGACGAGCGCGTCGCGGGGCGTGCCATCTCCGACGGGATTGAGCCGGCTCCGGGCGCCTATGTCAGGAAGCCGTAACCATCAGGTCAGGCCGTAATCTCGCTGGCACTCATCACGCCGCAGGATTTGAGGCGTTCGATCATCCATCGTCCGGCAGGCCCTGGAGGATCGGCCGCCCGATATACGGCCGACATTGCCAGGGCGAGGCCGCCGGGGGGAACGTCTTCGATCGACAATTCGACAAGACGTCCTGCCGCCAGATCGTCCTGAATGGTATGAAGGGGCATGCCGCCCCATCCCAGGCCGTTCAGGAGGAAAGCGTGTTTTGCGAACAGATCGGCGAGGCGCCAGGTTGAGGGCGCCATGACGCCGAACTCGCGCCCGGCCGACAGATTGGATCGATCCGTCAACACAAGTTGCACATGGCGCGACAGTTCCTGTTTCGGGATGACGCCGTGCCATGCGGCCAATGGGTGGTTGGCAGCAGCAACCATCATGAAGGTAACGCTGCCGAGCCGTTCGGCGACCAGCCCGGCAGGCAAAGTCGGCAGAGAACCGGCGATACCGAAGCTGGCCCGGCCGTCCAGTACGGGTTCCAGGGCAGCGCCCAGCGCCTCGACATAGAGGCGCAGCGGCGTGCCCGCAAACTGATGGCGAAAATCCATGGCCGCCCCTGCAAGGGCGTCGATCGGAAAGAAGACATCCGCGACCGCCGTCAGCTCAGCCTCGATCCCTGAGGCTATGCCCTTGGCCCTGGCCTTCATCAGATCTACGCTTGCGAGCACTTGCTGTGCATCGGCGATCAGCACGACGCCTTCGGTGGTCAGCTTGGGATAGCGCCCGCTCCGGTCAAAAAGCGTGACGCCGAGTTGAAATTCAAGGCTGCTGATGGCTTCGCTCACCGCCGACTGTGTACGGAGCAAGCGCCGTCCGGCGGCCGAGAAGCTTCCTTCCTCTACCGCCGCCTGGAAGAGGCGCAATTGATCCAGTGAAAGGCCCTCGATCATGGATTTCTCCTGACCCATCGAATCTGCCGATGGACAACATAAGAATATCCCGACTTTTCCCGATTGGGAAGCGGTGCCAATTTGTACGCCATGCTTTGCATTTTCCAGAAAATCTTTCGCAACCATGCTTCGCCCGAAATGGGCCAGCCGGAGAATAATGCCATGACCATTCTACACATTGATTCGAGTATTCTTGGCCCATATTCGGTGAGCCGTGCGCTCACCGCTGAAGTTGTCGCCAAGCAGCAGGCTCTTTTCCCCGGATCGGGGGTCATTCGCCGTGATCTGGTCGCGGATGCCGCGTTGCACCTCTCCGATGCCCATCTGGCCGCCTTTCAGGGGGGCGAAGTCACCGATCCGGCGCTCGGCCGGGATCTCGAAGCGGGTGGCGCCTATATCGAGGATCTTTTTGAAGCTGACGTCATCGTGATCGGTGCGCCGATGTACAATTTTTCGGTTCCCTCGCAGCTCAAGGCCTGGATCGACCGCATCTGTGTCGCAGGGCGCACCTTCCAATATGGCGCGAACGGGCCCGAAGGCCTGCTTCCCAAAGGCAAGAAGGTGTTCCTCGCCTCGACCCGCGGCGGCGTCTACACCGGTGACAGCCCGGCTGCGGCGCTTGAGCACCATGAAAGCTATCTGCGCGGTGTGCTCGGCTTCATCGGCCTGACGGACGTCACGGTCATTCGGGCGGAAGGCCTCAATATGGGCGATGAGCCCAAGGCTGCGGCCATTGCCAAGGCCAAGGCCGAAATCGACGCGCTGGCCGCGTGACAATGATCTGGTTGCCGCCGGCTGAAATGCCGGCGGCAACCAGGCGATGCAGGATCGGCAGAGGCGGAAATGGAAATTGGCATAGACAGTTTCGCTGCCACCATGCCAGACCCTGAAACTGGTGTTATGGTGCCGGCAGCGGATCGGATCGAATGTCTTCTGGAGGAAGTCGAGATCGCCGACCGCGTCGGGCTCGATATCTTCGGTATCGGCGAGCATCATCGCAAGGAATTTCTCGATTCAGCGCCGACGGTGATACTTGCGGCAGCGGCGGCCCGCACACGCAATATCCGGCTGGCCAGCGCAGTCACGGTGTTGAGCGCTGCAGACCCTGTCCGCATCTTCCAGGAATTTGCGACGATCGATCTGATCGCCCGAGGACGCGCCGAAATCGTCGTCGGCCGCGGTTCCTTTGGCGAGGCCTATCCCCTGTTCGGATTCGCTCCCGAACATTATGACGCCCTGTTCGCGGAGAAGCTTGATCTTCTGCTGACGCTGCGCGATCAGGTCCATGTGACGTGGCAGGGCAAATTCCGCCCAAGGCTGACGGGTCAGGGTGTCTATCCCAGACCCTATCAGGATCGGATGCCAATCTGGATCGGTGTCGGCGGAACGCCCCAATCCTTCGCCCGCGCAGGTGCCCTCGGCTTGCCGCTGATGATCGCCATCATCGGCGGGAATTTTCACCGTTTCCGCCCTCTCGTGGATCTTTATCGGGAGGCGGGACGTAGGGCGGGCCATGATCCCAAAACCCTTGCCGTGGGCGTCCACGCAATGGGCTTTGTCGGGGACACGGCCAAAGCGGCCAAGGACGCCTTCTTTCCGGGCTGGTCCTATATGTTCACGGAAATCGGTCGTGAGCGTGGCTGGTCGCCCGCGACGCTTTGGCAGTTTGAAGCCATGTGCTCGCCGGAAGGGGCGTTTCTCATCGGTGATCCCCGGACGGTCGCGCAGCGGGTACTGGCGGTGGACGAAGCGCTCGGCGGTATCTCGCGTATCACCTTCCAGATGAGTTCGGCAATGCTGAACACCGCTGCGATGCGCCGCTCGATCGAACTGCTCGGGACAGAAGTTGCCCCGATCGTCCGTGCCGCTTCCGGCAAGGGGGCGATCAATGGGTGAACTGATCGATGGGACCTGGCACCGAACCGGCATCGATACGGTTCTGACCGATGGAGCACTGCGCCGCCCTCCGTCCGTGTTCCGCAACTGGATCATGTCGAAGGAGGCGGCGGCGGGCGGACCTGTCCGCTTCCCGGCCGAGGCTGGACGCTACCATCTCTATGTTTCGCTGGCCTGCCCGTGGGCGCATCGGACGCTGATCATGCGCAAGCTCAAAGGGCTTGAAGACTTGATCGGCCTTTCCGTGGTGCACTGGCACATGGGTGAAGACGGATGGACTTTCGAATCCGGGCCCGGTGTCATTGCCGACACGGTCAACGGTACGGAACGGCTGTACGAAGTCTATCAGCTTGCGAAGCTGCACTGCACGTCCCGCGTGACCGTTCCAGTTCTTTGGGACAAGGTGACGCGGGCGATCGTTTCCAATGAATCCTCCGAAATCCTGCGAATGTTCAATTCGGTCTTCGACGATTTGGGTGCACTTGAAGGTGATTATTATCCCGCCGCGCATCGCGACGAGATCGAGGCTGTGAATGCACGTATTCTCGCGAATCTCAACAATGGCGTATATCGCGCCGGTTTTGCCACGACCCAGCAAGCCTATGAGGCGGCGGTCCATGACGTCTTCGACACGCTGGACTGGCTTGAGGACCGGCTCACGAACCAGCATTTTCTGGTCGGCGGGCACTTGACCGAGGCTGATATCCGGCTATTCACGACACTTGTCCGCTTCGACGCCGTCTACCATGGTCATTTCAAGTGCAACCGCCGGACCTTGACCGAATATTCTGCGCTTTGGGCCTATACGCGCGATCTTTACCATCATCCGGCTATTCGAGAGACGATCGATTTTGATCATATCAAGGGCCATTATTACGGCAGCCATCCATGGTTGAACCCTGGAGGCATTGTGCCCATCGGACCTGATCACAAATTCGATGCCCCATCTGAAATGGGCTGATCCCGTCGATAGGAGGCAAGGCCTGATCCCGACAGGGACCGTCAATTGCAAAGAGAAGTCGCGTCATGACAAACATCGCTGCAGCCGGCACATTTGCTTTGGGTGACCACCTCGTGAATCGCATGGGCTTTGGGGCGATGCAACTGGCAGGTCCAGGTGTATTTGGCCCTCCCAAGGATCGCGGGACTGCCATCACCATATTGCGAGAGGCGGTCGACAATGGCGTCGACCATATCGATACCAGCGACTTTTACGGTCCCCATGTGACCAATCAGCTCATTCGCGACGCGCTATATCCTTATCCGGATAATCTGGTGATTGCCACCAAGGTGGGCGCGATACGCGGCCCAGATGCATCATGGAAGCCGGCAATGTCCCGGGAGGCATTGACCCGGGCGGTGTATGACAATCTGCGGAACCTTGGGCTTGACGTACTCGAGGTGGTCAACCTGCGTAGCATGTTCAATATGATTGGGCCGGCCGAAGGTTCGATTGAAGAGCCGCTCACCGTCTTGGCGGAGCTTCAGCAACAAGGCCTGATTCGCCATATTGGCCTTAGCAATGTCACTCTTGGCCAGGTCGCTGAAGGTCTCAGCATTATTGAGATTGTTTGCGTTCAAAATTTGTACAATCTAGCCCAGCGGCAGGATGAAGGACTGATAGAAAATCTTGGTCTTGCGGGTATTCCATACGTTCCCTATTTCCCGTTGGGCGGCATTACGCTTGCTAATGCCTCACGCTTGAAAGAGATGGCCCGAGATCTTGTTGCAACGCCATTGCAGATTGCTCTTGCCTGGCTGCTTCATCGATCACCCAATCTTCTCCTCATACCGGGCACTTCCTCGCTCGGCCACCTGAGAGCCAATCTTGCTGCTGCGGCGCTGCGACTACCCGATGAATTCGTCGTCGAACTGAATGAGTTTGCAACTTGACGAACGGTGATTCCCAGCATGGTCATGGAGGTCGATGATGGAGAAATATGCCGCGAAGCGGGAAGCGCTATAGGAAAATCCCGCCCGAAGCCTCGATCCGCTGGCCGTTGACCCAGCGTCCGCTTTCCGACACCAGCGAGGCGATCAGTGGTCCGATGTCGTCGGGCACTCCGACACGGCCCAGAGCCGTCTGCTCGGCGACCGCCTTTTTGAGATTAGGATTGTCTCGGACATCGCCGCCGCCGAAATCCGTCTCTATGGCGCCGGGCGCGACGGTGTTGACGGTGATGCCGCGCGTTCCCAGTTCCTTGGCGAGATATCGCGTCAGCACCTCGATGCCGCCCTTCATCACCGCATAGGCGGAGTAGCCCGGGAAAGTAAATCGCGCGAGGCCGCTGGACAGATTCACGATACGGCCGCTGTCAGCAAGAATCGGCAGCATCGCCTGGGTGAGGAAGAACATTCCCTTGAGATGCACGTCCATCATCTGGTCGAACATCTCTTCCGTCGTATCGGCAAATGCCGCCTTGGCACCAGAGCCTGCGTTATTGACGAGGACGTCGATTGCGCTGCGCCCTCCCATATCGGTCAGCGCCTGGCGAACATTGGCGATGAATGTCTGGAAGGTTGAACGGTCGGCCACATCAAGCTGGAGGGAGGCTGCTTTCCGTCCCAGCCGTTCGATCTCGCGCTCAACCTCATGAGCGAGGCTCTTTTCGGTCCGATAGGTGAAGATAACATCCATCCCGGCCTGGGCGAGCGCAAGAGCGGTGTTGCGTCCAAGGCCCCGGCTGCCGCCGGTTACCAGCGCGACTTTCGTAGAGCTCATATTCTGTCCTTCATGTTTATGGACATCACTGATCCTATTTGCAGATTGATGCAGGAAATCATCTAGTCCATGGCATCAAATATAGAGGCGTATGCCAAGTCTCACAGCATCCATTATGAGGTTGATGCCGTATGTCTTGAGTCTGGCACTGTCTCAATGTGGTTGATGACGACTTTTCCTTCGACGATGACAGCCAACGGGTTCTGCCAAGCGGCGATGGACTCGGTTGGATCGTCTCGGAACATCACTAGATCAGCACAGGTGCCGGTCGTGACCAAACCCATGTCCTCGCGTTCAAGATGGGTCGCGGCGTTGCTGGTGGCTGACCGCAAAACCTCGAGCGGTGTTAAACCCGCTTCCACCATGCGCTCGGCTTCAACGATCGAATTTGCGCCGAAAGTGCCGGTGATGACGCCGGGGACGGTGATAGTGGGCGCGAAGCTATCGCTACCAAGAACCACCCTTACCCCGGCATCGTGCACAAGGGCGAGGTTGCGCATGGCTTCGGGCCTGGGATAGACCCACAGTGTAGGCACGTAGGATGCATTGTTGGTCAAGAGGAGGTCGATCACCCGGTCGTCGGATATATCCTCGCCCACGATGCCGTGTTCCAAGCCGTCTGCCCCACATTCCAGCGCCTCGATCGCGCGCTCTTGTTCGAAGGTATGGACTGTGGCTTTCAGTCCATGTCGATGCGCTTCGTCAATGGCGGCCTCCAGCACGCGAGACTTCAGCCGCACGATAGGTATCTGGCCGTGCCATTTATATTCCGGCTCACCCCGGCATCGGCATGAACCCTGGAGCAGCAGTTTGATTGCGTCCATGCCAAGTTCAGCCATCTCGGTGACGAGTGCCCGTGCATCCTGCACGGTGTCGACCTCACCGGCCGCCCGTCCACGGTACCAGGCGTTGCTGCCATAGATTGTCATGCCGGGATGGCCGTCCGGCGCGGTGATGCCAACGCCGGTCATCAGCAGGCGAGGCCCTATCAATTCGCCGGACTGCAAACGTGTCCTGGTCGCGAGCAGCTCGGGAACGGGATCGCCGACCGACTTGATGGTCGTGAAACCGCAGGAGAGGAACATCTCAAAATTTTTGGCGAGATCAGATTTGACGTAACGCGCCATTTCCCCCGGATCCGTAGAGTTTTGGGGATCGAACAGGTGGATGTGGCTCTCTATCAGGCCCGGTCCGACCCAATGACCATGTGCGTCGATCGTTTGGCGGCCCGATAAAGGGGTGTCTGAAATCTCTGTAATTCGGCCGTTACGCACTCCGATACTCTTGGCGCCGGTGATACGATTCTTGCCATCGAAGACAAAGCCGCCATTAAGGACGAGATCGAACGGGCCTTCTTCACCGGTCACCACAGCTATTTCCTTTTAACTTCAAATGCTTCAAGCGCATCGAGTCCTGGCGCTCCGAAGCGCCGCCGGATAGAGCATATAAAAACCATCATGATTGTCAACTTATCCGTCATATATGACGAGTAAGTCCGCGCCTCTGAACTGAAAAGCCCGATGGGTTCCCGGCGAAGCTTGCCCTATAGCCTGGTCAAATGAGCGTCCGACAGGTGGCAATTGGCGGCACTCGTTCCCCGAAGCGGTCGTGACCCATGATCCTGACGCCGCAGCACCGACATCCGGGCGCAGTGAACAGGGGGTTCAGGCGCCACGCAGCGTGACATAGGCGCCCACGGCCATCACCGTGACAGCGAAAAGGCGCTCCAGCAGGCCCTTGCGCGCGCCCAGCCTCCGCCCCAGTGCGATGCCGATGGCCGCGCCGCCGACACCGCCAAAGATCATCATCCCAACCAGCAACCAGTCGACATAGCCCGACAGCGCATAGGACGTCGCCGTAGTCAGGCCCAGCGCGGTGACGACAACAAGCGACGTGCCGACCGCGTTCTTGAGCGGCATGGCCGTCGCCATCATCAAGCCCGGCACGATCAGGAAGCCGCCGCCAATCCCGAAAAAGCCCGACGCCAGTCCAACCCCAAGGCCGATCGGTAAAAGGCGGGGCAGAAGCCGGGTAGCGGTCGCGCGTGACAGTCGGACATCGGGAGCCTCCGTCGTCCGTTTCTTCCGCAGCATGGAAAGGCCCACCCCGATCATGAGCAGGCCGAACAGCGTCAGCAGCCGCTGGCCGTCCACTGCCTTGCCGACTTCCGCGCCGATCGCCGCGCCGGTGACGCCCGCTGCTGCAAAGACGAAGGCGCAGGGCCATTTCACCGTGCCCTCGCGGGCATGACCGATCAGGCTGAAGGCGGCATTGGCGGCGACCGCGACCGCCGCCGTCCCGATGGCGGCGTGGGCAGAACCAACGCCCACCACATAGACCAGAAGCGGCACGGCAAGGATCGACCCGCCGCCGCCGACCAGGCCCAGGACGGCTCCAATAAGGCCGCCCGACGCCAGAGCCGCAGCGATCATGGCTGTGGGCATGGCCGTCTCTTATGCGCCAGGAAAGGGGCGGTTCCATGGCATCAGCTGCAACAGCTTTGCCATACCGCACCAGCCGGTCGCCCCCGCCATCATCAATCCCGCGCCGACGAAGGCCGACAGACTGAAAAAGACAGGTGCAACCAGAAAACCAAGCAGAACGCCCAGCAGCACGAGGCCACCTGCGGCCATCTGCACCTGCCGCATGATCTCCAGCGGCTGCTTCCGGTCAAGGCGGGTTGGCAGGCCCGCCGCGCGCCAGCCGTCGAGGCCGCCTTCGAGGATGTGGCAGGGAACAGAAGCTGCGGCGGCCTGCAGCGCCGCTTCATTGGCCTGCGTGCGCATGCCCGACTTGCAATGGAAGATGATCGGCCCCGCGACCTTTGGCAACTCGTTGAGGCGCGTGAGCGGGACATGGATCGCGCCTGCTATATGTTCGCGGGCATGTTCGTCGGCGCCGCGGATGTCGACGAGCGTGGCGCCCTTCGCCATGGCTTTGTCCGCATCCTGCGGCGGTATGGTTGTGATCGGCATCGGATCAGTCCTTGCAGAAGATGGTGTAGAGGCTGGCGAGCAGTTGTTCCGTCCGCGGATCGGCGATGCGATACCAGATCGTCTGGCTCTCCCGCCGGAAGGCGACCAGCCCCTCGTCCCGCATGCGGGCAAGATGCTGCGACAAGGCGGATTGCGACAGGGCGACCTCGCGCGCGAGGTCGCCAACGGTCACCTCGCCATGTTCGACCAGCTTGCACAGCACCATCAGGCGCCGGGCATTGCCGATCGCTTTCAAGAGGTTCGATACCTCGCCTGCCTTCTTCTCAAAGGTGGCGAGGTCCAGAGGCGGACGGATCATCATACACTCCATTAGGTATTGCTAATTTAGTAAATGATAATATATTGTCAAGAAGCGATGGAGAACGGCATGGACGCAAAGCCCCTGATCGAAGCCTTTTTCGACGAGGCAACTTATACGGTGAGCTATCTGGTCGCCGACGCTGAGACTCGCGAGGCCGTGGTCATCGACCCGGTGATGGATTTCGATATCGCCAGCGGCGAAGCGGATACGCGCTCCGCAGAACGGATTCTGGCTTTCGCGGAACAGCAGGACTGGCGGATCAGCATGGTACTGGAAACCCACGCTCATGCCGATCATCTGTCCGCTGCGCCCTTCATCAAGGGCAGGACCGGGGCGCCGATCGGCATTGGCGAGCATATCCGCGACGTGCAGGAAATCTTCCGTCCCGTTTTCGGGCTGGACGACCTGCGGACCGACGGTTCCGACTTCGATCGGCTGTTTCACGATGGCGATCAGTTTTCGGTCGGCGCGCTGCGATTCACGGTCATGCATGTGCCAGGTCACACGCCTGCCGACTTGGCCTATCTGGTCGCCGACGCAGCCTTTGTCGGCGACACGCTGTTCATGCCCGATTATGGCACGGCGCGCGCCGATTTCCCTGGTGGCGACGCGCGGACGTTATACCGCTCCGTCCGACGGTTGCTCAGCCTGCCTGATGAAACACGGCTGTTCCTGTGCCACGACTATAAGGCGCCGGGACGGGATGATTATCGCTGGGAAACGACCGTAGGAGAAGAGCGGCGAACGAGCATCCATGTCCATGACGGCGTGGACGAGGACAGTTTCGTCGCAATGCGGGAGGCACGGGATGCGACGCTGCCGGTCCCTCGGTTGCTGCTGCCCTCGATCCAGGTCAATATCCGCGCCGGGCGTTTTCCGGAGGCCGAGAGCAACGGGGTCCGCTATCTTAAAATTCCGGTGAAGACGAAGGCCGTCTGATTGCGGTTTATACCAATGACAATCCGTTGCCAGGCGCTTTGATTTTCAGCCCTTGGGTGTGACCCAGACCTCAACGGGGGCGACGAATTTGCCGGGCGCCGGCTTTCCGACATTCACTCGGTCTGCCGTTACGCGCTCGCCATTTTCCAGGTGGAAAGTGGCCCAAGGTTTGGGCATGCGGCCGAAGGTCATTTTCTGGATTGGCTGGCCGGTGGTCGAATTCATGATGGTCGCTACGATGCTCATGCGGCGGCGAGTAGCGGCCAATCGGGTGGATCGTCCATCTCCAAAATTTTGTTTTCCACAGGTTTCGAACCCGGCCTGTCGTCGTCATATCAATGGAGTCCAACTGGAAGAACTCAGTCGGGACGAACCGCGTTGATGAGTTCCATACGCTGCGGCACCGTGCCGATTTCTATACCTTCCTGCCGGAATCGGCGGAGCAGGACCGTAAAGACGTTGCTTCTGGTGCTATAGGCTGCGCGCGGGCTGGCGACATGCGCGAAGCTGTTGAAGAAGATCCGTCCGTCGGCAATCGAATCGATGAAGACTGTATAGGCGGGCTCCTCAAGGACGGCAGGTTCGTCAGCATAGGTTGCCAGCACAATGGCGCGTACCTTGTCCGCATCGGTGTCGATCGGCACGGAAAATTGGATCTGCAGGCGCCCTAGCGGGCTGGCCAGCGTCTTGTTGAGCACCGTCTTGGTGATCAGTTCAGAATTGGGGACGATCAGCGTCGAATGATCCGGCAGTTGGATTTCGGTCGAGCGGACGCTGATCCGCTTGACGTCGCCCTCATCCTGGCCGACGCGCACGAGATCGCCGATCTTGATTGGCCGCTCCGCCAGCAGGATCAGCCCGGACACGAAATTCTGCGTGATCGCCTGAAGGCCGAAGCCGATGCCAACGGACAGGGCCGACAGCAGGATGGCGATCCGCTCGATCCCGATGCCGAGCGAGGCCAGCCCCCAGATGACCGCCAATGCGATGCCCACATAGCGCGCGACGAGGCTGACCGAGTTGCGACCGCTGCCGTCAAGATCGGTGACCGGAAGATAGCGTCGTTCCAGCCACCGCATGAAGCCGCGCACCAGTGCAAGACCGATGAACAGAACCACGATGCCGCGCAGGATGGCGCCGGGGGAGATCGCGACGCCGCCGACCTCAAAACCTTGCGCCAGCGTGCCCAACCGGCTGAAGAGATTGGCGACATTGCCCGTGCCGAAGGGTGACAGCAGCATCGAGAAGGCGAGCAGGAGCGTGGCCAACCGCAACAGGCCAGACAGGAGGACGCCGAACTGCTCGACCGCGCTGCCCCGCAGCCCCAGGCTTCTGATCAAGGTTGTGCCGAAGCGGCTGGACCGGTCGAATATGGTCGTCGCCAGATCGTCTATCGCCGCCATCAGAAGATAGGCGGACGATCCCAGCACCGTGGCCCAGGTCATCATCTGGAGGAGGAAGAGGCTCAGGCTGAAATAGCCGAGCAGCAGGTTGACTGTCGCTACCGCGACCAGCATCCATGCAACCAGGCTGATCAAGCCGCTTGCGCTCTCATTGAGATCGGCGTCGTCGCCATCCATTCTGGTTGCGCGAAGGCGCGCCACGGTGACGAGGACTGCGCTGATGAGCAGGATGTGCAGAAGGGCAAATCCGGCCTGCGTCGCTTCCTGTGCCGCCTTGCCGATGCCGATGGCTGCATTGAACTGCCCGCACATGATGCCGAGAAAGGCGAGCAGGGCGAGCAACAGGCTGTAGGGACGCAGGCGCGCCGCCCCATTGTTGCTGATCGACGCGATGCGCCAGGAAGGCCGACTGCGCATCAACAGGGCGCCGAACACGGAGAAGGTGAAGCCGCTGAAAGCGACAGCGCCCACGAAGGCCGTCAACAACGGTTCCCACCGTTCCGCGACCAGATTGGCCCAACGCAGGCCTTGAGCGATTGAAAGGGCCGCGAGCAGGGGAGCCAATGTGCCGACAGCGATGCGCAACAATGCATAGGCCGACCGCCGCACCCGCCGGCCCGGCACGCCCTCGGTAAGCATTCTTTGTCCCATATGGCGTGCCACTATCTGCCCGGGCCCGGCGATGAAGATGGCAAGCAACAGGCCCGCCAGAGCGTTCCAAGGCCAATGGACACGGAGCGCCCAAGATAGCTGTGTCCTTCCTGCTTCCATGAAGGCCGCTGCTCGCCGTATGTCGCGCGGGAAGCCATCGTGAAGGGCGGACCAGAAGGCTGGCGACAGGGGGGATGGGGATTTGGCCGAGATTTTCTCGCTGAATTGTTCCGCCTCGCTGCGCTGTATCTCGTCGGCGAGTTGTTGCGCCTCGACGCTAATCAGATTGCCGCGCTTGATGGCGGAATCGATGGCGGAATGCTGTCGATTGAGGGCCGCCCGCTGCCGCTTGATGTCAGGCGCTTCGATGCTGCCGGCAGCCACGACACCCAGGCCAGCCAGTTTGGCGTCAAGCAGGGCGAGCTGTTCCTGCAATTGGCTGGAAGCATCCGATGCGGCAGTCCCGGCGGCTTGGACCTTCGCCAGCAGCAGCTTGCGATCGCCCTCGTCCGTGCGCGTGTCGAGACTCTGGTCGACCGATCGCACATCCTTTTCCGCCTGGGCGAGCTTAACGGTGGGATCGACGGCGCCATCCGCCTGCGCATGAACCTGGCCGGCAAGAACGAGGCTCAGAACCAGAAACACTATCGCCATCAGGGCATGAAGGCGCCGTCTCTGATCTGTTGTTTCATACCATCGAAGCACTGGCCACCCATCATCCGCTATTTTTGTGAGCGCATGCACCTAAGGGGCGAGAGGGTCGAGGTCCACATGGAACAAATGAAATTGGGACAATCTGGGTTCAACCTTCGTCAGTCAGACCCGAACCCGGTTCCGCTCTGTCACCCGGCTGGCTCTTCTTTCACATCCCTCGAAACGCGCGGTTCACTATCAGCAATTTTCATCAGAGGACCCGACGACCAGAGGTGCGTCACAGAATTACGACCGGATTTCAACATGCTGATCTTGAGCTCTGCCGAAATGTTCGACTATCTTTTCCTGCGACTCATTCAGAGTCGCTCGAGGGATGAAGCCGATGAAGATCATTTTGTCGTTTCTGGCCGCCACTTCGATCGCTGCGATGCCTGTCGTTGCCAGCGCTGCGCCCTGTAAGGACGCAAAGGGCAGGTTCATCAAATGTCCTGAGAACAAGGTTGCGCCCAAGAGATGCAAGGATGCCAAGGGCAAGTTCGCTAAATGCGGTTCGCCAGGTGCGAAACCGGCCTAAAACCAGGCCATTATGCAGATGCAGCGGGAGCTTCGGCTTCCGCTCAGGCGCCCTTCGCGGCGAACCTTGAATTGCGTCATTCGAGGCGAGTACGGGGACCGCTCCGGTAGCCCACCGGGCAGCGTTCAATTCGTGCCGAAATGGCGATAGTCACGGCCTGCCTCGCCCCAGACGGCGATCAACTGGCGGGTTCACGTTGGGCCAGTTCGAACGCGACCGTTCGCCGGGCGCTGTCAGCACCTGTCAATCGGACGGAAACGCGGTCTCCGGGCAGCACAGCTTTCGTGGCCAGCCGCGCCACGATAGGCTGACGGCATAGTTGGACCTTGGCACCACGCTCATCCACGTCCGTAATCACGGCATCAAAAGCTTCGCCTTCATGACCATTCAGGAGGATCGTTTCCGCGAGGTCCACGATGGCGCGCTCGACCTTTCCGGCCAGCATGTCGGCGCGAGCCATCACCTTGGGAAGCTTTGCAAAGGCTTCCTCGACCACGGTGGGGACCGGTTGCGCGTTGGATATGGCCAGTACCGCGCGCAGAACATAACGATCCGCCAGTCGACGCAGCGGAGCCGTGGCGTGCGCATAGGTAGCCGCCATTGCGGCATGCCATGGCACAACGCCGCTATGATAGGGCGCGTAGGAAGCGCCAGCCCCTGCGCGCCGGATCGCCATCATGACAGCTGCCTGTGCCGGATTGCCCGGTGTCAGCTTTTGCTCGAAATCCCTGAGTGCCATATGCTCCGGCCAGACGACACCCAAGGCGCGCGCGGTCAGGCGAAGGCGTTCGACCGCCTTTGAATCGGGTTCCGCCATAACACGAAAAAGGCCGGTGCCGTGTGCCTGTAAGGCATTGGCGACCGCCAGATTGGCTGCCAGCGACAGGCTGGCATTATTGTCTTCCGATTCCAGGCGCGGCCGGTACGTCAGTGCGAACCCGCCTCGCGGCAATTTGATGACCTCCTGCTCGGGCGGGTCGACGCGAGCCGCTCCACGCAATGCTTCGGCGGCCTGAACGCGGCGGGCAAGCTCGTCAAACGCCTTTGGCAGATCCGTTGCCTTCACGCTGTCATAGGTGAGCTTGGCCCGAGAGCGAATGATCGCACGCTCGGTGCCATCCAGACGGGCATTGCCGTCAGCGCCGATGCGCACGGTCAATACGATCGCTGGCCGAGAGCCATCGGGAAGCAGGCTTGCCGCCCGTTCGCTGAGGACGGGCGGATAGAGGTTGGCCTTGCGGTCCGGCAGATAGAGCGTCTCGCCCCGCCGCCACGCCTCGACGTCAAGGGGACCGCCATCGTCCACGAACCAGCCTATATCCGCAATTGCATAGTGGAGCAGCAGGTCGCCGCCACCCGGCTCGATCCAGAAAGCCTGATCCAGATCGGTGGATGTGGCTGGATCAAGCGTGACAAATGGTACTTGCGTTCGATCGACATGCTCGGCCGGCTCGCGCCGGGCAGCCTCCTCGGCGGCTTGCAGCACCGCGGTCGGGAAGTCCGTGGGTATCTGAAATTCGGATCGAATGGCAGCCAGGCCATCGCCCAGTGTGTTACCGAGGTCGAGGAGCGTCTTCATCAACAGCCTTTAGAACAGGCGCATCGGTTCCTGTCCATATCGGCGTCCATATGCTCCTATGTCCGGCGGAAAAGACTACCGGACTTGCGGGGCCCATTTGCGTTCGGCGAGCTGCTTGCGCCGTTCGGCGGAATTGATCGTCGGGCTATTGGCGGGCAAGGCCTGCCGCAGCGATGCCAACGATAGCAGATGCGCGGTTGGCGCATCGCCCGCCTTCAGTGGCGTCCTGATGCCTTGCCAGCGCATGAAGATATAGCCTTCCGGATTGCCCGCTGGATCGAGCCAGTTTGGGACGCCGGGATCGTCGAGAGAAATGACGAAACGGATCATTCCGTCATCATCAACATGTGCCTGTCGAGCCGTGAGGCTGACTTGATGTTCGACCGTGTTGGGCGTGACGAACCAGGGGTCGCCCAACTGGATGCCCTGATAGGTCACATCGGCTTTGCGGACGCTGATCAACAGGACTTCGCCTTTGCTGATCCTGTAGCGTGCCATCACGCTCATCTGGCCGCCAAGCCCTCCCGAATCCGTCGCCGATGGGCGTGGTGCCGGCAGCGCGTTGACCATCGTATTGCGCTGGATTTCTGGCACATAGCCGTCGACCCACAATTTTGTCGCTTGGTGCAGCGCGGCGGCCGCCTGCGCGAAAGGGCTTTGGTAGCTGCGCGGGGCAGGCACGTCCAGCCGCTCGATGTACAGGCTGGTCGGCGTCTCACGCCAATCGCCGAAGGATTGGCGAACGAGGATTGCTGCCGAATGATCGGGCATGGCAAACCAGTTTCTTCCGGCTCGCGGCGTGCCCCCCAGATAGAATTCGAAATCTTCGCCCGGCCTGGCGCCCATATCGTCCGGTCGGATCACCGCGAGATTTTTGCCCAGCCCCACGATTGGATATTGATCGATGATCTGGAAGCTCAAATCTGCATGCGTGCCACGCCGTCCGTAGATGCGATAGGCGCCACCCGGCTCAAGCAGTGCGGAACGATAGAGATTGTCGGGATTGTACAGCCCGGGGAGCCCCTCCACGCCAGCGCCACGGCTGAAATAGGGCGTGCCAAGCATGTTGAGCTGTTCGGCAAAGTCCCATGCCTGGGCGAGGAGTCCCGCCAGATATTTTTCGGTGTTCTGCCGCGCGACATCGGAACTGGTCGCATAAGGCATCGCGCGGAGCCTGGCGCTTACGTCCTGTAAGGCGTTGATGAATGGGGCGGCAGGGTCCGTTGCCTGCGCTGCGGCGGCTGATCCCTCTCCTATGGTCGCGTCGCCAGCAATGCGGCGATCCTCAGAATGCGCTGCGCCGCTCGCAGCCATCGGTGTCAGCGTCGCGAGAAGGGCAAGGATATATCGCACGGTCATGGATGTGATCCCTCCTAATTGTCGAACCGCAGTTGAACGTGCCGGCGGCGTTCAGCCATGCTTTTCCCACGTTGCTCCTCGCTGATTGCAGGTGTGTCCTTTGGCAGATATTTTCGTATCTCAGTCAGCTTCACCTTGGTCGCAGTCGGATATTGCGCAGGGTTGAACATTTTTTCCGACATCCCGTCATAGCGGAGAAGGATGACGCCGCGCTGGCGTCCCGTTGTGTCGAGCCAATTGGGCACGCCCGGATCACGACCGGCAATGACGAAATAATAGGACCCGTCCGCGCTTCTTGCTGCCTGATCGCCCGTTAAACTCGTCTGCCGATTGGCATATTCGAGCGAGGAAAACCACAGATCGGCAAGCTGGATGCCCTGATAATTGCCGCTCATGGGCCAGGTCCGCACGATCAGGGCTTCATCGGGCGCAAGATTGAAATTGCCGCTGGCCATGAAGCGCCCCGGAACGCCGCCTAGCGCACCCGGATCAAAGGGTTCGCCGATCGTATTGGCCGCTCGCTTGAGATAACGGGTATCAACCATCGTCGGCCAGACCTGTACATGCGTCCGCAGGTCGGCCGCCGCCTTGCGGAGACGCATGGCCATCGCCGCGTCGGTCAGAACCGGCTTCAGGTCGCCTTCATGGCCCACCCGGTCGATATGCACGTCGCCTGGCGTTTCGCTGCCCCAGTCACTGAAAATCTGACGAACGAGGATCTGACTGGCATCCTTTGGATTTTCCAGCCAATTGCCTGGGTGCTTGTCTGGTGACAGCCATATTTCGAACGTACCATCCGGCGCGACTTTCAACTGTTCGAAACTGAGCGCCGCTGCCGCGCGGCCGCCGCTGCCGGCAACATAGGGATCGCCGGCATAGACCTGAAAATCGAGCCGCCGGTTCTTTCCCAGCCTGCCCCACACCCGATAGGTCTCGCCGCCGTTGAGTGTGGCGATCAGGTAACGCTGGTCGGGATTGTCGCCGCCTTCGCGGATGCGATGATCGAGCACACGGAAATAGGGGAAATCGCCATCGAATATGAGGTCTTCCTCGATCCGGGCCAGCATCATGCTCGCCAGATAGGCATAGGCGGACGCCCGATTTTCAGGGTCGCGGTAAAAGGGATGCTGCCGCAGGAAAGTGGCCGACTCGGCCGTCGCCTGCTGGAATTCATCCCAGGCGGCATCAAGTTGCCGGCTGTTCGCGGGCGATTGCGCGGATGCGGGAGCTGCCACGGCCAATGCAGCGGCGATAAGACTGATGGAGCTATGTTTCATATCCGAACCTCTTGTTCAGAACAAAGATGCCGACAGGTGCGTGGCAGCGCCTGCCAACGGCATATCGGCCTTAGAATTGGAAGCTGAAGTCGAGGCCCCATGTTGCGGGATCGCCATAGACATTGCCCGCAAATCCCAGCGATCCGAAATCGACCCCTGCGGCCTTGTATTTCTTGTCGGTGATATTCTTGCCCCAGAATGCAATCGTCGCCTTGCCCGTGCCCAGTTCGAGGTCGGACAGGGCGATACGCGCATCAAGCAAACCCCGCGCGGGCGCGGCGATCCGGTCCCCGAACGGAGCGGTCAGCGGATTGGGGGCGAAGTAAACCTTTCCCCGGTAATTATAGTCAAGCCTGAAGGCCATCTTCCCAAGATTGTTCACCGCGAATTCATATTGCGCGCCCGCGTTCAATGTCGTCGATGCGGAATAGGTAAACTTGGCGATGTCGGCGATGTCGACCGTGGCATTCACGGGATAGCCAAGCGAATTTGCCGACGTATTGAATATTTGGAATTTCTGGAACTTGCGATCAACATAACCGAAGGTCGCATAGGCCGTCAGCCCCTCATAGGGCACCGCGTTGGCCTCTATCTCTATCCCCTTGTAGCGCGCCTTGCCGGCATTGGTGATCACCGCCGACGCACCGTTCGGGGTAGCGATGAAGGAGTTCACCTGCAGATCCTTATGGTCCGCATAATAGGCCGTCGTATTGAAGCGCAGCCGCCGATCGAAGAGATCCGCTTTCAGGCCCACTTCATAGGAGGTCAGGCTTTCGGGATTGAAGCCGCTGTCGAACGCCCGCGCGCTGAAGCCGCCTGCCTTGTAGCCGGTGGCGACGCGTGCATAGCCCATGATGCCGTTATCGAATTTATAATCGACTGTCATCGCCCAGTTGAATTTGCTGAAGTCGATCGTCGGCGCGCGAACGACCGGCTGCGTCTGATTGATCGCCTTTTCGTCCCAGGTGTAGCGTGCACCGCCCGTCAGGCCCAGACGGTCGCTGACATGCCAGGTGCTTTGCAGGAAAATGGCCTTGGTCGTCGATTCCGTGCTGTAGGTGAGTTGCGGGGTAGTGCGAAAGGCGCCGCCGGCGGTGATGAAATCCACAACCTGCGGGCTGGTCTCATTGCCCTTTTCATTGAAATAATATGCGCCCAGCACATAATCGATGGCATCCCCCACCTTGCCGATCAGGTTCAGTTCCTGTGACCATTGGTGCTGACGCCGGAACCCGGTCGCGTGATAGAGGCTCACGGGAAACAGCGTCGCGCCCTGTCCTACGCGGCGGCCAAGCAAACCGGCATTGCCGTTGAAGCTGCTGTCATCCACGTCCTGGGTCCATTTGCGATAGCCCGTGAGGGATTTGAGCGTAGTATCGTCGTTGATATCTATTTCGAGAGTCAGGGCATGCCCCTGCACTTTGTCGATCGTCTTGCCGTCGGAATCGATGCTGATCTGATCCAGACGGGTTGGCGATACCGTGAAGGTCGCTCCACCCGCGCCCGGCGATGCCGCGAAGTAATTCAGCAGCAAAGGGCTGGCCGCGGTCAACTGGAAGGCGTTGGCGAACGCCTTGCTGCGGTTGTAGTCATAGGTGTAGCTCGCCCGGAATCCGGTCTTGCGATCGAATACAAGCGCTGCGCGAGCGCCATCGGCGCGATAAGCACCAGGGTCGCGGCTGTCGGGCGTCCTGCTGTTGTTGACAATGCCGTCGCGCTGCTTGTGCAGATAGGTGAAGGATGCGCGCAGACCGCTATCCCCCAGTTCGCCAGTGTCGACCACCGTGCGCGATTGCCAATAGCCGTAATTGCCGACGCTGAATTTCTGACGGAGGCCGAAGGTCTCGTCGGGCTTGCGCGTGATCAGGTTGACCGCGCCGCCAATGGTGTTGCGCCCGTAAAGCGTGCCCTGCGGACCGCGCAGCACCTCTATACGCTCAAGATCGGCAATTTCGAACGCCGACCCGGCGGTGCGCGCGAGGATGATTCCATCCACATACATGCCGACAGGGCTGTCGGCGGTGAGCAGCGGGTCTGCCGTCCCAAGGCCGCGAATGAATAATCCGACGTTGTTGGGCGCGCCCGCCGCCGCGCTGACAACCAGGCTGGGCGCAATAGAGCCGAGATTGGCTATGCTTGAAATGGAACGCGCCTCAAGGGTCTGCTGCGTGATGGCGCTGATAGCGAGCGGCGTTTCCTGAAGATTTTCTGCGCGCTTCTGCGCAGTGACGACGATTTCCTCCAGGGCGGGCGCGGCAGTTTCGCTGGTCGCTGGTGCGACGGCCGGCGCCTCAACCACTCTGCGCGATTGGTCTGCCTTCATTTGCACAGCGGCCGGGCGAACCCCGCCGCGTACCACGACGACATTCGTCCCGGCATTCTGATGAGCCAGTCCGCTACCTGCCAGCAAGCGTTCCAGAGCTTCGTCGATTGTGAAGCGGCCGTTCAGCGCCGGCGCCTGCCTGCCGTCCACATCTGAATTCGCAAATAATATCTGTATGCCTGCAACATTGGCGAGACGCTTCAGCGCGCCGCCCAGCGGCTGTGGCGGCATATGATAGACCTGAACCTGCGCGTTGGTTTGTGCATATGCAGGGCCAGCCAAGATTGCGGTCAGCGCTGCTCCGGCCGCCAACATTCCATATTTCGGCATCATTCACCTCCCCAATTGCGCCTTCAGTCGGCGCGTTTATCGCTTGCGTAGAGAATGACGCGATTTTTGCCGCAACCCGTAATCGATGCGTGAAATATTTTTAGAATCGCGGATTACATGCTAGGCGTATAAGCAACCAATCGATGTAAAGGCGTGGGGCAGAGGAACTGAGGGCGATCAATCAAATGACGCTGGTGGAGAGTATAACCGGCCATTATGCGCGCCTTTTACGCGTCGTGCGGAGTAAGGGCTTTAACCGGGACGATGCCGCTGACATCGTCCAGGACGCCTATGCGCGGCTGACGATCGCCGCTGAGCGAGCCGACGTGCGCAACCCTGGAGCATTTCTGCATGTAACCGCCATCAACCTCATCCGCGATCGTGGCCGGGCTTCGGGGCTACAGAGGCTGGCCGTTGAGAACGACGCTGCGCCCGATGAAATCGCATGCCCGGCGCCTTCGGTCGAACGCGCCATTATCAGCCGGCAGGACCTCGCAGTGCTGGAGCGAGCGCTGGCGGAATTGCCGCCAAAGCGGCGCGCCGCGCTTGTCCTGTATCGCTTCGACAATATGAGCCATGCCGCTATCGCGCAGCAACTCGGCCTCAGCATATCGATGGTCGAAAAACATGTCCGACTGGCGCTCGACCATTGCCGTCTTCGCTTGTCGGAAGCGGGTGAGGTGGCCGATGGATAAGGGACGGATATTGCGCATCGACCCGCAAGATGAGCCGGTGTGGGATGCGCTGGAAGGGCTGCGGTCAAGCGCCGTCGTGACCGAAGCGCGCGCTTATGCCAGCGAGAGGCAGGCGCGGCGTGAGCGGCGGCGCGCATATTGGGCGAGCATGCTCTCCTTCTCTCCAATGCGGATTGCGGCGGCGGCCCTGTGTCTGGCCATGATCGTGGTAACGGGTTTATGGTCGTACACGCCCAAGGTCCTGGAACTTGCCACCCATGTCGGCGAAATCAGAACGGAACAGCTGGCGGATGGATCGCGAGTTGTTCTTGATACCGATACGCAAATCCGCGTCACCTTCACCGGTAATACCCGGCACGTAAGGCTCGTGCAGGGGCAGGCGCATTTTGATGTGGCGCACGATGCAAGCCGACCGTTCAAGGTTGCGTTTGGCCAGGGTATGGTAACGGCCATTGGCACATCTTTCGATGTCACGGCCTTTTCCAACAACAAGGCGGTAACCCTGCTGGGAGGGCGCGTTATGGTGGAAGGCCCTGCCAAACCCTCGGGCAACGGCGATCGCGCAATGCTCAACCCCGGCCAGCAGGTCACGCTCGCCCCGGACGGCCTGCTGACGCCTGTCCGCGCCGTCGATCTCGGCAGTGCACGTGCCTGGCAGCAGGGACGGATAGACCTCGTGGATCTTCCGCTCAGTGATGCGCTCGTTCAGGTGAATCGATATTCCACCACCAAGATCGTCGTGCAGGAGCCTTCGCTATCCCACCGCAGGATAAGTGGTGTGTTTCAGGCGGGTGACGTCAACGCTGTCGCCACTGCACTTTGTGTGTATTTCGATTTACGAGTGGTGCGGCGTACCCGTGAATCGATCGTCATCGCAAAGCATAGTTGATCTATTGAGGGTTCTTGTCTTGTCTAGGTGCCTTTGAATTGGTTCTGGCCTGCTGCTGCTTTGGCGGATACCTTATCTCGCTATCCACCAAAACGGCAGAAAGTGTTCGATCGACCCGCCGATTGATCCGGCTCTCAATGGCCCGTGCTGCACAGCTTTTGCAGCAAATGTGTCAGTTGCGAAAGGGAGCCAGCGTGTCTTCAAGATGCAGCTGATAGGCTTGGGCAACGGCCATGAGTTCGGCCAGCATCGCCTGGCCTTGGGCGCTCAGATGCAATTTGCTGCCCTGTCACTCAGCACGATCGCCGTTGCGCAGGAAGCGCCGGCCATCAAGGCTCGGACCATGGTCAAGACAACTGACGGGGCGCGTATCGGATTGATCGACCGGATCATCAAAAATGCCGATGGTACGCCTGGGTCGGTGCAGATCATTTACAAGGGGCGTTTCGTCTCCATCCCGGCATCGACCCTGATCAGTGGAGACAAGGGCCTCGTCACCAGCCTGACGACAGACAACCTTAAGAAGCTCTGACGCGCCGAATAGGCCCGAGCCGGTGGAATGCGCACCCTGAAGGGTGCGCCGCTCATCCGGTTCCCCGGTTCAGACTGCCAGAGAGAGAAAGAGGATATCATGACCGACGCCTTCATCTGCGATGCCGTCCGCACGCCCATTGGCCGCTCTGGTGGCATCCCCGCCAAGGTTCGCGCCGACGATCTGGGCGCTTTGCCGATGAAGGCGCTGCTGGCGCGTAATCCGAACCTTGATCCCGCGGCGATCGAGGAAGTGTTCTACGGCTGCGCCAACCAGTCGGGCGAGGATAATCGCAACGTGTCACGCATGAGTCTGCTGTTGGCGGGCCTGCCGCATATGGTGCCAGGCGTGACACTCAATCGCCTGCGCGCCTCGGGTCTGGAGGCCGTGGGCGCGGCGGCACGCGCGATCCGTTCCGGTGAGATGGCGCTCCCTGGCGGTCGAGCGTGTTTGATGAGTTCGCCTTGCGGGTTGCTCATATACGGGTGAAGCGCCAGCGATCGGTCTGGCTTTCCTCCGGGTCGAAGCGATATCCATCGCTGTCGAAGCCGCGCATCGCCTCCACGTCCGTGACATGATGCTCGCACAGCCAGCGGGCCATCATGCCGCGCGCACGCTTGGCGTTGAAGCTGACGAAGCGTGGGCCGTCCGGACCGGGCTCGCGAAACTCGACTTCGATCACCCGCAGGCCCGCCAGCTTGCCCTCGACCGCCGCGAAATATTCCTGGCTGGCGAGATTGAGCACAACGCCTGATCCCTCCTCCACAAGCTGCGCGCGGAGCAACTCGGCGATACGGTCGCCCCACCAATCGGTCAGCCGTTTATGGCCCGGCGCCCAGCGCGTGCCCATTTCCAGTCGATAGGGCCGGATGGCGTCAAGCGGCCTGAGCAGGCCGTAGAGGCCCGAGAGCATCCGCACATGGTTCTGCGCGAAAGTGACGCCCGCTTCATCCAGCGTATCCACCTCGAAACCTGTATAGACGTCACCGGCAAAGGCGTAGAGCGCGGGTCGCTGGGGCAGGTCGGCGAAGTCGCGGAAACGCTCCGCATTGAGCTTGGCGAGGCGGGGCGAGATATGCATCAGCTTTCCCAGCCGCTCTTCCGTCAGTTCCGCAGCTGCCGATTGAGCGAGGCCATGCGCTTCATCGGCGAAATGGGGTGTCGTAACGGCAAGCGACGGCAGGGCGCGCTGGAAGTCGAGCGTTTTGGCGGGGGAGAGGAGAGCGATCATCGCGCCGCCGGTAGCGGCAGCAGGCGAGAGCGTCAAACCGTTACAGGTCCAGATCCGGCATACCGGCGCAGATCCTGTCCCGATCCAACCGCATTCCGCTTCTTACCCCACAATCCAAAGCTGTCCTCGAGCAGAGCGCTCTGCGGGGTTGCCGCTGATATCTTCAATTGGCGTCGATGAAGCGGATAGAGCCGGATGGTGAGCGCATCAGATAGAGCTCTTGTCGCTGCCATCAGGAGAATCGTCCGGTTCGATCTTCGCAGGTGATTTTGCGGGGCGCCACCGCCGTTGCCATCAATTCTGCTGCCGGAGACGCCCAACCTCTCTGGGCGTGATGCTCGAGGCGGTCGCACCGAAGCGCGCGGTTACATAATTGGCGACGGCTGCTACCTCGGCATTGGAATAGGCTGCCGCGAAGCTCGGCATATAGGGGTGCCCGCTTCCCGCCTTTCCGGTCCCGTTCAGGATCATCTGCGCGACGTTCGCCGCGCTTGGATCATTGACGGCACGGACTCCGGTGAGACGGGCTTCCTCAATCAGTGCGCCGGCGCCGGTCCAGGCGTGGCAACCCGCGCAATTGCCTTCGAACATCCGTTTGCCGACCGGGTTGTCGATGGCGGCGATCCTTGGCGTCGCGGGTGCGGGGCCGGCCGGCTGCGGCAGGCGATGGCTCTGGATGGCGGGAACGGTCCGCAGATAGGCGATGATCGCACCGATGTCGGAAGGGGTGAGCCGAGAGAGGCTCAGTTCGACGGCTTCGCGCATTGGCCCCGACGCGACCCCACGGCCGCGGGCATGACCATTGGCGAGATAGGCGGCGAGTTCCGCGTCGGACCAGCCGCCGATGCCGCTGACCTTGTCGGGGGTGATGTTATAGGCATTCCAGCCCTCGGCCCGGCCGCCGGTGAATTTGTTCCGCTGGTCGAGCGCCTGGAGGAGATTGCGGGGCGTATGGCATTCGGCGCAATGCCCTGCCGCCTCCACGAGATAGGCGCCGCGGTTCCACCTTGCGTCACGTTCGCGGATCGGGCGGAAGCGGGTGTCGCTGTTGAAAAAGGCTGACCATATTCCCATCAGCCAGCGCTGGTTGAACGGGAAACGGAAACTATTGTCCCTGTTCGCCTGGCGCACCGGCGGCAGCGAAAACAGATAGGCCTTGATCGCGAGCGCGTCGGCATCGGTCAGCATGGTGTAGGAGGGGTAGGGAAAGGCCGGATAGTAACGCGATCCGTCTGGCGCGATGCCCTTGTGGACCGCGTTCAGGAACTGCGCGTCGCTCCATTTGCCGATGCCGGTTTCAGGATCGGGCGTGATGTTCGGCGTGTAGATCGTGCCGAAGGGAAGGACGAAGGGCCTGCCCCCGGCAAAGGGTTTTCCACCCTTGGCGGTATGGCAGGCCTCGCAATCGGCCATGCGCATGAGATATTCTGCCTTTGACCTGGGATCGGCCGCCGCAAGCTCGACCGGGACGCCGGTTACCGCAGGTCCCGGATAATCCTTGAGATCGACTGTTGTGCCGCCCGCAAAGCCGTAAGCGCCCGGCTGAAAGATCATCCACCCAAGGAAGGCGGCAACCAGCAGCAGGATCGCCCCGGCCAGCATCGCAAATGTGCGCCGCATCATCAGGCCCCCTTCGCGATCAGCGCGCGGTCGATCGGCATGCGCGTGAGCTGTACGCCCGTGGCCGCGAACACGGCATTGGCGACAGCAGGCTGTACGACAACTGTTCCCGGCTCTCCTATCCCTCCCATATTCTCGTTGCTGGGAACGACATGCACCTCGATCACCGGCGTTTCATCGATGCGCAGGACGCGATAGTCATGGAAATTGCTCTGCTCGACCTGCCCTCCGGCGAAGCTGATCTTGCCGAACAGGACCGCAGACAGGCCGAAAATGGCTCCTCCCTGAATCTGCGCTTCCAGAATGTTGGGATTGACGACCTTGCCCACATCGGCAGCGATGATGAGGCGCGTGACACGCACATCGCCTTCATCGCTCACCGCGACATCGGCGATGGCGGCGAGATAGCTGCCGAAGGCGTTCATGATCGCGATCCCCCGTCCGCGGCGCGCGCCGAAGGGGGAGGCGGGCGCGGGCGTTCCCCAACCGGCCTTGTCCGCCGCGAGGTTCAGTACGCCTAGTGCCCGCGCATTTTTCTCCAGCTGCTTCCGCCGGAAATCGAGCGGGTCGATGTCCGTCTTGACAGCCATGAGATCCATGAAGCATTCGATCGCGAAGATACTGCCGTTCGGACCGACACCGCGCCAGAAGGCGACGGGGACCGCGCTTTCGTGGCGGATATATTCGACCAGCCGGTCTCCTACCGCATAGGGAATCTCCGCTGCCCCATCGACCGCGTCGATGTCGATCCCGTCCTTGAATGCCGGC
The DNA here is from genome assembly GCF_013375555.1 of Sphingobium sp. EM0848. Lineage (NCBI taxonomy): Bacteria > Pseudomonadati > Pseudomonadota > Alphaproteobacteria > Sphingomonadales > Sphingobiaceae > Sphingobium > Sphingobium sp. EM0848. Next base: position 1,301,075 of record NZ_JABXWB010000005.1, read on the forward strand.
GGCAGCCAACGCGCCATAACCGATCCGCCGGTGACGCGATGGTGCCAGGCTGCGATCCGCCCATCCTCGATGCGGGCCTTCAATCGTTCATGATAGAGCGGGCGATAGAGCTGCTGGCGGATATCCTCTTCGCGGGACCAGATGACCTTCACCGGCCCTTCGACATGGGCGGCGATCCGGGTTGCCTTGACGACGCCGTCGACTTCGAGCCTGCGGCCGAAGCCACCGCCGATCATGTGATTGTTGATCGTCACTTTTTCGGGCGGGATGCCCAGCGCCTGTGCCGCTCCGGCCTGCGCGTATCCGGGCACCTGGGTGCCGGTCCAGACCTCGCAGCCGCCGTTATGGACATGGACGGTGCAGTTGGTCATCTCCATCGGCGCGTGGGCCAGATAGGGCAACTCGTAGCTCGCCTCGAACAGGCTGTCGTCCTGGAGCTTGGCCGGTGCGTCACCCTCCTTCTTGGCGACAACGCCTTTGCCGAGCGAGGCTTTTTCGAGCTCCTGCCAGAGTTGGGTCTGGTCGACGCTCGCATTCTCACCTGGACGCCACTCGATGGTGAGGGCATTCAGGCCTTGCATCGCGGACCATGTGTTGTCCCCGATGACTGCGATGAGGTCATCGAGCACGACCACCTGGCTGACGCCGGGAACCGCGAGCGTCTTGGACTGGTCGACCGATCCCAGTTTGCCGCCTAGTACGGGCGAGGCCATCAACGTGGCAAACTTCATGCCCGGAAGCATCGTGTCGATGCCGTAAACAGTCTTGCCGATCACCTTGTCCGGTGTGTCGATCCGGTGCACCGGCTTCCCGATCAGCCGAAACTGTGCTGGATCCTTGAGTTTGACCTCAGAGGGAGGCGAGAGGCGGGACGCGGCATCGGCGACCTCGCCATAGCGAAGCGACCGCCCGCTCGCCTTATGGGTGACGATCCCGTTTTCCGTGGAAAGGCTCGCGGCATCGACGTGCCACCTTTGTGCCGCTGCCTCAACGAGCATGGCGCGTGCGGTCGCGCCGGCTTTCCGCAGCGGTCCGCTCCAGGCCATGGTCGTTGTCGAGCCGCCTGTCGCCTGGACGATGAACACCGGACTTCCATAATTCGCCTGGTCGGGCGGCGCCTGAGCCGCGATCACCGCCGCGAGTGCGACATCAAGCTCCTCGGCGATACACTGGGTCTGCGATGTGAAAACACCCTGGCCCATCTCAACGGCGGGCAGGGTGAAGGTCACCTTGTCATCGGGCGCGATGTGAATGAAGGCGTTGAAGCGTTTGCCCGTAGGCGCCGGTTCGGATGCGCCAGCGGCCGACCAGGGCAGTTCGATGCCGATCAGGAGTCCCGCGGCAAGGACACCGCCGCCTTGCAGCATGGTGCGGCGGGAGAGGCTGGAGACAGCCTCAGGAACGTGCGGCATGCTTGATCCCTTCCCGGATGCGAACATAGGTTCCGCAGCGGCAGATATTTCCCGCCATCGCCGCATCGATCGCTTCGTCGTCGGGCGTGGGATTGCCGGCCAGCAGCGCCACGGCCGACATCACCTGTCCTGGCTGGCAATAGCCGCACTGAATGACCTCAAGGTCGATCCAGGCTTTCTGGATTTTCGCGCCCGCCGGTGTCGCGCCGACGCCCTCGATCGTGGTAATGGCTCGATCGCCCACCAGGCCGATCGGAAGTTGGCACGACCGGACCGCGACGCCGTCAAGATGAACCGTGCAGGCGCCGCACTGGGCGATGCCGCAGCCGAACTTCGTGCCGGTCATTCCCAATATGTCGCGGAGCATCCAGAGCAGGGGCATGTCGGCGGGCGCGTCGACCCGGTGCTTTTCCCCATTGATCGTGAAATCGGGCATTCCCCTGCCTCCCAGACATGTCGGCGCAGAGATGGAGTCGATTTGCAGATACCAAGGGCGAATTTCTTGCCCCAGACTCCTGTTCCGAACCGCCGCGTGAAGAATTGCTTCTCCTCTAATTGAGCGCGACTTTACTCCGGATTGAACGTTTTACATATCCCTGAAATATTCCATTCAGTTCGCGCCTCTATAGCTTCGTTCGACGGCGGTTACGAATATATGCGGACGGCGCAGGCAGTTGTCTCCTCAAGGGCGAGGATAGTTTTGCAACGGCCAAGCCGTGCGTGGCGGCCATGTCCGGAATTCGGCTTCATTCTGGCCCAATCGGTGCGGGAGTGACCGCAACGTCGCATAGCATCTCGACGCTGTTGCTTCCTATTATTGAAGCGGCTTCACCCTTCTGACCGGCAGAGGGGACGCGACTGTGTCTGCAATCAACGGATAGTTAATCATGTTGGGGCAGGCTTCGGCTGTGCCGGTCGCCATAAGCCATATTCTGCGAACATTTCGGTTCGCCTTAGCGCTGCTGAACGCATTCTGCGCTGCGCCTGCCTTTGCCGGCTCGGGCGATATGGACCTGCTTTCTGCGGAGACGCTGACGGTGACGGGCGACGCGCGGCTGGTTGGCGTGTCCGGTGAACGGGCGTGGACGGACAACGGTTTCGGGAAGCTGCGCTTCGGCGGCGACGAGCCAGCCCGCCGTTCCGACTTTCATATCGATCCTGCCTTTGGCGAGGCAGCGCTGATCTGGCAGCCGCGTTTTGGCTGGGCGCTGACCGGAACGGTTGTTGCGCTGGCGCAGGGCGGCCCCGGTCTGGAAGCGGGCCTGTCCGAAGCCTTTTTATCCTGGAAGCCGCTAGCCGATTCGTCCATGCGCCTGTCGGCCCGCGCCGGGCTGATGTGGCCGCCCGTCTCGTTGGAACATTCAGGACCCGAATGGGCGGTCACCGACACCATCACGCCCTCGGCGATCAACAGCTGGATCGGGGAAGAGGTCAAGGTCGTAGGGGCTGAGTTCAGCGCCTCTATCCAGACAGGCGGCCACAGGTTCAGTGCCACGGGGGCCGTTTTCGACAGCAATGACACGGCTGGCGCACTGCTCGCCTTTCGGGGATGGGCGCTGCATGACCGGAAGCTGTTGCTCGGTCGGCGACAGCCGCTGCCGCCGCTCGACAGCTTTACCGCGACGATCCAGCCGAACTACACTCATCCGACACTGGAAATCGATCCCGGCTTTTTCCGCCGACCCGGCTATTATGCGAAGCTGGCCTGGGACCCGCCGGTGCCGGTCCATCTCGAATATTTCCATTATGACAATGACGGCAATCCCGAGGCCGTCAATGCCGATCTGGAATGGGGGTGGCGCACGCGTTTCGACAATGTCGGGCTGGTGGCTGAGTTCTCCCGTGGCTGGCAATTGCGCGCGCAGGCCATGCGGGGCACGACGCATATGGGCTATCCCATGAATGGCGCGCTTTGGGTCGATACGCGCTTCCGTTCCGCCTTTGCGCTATTGACGCGCCATTTCGCACGCGGATCGGTATCGGCCAGGATCGAGGCATTCGGGACGCGCAACCGGGGCAGCGCGGTCACCGCGCTTGACGATGAGGATGGCTGGGCCGTCACCGTGGCGGCCAAGCGGACGCTGGATCGCTGGCTGACATTGCTGGTGGAGGGGCTTCATGTCCAAAGCAGCAAGGATGCGCGCAGCCGAGTGATGCTGGACCCGCAACAATCAGGAACCCAGATGCAGATGAGCCTTCGGGCGCGATGGTAATCCCGTGCTAACCGCCTCTTTACCTGAATGATCTAAGAGAACCGGCATGCGGATGCTGATGACCATCCTTTTTGCATCGCTTTTGCCCGTACCGCTTGCGCAGGCCCGGATCCTGACTGTCCGCGTCACCGATGCAAGCGGGAAGCCTGCCCGTGACGTCATTGTCACGCTGCGGCCGCAGGGCAAGCCCAACCCCGTTCCGCGCCCAGTCACCGGCTATCGGATCGACCAGAAGGACACGCAATTCCACCCTTTCATTTCGGTGGTTCCAGTCGGCACGAATGTGTCCTTCCCCAATCTCGATCCGTTCAAGCATCATGTCTATTCCTTCTCTCCGGCAAAGCGCTTCGAACTGAAGCTCTTCGCACGCGACCAGACGCGCAGCGTGACCTTCGACAAGCCGGGCATCATCGCTGTAGGCTGCAATATTCATGACAGCATGTCGGCCTTTATCTATGTGACGGACACGGCACTCACCGCACGGACCGACGCTCAAGGCCGCGCGATCTTCGATGATGTTCAGGCCCTGCCTTACACCCTTGGGCTGTGGCATCCCTATCTCAGCGCACAGGGCAACAGCGTGACGCGCCCGGTCCAGGCGGGAACGTCCGACAGCAATGAGAGCATCGCCATCCGGTTCCGCGCCGCGCCGATGCACAATATGAGCAGTTATTGAGATGCCCGGCTTTGCCTTCCGTTCGCTGCGTGCGCGGCTTTCGGTGGTCTATGCCGGCGTGTTTGCGGCGGCCATGCTGTGCATTGCCATGGCCCTCTATGTCGGCACGGAACGCGTGGCCTCCCTTCAGGTCGGCAAGGAATTGGTCGCCAGCGGCGCGATTTATGACCGGCTGTGGCAACAGCGTGCGCAGCAACTCAATGAAGCAGCCGCACTTCTGGCCCGTGACTTTGGCTTTCGCGCGGCTGTGGCGACAGGTGATCGTGCGACGGTGCTTTCCGCCCTCGACAATCTCAAATCGCGAATGAACGTGCGCAACGCCTTCATCTTGCACGTCGACGGCAGTATCACGGGACGGGGCGCTCCGCCGACACCGGCGCAGGTTCAGATATTATGGCAGGCGCTGGACAGCGGCAGACGGGTTGGCGTGGCACAATGGGGCGGACAGGTGAGGCAGGTCGTCGCCGCCCCGATCCTTGCTCCCGCTGAAATCGGCTGGATCGTCTTCGGCCTTGACCTCAATGCGCGGGAAATGCGGTCGCTCGAGGGCATGTCTCCGATCGCGCTCGACGCAGGGATCGTCTTGCGCACGGATCAGAGCTGGCAGCGGGTTGCCGGCAATTTCGCGCAGGTTGATCGCCGCGCCGGTCAGGTCTTCGACCAGTTTCTCGACAAACGCAGCGCGTTCGAATTGCATCTTGGCGGCGAAACCAGCTTTGCGCTCGCAAAATCGCTGCCGATGCTGACCGCCGACCAGCATGTCGCGCTTTTGCTGCTCTATTCCAAATCGGCGGCTCTGGCCCCTTATCGCCCCGTGCAGACGATCATTGGCGTATTCGCTCTTCTGGGCCTTGCCGGGGTGATCCTGGCTACCTGGCGAACGGCCGATCGGATCACGCGGCCGCTGGCGCAATTGGACGGGGCGGTCGGTCGCTTTGCTCGGGGCGATCGCTGTCAGGTCACGATCGGCGGCGAAGACGAACTCGCCCGTCTGGCAACCAGCTTCAACGCCATGGTGGAACAGATTGAAGACCGAGAGAAGCATATCGCACATCTCGCCTTCAACGATGTGCTGACGGGACTTCCCAACCGGTCGATGTTCCAAAGGCAGGCTGCGCAGCTTCTTTCGATGCGCGGACCGGATCAGGCACTGTCGCTGCTCTGCATCGACCTCGACAATTTCAAGACGGTGAACGACACGCTCGGCCATCCGGTGGGTGACGCGATGCTGATCGACGTGGCGCAACGGCTGACGGTCGCGGCCAGCGGCTGCTTCGTAAGCCGGTTGGGCGGCGACGAGTTTCTGGTGCTGCACATGGGAACAGACGAGCAGGACACGGTCGACATGCTGGCCCGCGGCCTGCTGGCGGCGATCCAGAAGCCCATGCTGATCGATGGGCATGATATTTTGCCCGGCGCCAGCATCGGCATCGCCATAGCCGAGGGCGAGGGGCATGACGTCGATACGCTACTGCGCAACGCCGATCTGGCGCTCTATCGGGCCAAGGCGGAAGGGCGCGGCACCTATTGCTATTTCGAGGCTACGCTCAACGAACGCGCCCAGGCGCGGCGTGCGATCGAAAGCGACCTGCGCCGGGCCATCGAACAAGGCGAGTTCGAATTGTATTTCCAGCCCCTTTTCGACCTCAAGGCGAACCGTATAGGTTCCTTTGAGGCGCTGATCCGCTGGAATCATCCCGATCGCGGCCTTGTTTCCCCGATCGAGTTCATTCCGATTGCGGAGGAAACCGGCCTCATCGTGCCGATCGGCGCCTGGGCCATGCGCGAAGCCTGTATGAAGGCGATGGATTGGCCCGCGCATATCCGCGTGGCCGTCAATGTTTCCTCGATCCAGTTCCGGCGCAAGGGGCTGACTGAGGTGGTCCTGCAAGCGCTCGCCGCAAGCGGCCTCTCGCCAGACCGGCTGGAAATCGAAATCACCGAATCCATCTTTCTCGACAGCAGCGACGATATCCTCAAACTGTTGCACAACCTGCGCGCGCTGGGCATCAAGATCGCATTGGACGATTTCGGCACCGGCTATTCGAGCCTCAGTTATCTCCGAGCGTTTCCGTTCGATAAGATCAAGATCGACCGCAGCTTCATTTCAGATCTGCTGAACCAGCCCGGTGCTATTGCTGTGGTCAGGGCGATAACGGATCTCGCAGCGGCGCTGGGCATGGAGACAACCGCTGAGGGTGTGGAAGAACCCGAACAGGTGGAGGCGCTTCGGGCTCAGGGTTGTTCTTCGCTTCAGGGTTTTCTTTTCAGCAGGCCAGTGACTGCGGCAGCCGTTCACGCCATTCTGACAGATGGCGGGAATCTCACGCGGACGAGTAACCGCAGTGCAGCGTGATCCAGCCGTTCTTGGGCATGATGCGATATAAATGCGATATCCGCTTGTAATTCTCCGCGATCCATTTTCATGTTCGATGCCATGGGATCGAAATATGATCGGGGCTTATCGGCCGCAATACCACCCAATCTGCTGGAGGTGCAGTGCGGAGGCGAGGATCGGGAACAGTTCGAAGATCTGCTGCGCCGACCCGGTGTCCGCATCGAACGAATTATATCCTATGGGCAAACGACGCCGGTCGATCAGCCTTATGTGCAGGACTGGGATGAATGGGTGCTGATCCTGACAGGCTCTGCCGAACTCACTTTGGATGGCGTTGGCCAGAGAAGTCTGGCTACCGGCGAACATCTCTTCATTCCCGCAGGTGTACCGCATTTCGTCACCTACACGGCCAATCCGACGATCTGGCTCGCCATCCATATCGGTGAACCTTAACAGGCCGGTCGGAACGGAGCAGGCGCGGGCCGATTCGGTGCCATATTCCTTGCCCGCGACGATGACGAGAAGGGTGCCTTCCTCACGGAAGCGGATTGCCGCATCATGCCGCCTTCAGAACATCTTCGGGCGGTGTCGGTGACCTTGCCTGGCACATCGCGCAGAGCCTGATCCGGGAAGCAGGGCATGGCCTTGCTCCCGATGATTTCCGCGATCGAAGATTGGAATGGCGCAGCGGACGCCGTGCTTCAGGCAAGATGGGTTGCTGATCTGCCCCTCATTCCCCGCCGCGTGGTGGCGGTCTTGATCTTGCAAAATGGAAAGAAGGCCGCCATTTCCGCGCCGTTATTATTGAACGGGGATGAGCATCATGACGATCGATAACGCAGCGGCGCAGGAAACCCACGCCTTCGAGGCCGACGTATCGAAGCTGCTGCACATGATGGTGCATTCGGTCTATTCCGACCGCGACGTCTTCCTGCGCGAACTGATCTCCAACGCCGCCGATGCCTGCGAGAAGCTGCGCTATGAGGGCATCGCCACCCCGTTGCTGCTCGGCGACGATCCGCAACCGCGCATCAGTCTGATCCTCGACCCTGATCAGGGCCGCCTGACGATAGAGGATAATGGCATCGGCATGACCGCCGCCGACATGGGTGAAACGCTGGGCACCATCGCGCGGTCGGGCACGAAGGCGTTCATGGACAGGCTGGCGGCCGATGCGGGGCAGGAAGGATCGCAACTGATCGGCCAGTTCGGTGTCGGCTTCTATTCCGCCTTCATGGTCGCGCGGGAGGTGGAGGTCTTCTCCCGCCGCGCCGGTACGGATGTGGCGGCGTGCTGGAGTTCGGATGGCCTCGGCACCTACAGGATCGCGCCGGTCGACCTTGCGGATGCGCCTGCGCGGGGCACGCGCGTTGTCCTGCGCCTGATGGATGACGCCAAATCCTATGCGGAGCGCTTCACCGTCGAGCGGATCGTCAAGGCGCAGTCGGGCCATGTGCCGGTGGCGATCACCCTGTTCGAAAAGCCCGATGCGGAAGGCGCCATCGTCGCGGATGGCGCGGCGCTGTGGCTGAAGCCGAAGTCGGAGATCAGCGAAGAGGATTATGCCGACTTCTACCGGAGCGTGGCGGGCCAATATGACAAGCCCGCACGCACGATCCATTATCGGGCTGAAGGACGATATGAATATTCGGTCCTGACCTTCATTCCGGAGACCAAGCCGTTCGACCTGTTCGACCCGGACCGCAAGGGGCATATCAAGCTCTATGTGCGCCGTGTGTTCATCACCGGCGAGGCTCCGATTTTGCCGCGCTATCTGCGCTTCGTGCGCGGTCTTGTGGATTCGGCTGATCTGCCTCTCAACATGTCGCGCGAGATGATTCAGGACAGCCCGGTGCTGGCGGCGATCCAGAAGGGTGTGACCGGCCGCCTGCTGACCGAATTGCAGAAGTTGGCCGACAGCGACGCTGAAGCCTATCTGCGGATCTGGGAGAATTTCGGGCCGGTCCTGAAGGAAGGGCTGTACGAGGATTTCGAGCGCCGGGAGGCATTGCTGGGGCTGGCCCGCTTCAGGAGCACCACGTCGCAGGGCGGCTGGCGGTCGCTCAAGGACTATGTCGCGGACATCAAGGACAACCAGACCGCCATCTATTATGCGACCGGCAGCGATCTGGACCGGCTGTCCACCTCGCCCCAGCTTGAAGGTTTCCGCGCGCGCGGCATAGAGGTGCTGTTGCTGCCCGATCAAGTGGACAATTTCTGGACCACCATCGGCGTCGATTATGAGGGCAAGCCCTTCAAGTCCGTGACTCAGGGCGCCGCGGACCTTGGGCTCATCCCGCTGACGGCAGATGCGGAAAAGCCGACCCCGGCGGAAAATCAGGCGGTGGACAGTTTTCTCGCCTTCGCAAGGGATGCCCTGGCTGGCGCGGTGTCGGACGTGCGTGTGTCGGAGCGGCTGACCACCAGTGCGGTCTGCCTGGTCGCGCCGGACAGCGGCATGGACCGGCAATTGGAAAAGCTGCTTGCCAGTGCGGGACAGTTGCCGCAGGCTGCTTTGCCCGTGTTGGAGATCAATTCCGGTCATGCGCTGATCCAGAAACTGGCAGGGGCCGACGATGCGGATGCGCTGAAGGCGGATATGGCGCATATGCTGCTGGATCAGGCGCGGATCGCCGATGGGGAGCAGCCTATCGATGCCCGCGCCTTTGCCGAACGGCTGGACAGGCTCATGCGTCGCGCTGTGGGCTAGAGCATCGTGCGGGAAAGTGGGAATCGGTTTCCCGCTTAAAACGATGCGGCACCGAAAACTTAGAGCGCGCTGCGTCCGATCTAACGCAGCGCGCTCTAGTGTGGTGGATTTGAAATACGCCTCATTATAGCGGCCAGGTGGGGAGCGTATTTCAAATCCATAAACCACACTAGAAACATATATTTGCTAGTGACCCTGATGAATCTGAAGTTCGTTCAGCGCCTGCCCAATAGTGTGACGAACTTCAACTTCGGGTCACTAGCGCGACATGGCTGCGGGATGGGCAGCGGGTTTTGCCCTACTGAGGTCGCCATCGGTAATCTTCCTCACGCACCTCGGCAACCGGATAGCCTTCCGGGTCGCGCGCGGGGCGGAACCGGTAGCGTTCCTCGATGATGCGACAGGTCATGGCGTCCACTTCCGCATAGCCGCTTCCTTCGATGATTTCGCACTTGTCGACGCGGCCGGAAGGCTCGATGACATAGCGGACCCCGATTTTCAGCCGGCCGGCTCCGCGAGCGGTCTCGGGAAAATCGGAATTGCGGAAGCGCCCGATGGTCTGCCGTGCAGGCGAAAATGCGGCATCCTCGCCCGCCGGGCCTCCCGCCCCAGCGCCGCTTCCACCCGATCCGCGCCCATTGCCCGCGCCGCCTGATCCCCCACCATCCACGCCGGTGCCAACCGACGAGGCGACGGTCGGAACAGCCGGTGAAGGCACAGTGATTGCGGGCACGGGCGCAATAATGGCTGCGGGTCGCTTCAGGTCAGCCTGATGCGGGGCGGGAGCAGCGCGGCCGCCGCCCTGATGTTCTGCAGCGGGCTGCTTCACCGGCTTTGCGGGTTCAGGCTTTTCCTTCACCGGGGGCTTCAGGTTGAACAAGGCCAAAGGGGAAGTGTCGGCCAATGTGCGCAACATGGGGGCGTCACGCAGCCCCGCGATCAGGGCAAAGCCGATCATTCCAGTTACCGCGAGCGCGGATATTGCGCTCGCGATCTTGTCCAACCCCCGCCTTCGTTGCGCCCAAGGGCTTGTCATATCGACGATATGCTGCGCGCACGGCGCTGGCGCTTATCGGTAAACGCGGTTGCCGTTGCGATCGATATAATATTCGCGGCCGCGCCGGTCACGCTCCCATGTGTGATTGCCTTCCGATGTTGCCGCACCGACTGCGGCGCCGCCCGCGGCACCGATTGCCGCGCCTTCGACAATTCCAAGGCCGGGGATCACGGCGCCCGCAACCGCGCCGCCGACCGCGCCGATGCCTGCGCCACGCAGACCAGCACGGGTCGTCTCCCGCGAACAGCCGCTAACACTGGTCGCGGCAGCCAAGGCTGCAATTAGTAAGAGTGTCTTACGCATAATAACTCTCCTTTGCTGCCTTGTGAAACGACCCAGCCGTCATTTGGTTCGAATGCGGCCGCCATCAGGGATGGCGAGCACGCGGCTCAATTTGAATAAATAAGCCCCGCTTCGAAGGAAGCGGGGCAAATGTTTCGCCAACGGTCTATGGTCGCATCCGAGATTATGGGACGAGATAAACTGGCACCGGCCTGGCTATGGCTGGCGACCTATTGGTGGAAGCCACCCTCGCGGACGGCGGCTTCCAGCATGGCTGCCAAAGCCTCTTCGGCCCGTGCGCGCAGATTGCCATCCTTTCCGGCAAGATCGTGTCGGATCCATTCGGGCGCCCGTTGCAACACGGTGAGCACAATTTTGGTCAGTTCTTCATCCATCGCCACCGCTATGCTTTGGGAAGCCGGGAGGAGCAATAGCCGATCTTACGAAGATGCAGGGCCGGTGTATCGAAGCAGGCTTTATATGCCACTGGAATGGTTCGGCATTTTCAGGCATGTTTGTGGCACTGGTGGAGAAGAGGGGGGGCTTCATGCGGCTGAAATGTCTTGCTTTTACATCGGCTGCTGCCCTGATCCCGCAATCGCTTTTCGCTCAGCCATCGCCGGCGGTGCCCAATGCCCAGGGCGATGTTGCCGTCACCATCTATAATAACGATCTGGCGCTGGTGCAGGATGTGCGGCGGATCACCTTGTCCGCAGGGCGCTCTCGGCAGGAATTTCCTGATGTTTCCGCGCGAATCCGCCCGGAAACGGTGACATTGTCGGGCGAGGGCATCGGCATTGTCGAACAGAATTTCGATTATGATCTGCTCTCGCCTGCGTCGCTGATGGAAAAGGCAGTGGGTCAGACCATCACCCTGCTGCGCACCAATCCGGCAACCGGCGTGGAGACGCGCGAGCAGGCAACGGTTCTGGCAGCCAATGGCGGTGTCGTGCTGAAAATTGGCGATCGCATAGAGGTGCTGCGCGACGACGGCCTGCCGGTGCGGGTCATTTTTTCTTCCATCCCGCCTAATTTGCGTGCCCGTCCGACGCTCAGCGTCACTATGGACGCGCAGCAGGCCGGGGCGCGGCCGGTGACGCTCAGTTATCTGACGCCGGGCATGAGCTGGAAATCCGACTATGTCGCGCTATTCGACGAAAAGGCGGGTAAGCTCGACATGCAGGGTTGGATCACGCTCAATAACAGCACGGGCACGACCTTCGCCAATGCCCGCGCCCTGCTGGTCGCGGGGGATGTGGGGCAGGTCCAGCAGCGCTATAATGGCGGTCGGCCCCAGCCCCGTGGGAATCAGCCGGGAACCGAGAGCGGCGATGGCGAGCAATTGGGCGACTTCCATGTCTATCCGATCGAAGGACGCACCACGATCGCCAATGCACAGACCAAGCAGGTGAGCTTCCTCGATGCATCGGGCGTTCCGGCGGAGCGGGGTTATGAGTTTCGCAACGACTGGATGGAAAGCCGGGATCAGGCCGAAAGCGCGGCATCCATATTGAAATTCTCCAATGCAAAAGCCTCCGGTATCGGCGCCGCGCTGCCGGCGGGTACGGTGCGCGTCTATATGCGGGATTCTCGCGGGCAGGCGCAGTTTGTGGGTGAAAGCACCATCCCTCACACGCCGGGCGGTTCCACTCTGGCGCTGCGTACCGGGGATGCGTTCGACGTAAAGGTGCAGCCGGTGGTGGAGAAACGCGGCGTCATCACGACCGACGAATGGACGCAGACCGCGCGCTGGCGTGTCACCTATCCTGACGGCAGCAGGAAGGAAGTGCAGGTCGAACAGCCGGATAAATATTACCGGACCCAGATGCGCTACATCATCACCAATGCGAAATCGACGCCGGTAAATGTCGATGTGGTCCAGTCCGGCCTCGCCCGTTGGGGGTGGTGGCGCGACCTGCGTGTGCCGGAAGAAAGCATTGGGGGCGTGCAGGAGACGGCGGATATGCGGCGGTGGGTCGTGCCCGTGCCCGCCAATGGCAAGGTCGAGTTGACCGCCACCTTCCTTACCCCCTGGTAAGCGCACCGTCATGCGCCGCATCGGGCCGTGGCCGCTGCTTATCCTCCTCCTCTGCACGCCTGTTGTCGCGCGGGCGCAATCGCCCGTGGTGATTTCGGCCGCACCGGACAAGGTGGCCGTCACCCTGTACCGCGATGCGGATCGGGGAGAGAATGCGATCGACCGCAACAATCCCGGCGCTTTCGCTCTGGTAGCAGAGACGCGCCGGGTGATGCTGCCGCCCGGCCCGGTGGTGATCCGGTTCGAAGGGGTGGCGAGCGGTATTGTGCCGCAGTCAGCGATCCTGTTTGGCGCACCCCCGCGCGAACGCAACCGCGATGCCGCCCTGCTGTCGCAAAAGGGGCTGGTGGATGCCTTTACCGGGCAGCGGGTGATCCTGCGCCGAACCGATCCGGCGACCGGACGGACGGTGGAGGAAAGCGCGACCGTCCGTTCCGCTGCCGACCGGCTGGTGGTGACGACGCCGCGTGGGGTGGAAGCGCTTTATTGTTCCGGCCTGCGTCAGACCCTGCTCTATCCGGAGGCGCCTCCGACTCTCTCGGCCCGGCCGGTGCTGACGATGACGACCAAGGATCAGCCCGGCGGCTGGGCAACCATCACGCTCGCCTATATTGCCACCGGCTTCGACTGGGACGCCACCTATGTCGGCACATTGGCGCCTGACGGACAGTCGCTGAGCCTGCTTGGCTGGCTGACGCTGGCGAGCGCGGATGATACCAGTTTTCCCGATGCGACGGCTGCCGCCGTGGCCGGACGGGTGCAGCGATCGCCGGACAGCCGCGACGATACGGGAGCAAGAGCGCATCAGGAGGCCCGTTATCTGAACAGGTTCAGCGATTGCTGGCCGGCTGACACGACGAGCGACATCGGCCATCCGGCTCCGCCGCCGCCCGCGCCGGTGGCGATGATGGTGGCGGGGGAGGATATCGTCGTGACAGCCCAGCGGCGGGAAATGGCGCTGTCAGCTCCCGCCGCGCCTGTAGTGGTTGCCAGAGCGGAGAATCTGGGCGACCTCAAACTCTATCGCATTCCCGTTCCCGTCACGGTCGCTGCGCGGTCGCAAAAGCAGGTCGCCTTTCTGATCAAGCAGAAGGTGATGGGCAGCCTCATCTATCGATCGCAGATGATCTGGGACGAGCCGGACGATCCCCGGATGCTGTTCCGTTTTCGCAACCGGGTGGCGGATGGTCTGGGCGATCCGCTCCCGGCGGGGCGCGCGGTGCTGTATCAGGACAGCCCCTGGGGCCGGATGTATGTCGGAGAAAGCGCGACGGGCGATAAGGCCGTGGACGAAGACGTTGAATGGCCCTTTGCGCAGGCAAGCAACCTCACGCTGGAGCAGGAACAGAGGAAGGAGGGCGAGCGCGTCCTGCGCCACCGGCTGATCGTGCGCAACGCCAATCCCTTTGCCGTGCGCTTTGAGATGGACTTTCCGCAGAATGGCGGTCGGATTTTCGACGGCTTTGGCGGCCGGGTGACGGACAAGCCGGGCAAGAAAGTCTGGGCCATGACGGTGCCGGCAAATGGGGAGGTCCGATTGCGGTTCCGATCTACCGAGCGCGAGGATTAAGGGAGGATATGTCGGAACGACAACTCAGGGCATGGCAGGATGCCGGCCTGATCGACGCCGAAATCGCAGAGCGCATCCGCTTGTGGGAGGCCGCGCACAGCCGGCCTGTGGGCCTGTGGGCCTGTGGGCGGTCGTCGGGCTGGGCGTGCTGACGATCGGGCTCGGCATCGTGTCCGTCGTCGCGGCCAATTGGGATGCGATACCGGGCGAAACGCGCCTTGCGATCCACTTCGCGCTGATGATCGGCTGTGCGGTTCTGCTCTGGTGCTCTCTGGCCGGGGCGGCGGCGAAGGATGGTTATTGCAGCGACGGCCTGTTGTTCGTGGCAGCGGTGCTGGGTCTGACCTTTTTCGGCCATGTGGGTCAGGTCTACCAGACATCGTCGCCGCTCTGGCAGCCGCTATTGGCATGGTTGATCATCTTTTCCCCGCTGCTGCTTCTGTTCGGGCGGGGGTGGCCTGTCGCAGGCCTCTGGCTGGCCGGCGTCATCGGCACGACATGGTCCTATGCCGACGAATATGGCCTTTGGTCATGGGGCCGTCACATGCCGCAACCTGCCTTTCCCACCTTGTTCTGGGGACTGATCGGCTGTCCGCCGATGGCGGTCGCGGCCTTTGCCGCGCTGATCCGCGACCGTAGCGATCGTCCGGCTTTCTGGCGCGTGCTGGAACTGCTGGCCATCGCCACCATTTTGATCGGCCTCACCATCGTCATTATCGTTGGCCAATGGGATGGCCGGTCGCATGGCATGGTCGGCAGCGTCGCGATCCAGAGCCTGGCGTTGATCGGTGCGGCGGCGGCGATCCTGTCGGTCAGGGGAGCGCGATCTGGCCAAGCGATGGCAGGCATATTGGTGGTCACGGCCATGGTGCATTTCGCTGACGCCTTATTGCTTGCCATGCATGGCCCGATCCGTGGCCCATGGATCGGCGCATTATTCTTCCTCATCCTCTGGGGCGCGGTCGCCGGAGGCGCTCTTTTCGCCCGGCAGCGGCGCCTGTTTCAGGGCGCGATCGCGCTGCTTGCCATTCGCATCATCATCCTCAGTTTTGAACTGAATGACGACCTGTTGGGGAACGGCGCCGGCCTTATTCTTTCCGGGGCTTTCGCCATGGCTGTGGCATGGGTGACGGTGCGTATATCGAGGCGCTATGCCCCCGAGGGGAGGGGCGGGGAATGATAAGGATTGTTTCGCCCCGCCTTCTGCTCGCCGCCGCCCTCCTGCTGCCGCTGGTAGTGCTGGCTTGTAGCTGGGCGGCAACCTATCGCCTTGCCCGGCAGGGGCAGGAATGGCTCATCCCCATCAAAGGCTATGATCCCAGAGATCTGCTGCGGGGGCACTATGTCCAATATCGATATGACTGGCCTGTGGACCGCGCACCGGCGGACGGCCTCGATGAGGGAGGGGTGTCGTTCAACGCGTCCTTCGTGGATCAATTATGCATCGAAGGGACGGCGCCCAACATCGTCAGGGTGCGTGAATTGCCGGTCGTCATGGGCTGGTCCGATCCCGACAAGGCAAAAGGATGCGCCATCATTGCGCGTGCTTCCGTTGGCGCCCGGCGGGAAGTCCGGGGGCTGGAATCAGCTATTATTTTCACGTCCCAGTCGCGTGCGCTGGCATTGTCGCGCCAATTGGCAAGCCCGGACACCCAGGGTTTCGTTCGGGTCAGGATCAGACCAGACGGCGTGATGCGACCGATCGATCTGGAGTTCAGGCGGCGCAAGAGCCATTAAGGTATCCTGTGCACTTATGATAAACCGTGCCGCAGGTCCGGGGAGGCATGAAATGGCGGAAAGTCTGACAGAAGCGCAATTGGATGCCTATCTTGCACGGATCGGGGTCCGGCGACCCGAAAGGACCGATCCAGCCGCGCTAAAGGCGATCCATCGCGCCCATGCATATGGCTTCACCTGGGAAGCCATTGATTGTTTCATGGAATGGCCCACCAGCGTTGATCCCCAGGACGCATTTGCCAAGATGGTGGAGCATCGCCGGGGGGGCTGGTGCTATGAAATGAACGGTCTGCTTGGCGCAGCCCTGTCCGCTTGCGGTTTCGCCGTGACGCGGTTGTGCGGTGGAGTTCGCCGGGCTGAGCTGGGCGATCTCGCCATCGGCAACCATTTGACGCTGCGGGTCGATTTTGAGGAACCCTGGCTTGCGGAAGTGGGCCTTGGCGACGCGTTGGTGGACCCGATTCCTTTGGTTGTCGGCTCGGCCGAACAGCGCGGTTATGCCTTCGCGCTTGAACATGCGGACGGAGACTGGTTGCGGTTCCGCAATCACGCATATAGCGGCGCGCCCAGTTTCGACTTCCGGGCGGACTATGTCGATGAACCGGCGCTGGGGCATGCCCAGAGGTACCTCCGGGAGGCCGAGGCGTCGCCGTTCAGGACCAATCTCGTGATCCAGCGTCACTTTCCCGATCGCATAGAGGCCGTCCGCAACGCCACGCGATACACAACGACGCCGCGGGGCGTTTCAGAGCGACCCATCCGGGACGCCGAGGAATTTACCGCGCTGCTGGATGGCGTATTTCAGATTGTCGTGCCCTGCCCGGAGGCCGTATGGGATCGCGTCTGCCAGGTGATTGATCTGTCGCCGAACTGAAACCGGTGCGGCGCAGGCGCGACCCATGCGTTTGCCGATCACGAATGGCGATCAGCACTGCGACGAAAAGGGCGCCCGACAGGACAATGTTGAGTGCCATGTCGCCATATGCCTCAAGCGATACATCCTTTTGTACGGAATGGAGCGTAGGGGGAGCATTTGAACGCCATTCTATGCGTATCAATGTCGTCCAAAAATTATGCAATTTCCATGAAGACTATGGCCGGAACAATGATTATTCGTGACGATCCAATGAGATGACAGGATGGGAGAAGGATATGCATGATCTTGACGGCCAAGTCGCGCTTGTTACGGGCGCTGCGACCGGCATCGGTCGTCAGGCGGCCTTGAGCTTTGCCGCAGCGGGCGCGCATGTGGTGCTCGCCGATGTAGCGAAAACCGCTGGCGAGGAGGCTGCCCATGCCGTGGAGGCGGCAGGCGGACGCGCGATCTTCGTGGCGACGGATGTGTCGCGCGACGCCGATGTCGCCCATGCCGTCACCCTGGCGGTCAAAAGCTTCGGCGGGTTGCAGTGCGCCTTCAACAATGCGGGCATCGCGCCGCGTGGCGCGCCCGTGGCCGAGATGTCGGAAGAGGATTGGGACCGCACCATCGGCGTCAACCTGAAGGGCGTCTGGCTCTGCCTGAAGCATGAATGCGCCCATATGCTGGCCCATGGCGGCGGCGCCATCGTCAACACATCGTCGATCATGGGTGTGGTGAGCGGACCGGGGCTGGCCGCCTATTCCGCGTCCAAGACCGGAGTGGTCGGTCTCACCCGCGCCGTCGCGCTGGATTACGCACGGGCGGGCATTCGGGTGAATGCGGTCTGCCCAGGCGGCATCGCCCATACCGGGATGACCGATCACCCGGATAACCAGAAGGACATGGAACAGTTGATGCAGGCGACGCCCATGGGCCGGCTGGGGGAACCCCATGACATCGCCAGCGCGGTGGTCTGGCTGTGTTCGCCGCAGGCCGGCTTCATCACGGGGCAGGCGCTCAGCATCGATGGCGGATTCACCGTCTGGTGAACCTCGTCGGGGTCGCGCGCGAAAGTCTGGAACGCGGCCCGATCGATATGCTATAGTCCCCCGGTACCCACATAAGGGGGAACTTGCCATGGTCTATTGGAAGCTCAAGGGCCGGGAATTCGCGAACTGCAATTGCGAATATGGCTGCAACTGCCAGTTCGGCGGTCTGCCCGACAAGGGACGTTGCCAGGCCGCTGTCGGCATCGCCATCGATGAAGGACATCATGGCGACACAGACCTGTCCGGTCTCAACATAGCGGGCGTCTTCAGTTGGCCGGGCCCGATCCATGAAGGGCAGGGCGAATGCGTCGCCTTCGTCGATGAGCGGGCCACGCCTGCGCAGCGCGATGCCCTACTGACCATCCTGACGGGCGGCGATACCGATCCGTTCGCGACCGTTTTCGCGGTCTTCGCCTCCACCATCACGACCATGCATGAACCCTGTTTCGTGCCCGTCGATTTCGAGGTGGATGTGGAAGGGCGCAAGGCCCGGCTGCGCATAGCCGGCCATCTGGAAATGGACGGCGAACCGATCCGCAGCCCGGTCAATGGCAGCGAAGTCCGCGCCCGGATACAATTGCCCGACGGCTTCGAATATGAAGTGGCGGAGGTCGGTTCGGGCGCCACCCGGTCCGTCGATCCGATGCCGCTCGCCCATGCGTCGAGCTACGGCCAATTCGCCCATCTGCATCTCGACAGCCATGGCGTCGTGCGGGGGCAATGAGGGCTGAGGTGGAAGCGGTGCTTGCCCGGCATCGCATCCTGTCGGTAATGGCGCTGGCCGCATTGATCCTGCTCGCCTGGGGCTGGCTGTTGCTGGGGGCGGGCATGGGTATGGCGCCGATGGCGTCGCTCGCGCCCTCCGGACTTCAGCCGCAAGACCCCATGATGGCGATGATGATGCCTGTGGTCGGCCCGTGGACGGCGGCGCAGTTCGCGCTGACGCTGATCATGTGGTGGGTGATGATGGTCGCGATGATGCTGCCTTCCGCCGCGCCGACGATCCTGCTCTACGCCCGTGCCGCCACCCATCGCAAGACGATCGTCCGCCCCGCGACGGAGAGCTTTCTGGCGGGCTATCTGCTGGTCTGGGGCCTGTTCTCCCTGCTCGCGACGACCGCGCAATGGCGGCTGAGCGCCGCAGCCATGCTGGCCCCGATGGCGATGGCGTCGTCCAGTCACTGGCTGTCGGCGGGACTGCTGGCGGCAGCTGGCCTCTACCAGTTCAGCCCATGGAAGGACGCTTGCCTGCGTCAGTGCCGCAACCCGGCCACTTTTCTCAGCCGCTATTATCGCCCAGGTCGGACGGGCGCGCTGCGCATGGGCATGATCCACGGTGCATGGTGCGTGGGATGCTGCTGGATGTTGATGGCGCTGTTGTTCGTCGGCGGCGTCATGAACCTCGTGTGGATCGCGTTGTTGACGCTGCTGGTGGCGATGGAAAAGCTGCTGCCCTGGGGGCGGCTGATTTCTGTGGCCACGGGGCTGGGGTGTATTGCTTGGGCGGTACTTCTGGTGATTTAAGCTAGTTGGGTGGTTTGGCGATAGTCTGCCTACAAGCATGAAAGCCAGAAAGCTGACCTCAACTAATGCGCGCGCCGTCATCTAGCGTCAACGACATGCCGCGTGCGGAACCGTGAACCGTATCACCAATGCGACAGTGCAGGCGGGTCCTCAGAACAGCTTTTGATCCGAAGGCTCCATCTTGACTTCGTGCTGTTACGATCAACTCGTCGGGGTGCCATTTGGGGTTCGCGTGTTCCGCAATATTAACAACCACGGCCCAAACCTCGCGCTTCGGCTGCTCGGAGCAAGCCGACATCGCGCAAAGCAAAAAAAGGATACCAAACAACCTCATGCGGCAAGGTTCGCATAGACGACGAACGTCTGCAATCCGGCGAAGTTCAGGGCGCCTTCTAGAACGGTGAGCGATTAGTTGGACGCATATCCGGCGGCCTTGAAATATTCCCAACATTCTTCGGCAGAATAGAGGTCGCAGATATGTCCGAGAGCCTTCCATAGCTCATCGATGGTCCGCGCCCCGATCCGTCGCAGGTGCGATTTCAATTTAGCGAAGGCCATTTCTATTGGGTTCAAATCGGGTGAATAAGCGGGGAGGAAAAGGATCCACGCACCTCGCTCTTTAAGGCAGGCTTTGACCTTTTCGCTTTTGTGGCTCGACAGATTGTCGGCGATCACAACATCGCCGGGGCTGAGCGTTGGCGCCAACTGGGTTTCGATATAGGTTTCGAACAGGCGCCGGTTCATCGGTTGGTCGATCACCCACGGGGCAACCAAGCAATCGCAGCGCAGCCCCGCGATGAAGGTTTGCGTTTTCCAATGACCGAACGGAGCGCGGGCCTTGAGACGCTCTCCTTTTGGCGCCCGGCCACGAAGCTTGGTCATCTTCGTGGTGGTCGCCGTCTCATCCAGAAAGACGAGGTGATGAGGCTTTGCGCGCATCTGCGGCTGCCGGTCGAGGCGCCATCGCAGTCGCGCATGAGCGACATCATCGCGTCCGCACTCGCTGGCCAGCAGCGTTTTTTTTACCCGATAGCCAGCCTGGATCAGCACCCGCGAGAGGGATGCCGGATGGGCAACTACGCCCGTCTCCGCTGCAAGCTTGTTGGACAGCTCCGACATGCCGATGTCTGGTTCCCTATCCACCCAGCCCGTCAACCGGGCCATATACGGCGCCAACTTACCAGCGCCGCGTGGCCGCCCTATTCGTGAAGAAGCAGCCGAACCTGTTCGTTCCACTCGCTGCAACAACTTCACTGCGCAACTCGCGCTCACACCGAAATGGCGGGCCGCCGCCCGGCGCGAGTGTCCCGCCCTTACGTGCGCCGATATCCGTTCCCGCAAATCAGCCGAATATGCTCTGCCCATGGTTCACCTCCACAGGCACATGAATCACAAATCCGCGCAAAAAGGAATCGTCCGCGATTCCTACTTTGCGCTCACCGCTCTAAGGCTTGGAATGGTCGTTTCCTGCAATTCCTGACCCAGAAGCAAACGGCTCCACAAAATTTCCGCGTTAGGCTTCGTTCTTCGCCAGTCCGGCGTGGAAGGCAATCCTCAGCGCTTCGGCCAGGCTCTTTACCTCCAGCTTCTGCATCAGATTGGCGCGGTGGATTTCCACCGTGCGCGGGCTGATCCCCAGATCATAGGCGATGGTCTTGTTGGGCAGCCCCTCGACCAGCCCGTCCAGCACTTCCCGTTCCCGCTCGGTCAGGACGTTGAGCCGCGCCTTTGCATCCTCCGTCCGGGCGCTGGCGCCGCGATCGGCCACGGTCAGTCGCTGCGCCGCCTCGATGCAGCCAAGCAGCGCGCTTTTCTCGAACGGCTTTTCGATGAAGTCGCTCGCGCCTGCCTTCATCGCCGTTACCGCCATGTCGATGTCGCCATGGCCGGTCATGATGACTACCGGCAACATGATGCCCCGCGCGCGCAATTCCCGCTGCACCGCCAGCCCATCGATATCCGGCATCCGCACGTCCAGCAGCACGCAGCCCGGCGGCAGGTCGGCGGCTTCCTTCAGGAAGGCGGTGCCGCCATCGAACAGCTTCACCGCGAAGCCGCTGGTCTTCAGCATGAAGGACAGCGACCGCCGGATCGCTTCGTCATCGTCCACGACATAGGTGGGATAGGGTTCGCTCATGCTGGCTCCACTGCGTCCAGGGTGAAGTGAAAGGCCGTGCCGCCCCATTGGGAGGGCGTGGCCCAGATGCGTCCTCCATGCCCCTCGACGATGGTCTGGCTGATCGACAGGCCAACGCCCATGCCGGACGCCTTGGTGGTGGTGAAGGGGGTGAAGAGCGTGCGCGACATGTCGGGGTCCAGCCCCGGCCCGCTGTCGGCGACGATCACCTCGACCCGGCCGCTTTCGCCCGGAATGGCGGACAGGCGCAGGATGCGGACCGGACTTTCCGCCATAGCCTCGACCG
The DNA here is from genome assembly GCF_013375555.1 of Sphingobium sp. EM0848. Taxonomy (NCBI): domain Bacteria; kingdom Pseudomonadati; phylum Pseudomonadota; class Alphaproteobacteria; order Sphingomonadales; family Sphingobiaceae; genus Sphingobium; species Sphingobium sp. EM0848. The sequence goes on from NZ_JABXWB010000005.1 coordinate 1,322,963, forward strand.
CATTCTTGGTGAGGTTGATGATGACCTGCTGCAACTGCACGCGATTGACCAGCACCTTGTCGACGCGCGGGTCGACGCTGATGTCCATGTCCAGCCCCCGGCTGTCGACGCCGATAAAGGCCAGCGCCGCGCCTTCTGCCAGCAGCCCGCGGAGGGGTTCGGGCTGGCGCATCGTTTCGCCGCGCTTGATGAACTCGCGCAGGGACCGGATGATCTCGCCCGCACGCAGGGCCTGGCGCGCGCTCTCGTCCATCGCCTCGCGCAACAGTTCACGGTCGACCGGTCCCTCGCCGTCGAGCAGGTCGCGCCCCGCCTCCAGATAATTGGCGATGGCGGTCAGCGGTTGGTTCAATTCATGCGCCAGCGCGGCGGCCAGCGTTCCCATTGCCGTCACCCGTGATGCATGGGCCAGTTCCGCCTGCAAATCGGCCACCCGCCGCTCGGCCTGCTGCCGTTCGGTGAGGTCGCGGATGAAGCCGGTGAACAGCCGCCGCCCTTGATCGCTGACCTCGCCCACCGACAACTCGATGGGAAAGACGGACCCGTCCCGCCGCCGCGCGCTGGTCAGGCGGCCGATGCCGATGATCCGTTTCTCACCAGTGCTCATATAATGGTCGATATAGCCGTCATGTCGTTCCCGGTCGGGGGAAGGCATCAGCATCGAGATATTCTCGCCCAGCACGTCGCTTTCGGCATATTGGAACATGTGCTGGGCGGCTGCGCTGAACGACACGATCTGTCCACGCATGTCGATGACGATCAGCGCATCGGGCACGGTCGCCAATATGGAGCCGAGCAGCGCCTGTTCCAGACTATGCTCACGCTCACTCAAGCCATCGGTTTCATCGTCCGCTACCGCCATGCCCCCTCCATGCCGTGCCTTCAGTGCGCCAGCAAGAGCGGGACGTGCACTTCGCGCAGCATCGTGCGGGTGACGCCGCCGAACACCATTTCGCGCAGGCGACTATGGCCAAATGCGCCCATCACCATCCAGTCGGGCTTCAGCACGCCGATCGAGGCCTTCAGCGCGGCTTCCACGGTGCGGCCGTCCTGCGGCCAGGTGTGGAACTGGCATTTGATGCCGTGGCGAGCCAGATATTCCGGCGCATCGGTAGCGGGGAAGGGATATTTGCCTGCTTCCTCCACGGTCACGACATGGACTTCCTCCGCCAGCTTCAGCAGCGGTATGGACAGCCGCAGCGCGGCGGAGGCTTCCTGCGACCCCTCCCAGGCCACGACCGCGCGGCCTGTCACGGGAAAGGATTTCGCATCCTGCGGCACCGCGATCACCGGCGTCCGCCCGGCCAGCGCCAGATCGGCGGCCAGATGCAGCGGATCAGCCAGTTCCTTGCGTGCGCCTGACGGCAGGGTGACGATGATCCCGTCGGTCAGCGTGGCGGCAGAGAGCAGGCCGTGCACCATGTCGCCCTCGACATGGCGCCAGTCCCAGCTCACATCTTCCCGCCGCAGCCGCTCCTCTGTGCGCCGCCGCGCCTTTTCGTCGATGTCGTACAGTTCCGCCATCATGGCCGGCGCCATGGATGCGCCGCCATACATGTCCGCCGCGACGAAATCAGGCATGGCCGTCACTTGCACGCAATGGATATGCGCGCCCGACGCGCGGGCCAGATCGCAGGCCGCTTGCAGACGGCTTTCCGCGCCATGATCTTCATGAATGTGCAGCAGGACCGATTTCATCGACTGTCTCCCGGCAAGCAACGCTCTTGCCCTGCCTGACTAGGCCCTTCCCGGACGCCATCGCCATCAGGGATAATCCTTATATCGCTTTTCGCCGCAGAATCCGATTGGAATGGCTATGAGCTGGATGACGATACGCCTGGAACTGGCACGAACGCCCACCTTTCCCAACGGGTCGGCCGCACGCAGCTATGTGTTGCGCCTGCCCCTCGGGACGGAGGGTCTGATCGATGAGAGGGAGTATCGCGTCCATCCGGAACTGGCCACGGTGCGCCGCTTCTGGCCCAATGAGCCGGATCGCCACGGCACGCTGCTGCGCACCGCCGACGGTTGGGCACTATCCTACGAACCGGGAGAAGAGGATGATGAAAGGATCTTCCGGCTGGAGGCCCATGCGATTCGGCCGGGGGGGTATCTGACCCTGACCGAGCCGGACGGCGCGCGCCTGCCTTTCGTGGTCAAGGCTCTGGCGCCGGCATGAGGAGGATTGATCATGACCGAACTTTGCACCCGCAGCGGTTTTGTTTTCCGCCTACGCCCCGCGATCGCCGATGATGGCGAGGCACTGACGGCCTTTTTCGGGCAGGTGTCCGATGATGATCGACGCTTCCGCTTCCTGAGCGCGGTTCAGGCGCTGACATCCGGGCAATTGGCGGAGCTGACGCGGCATGAGCCGCAAATGCATGAGAATTTCCTGGCTCTCGACACGGAGGGCGCGATCATCGCCGTTGCCACGCTGGCGGCGGACAAGGCGCGCGAAACCGGCGAGGTCGCCATCGCCATTCGTGCCGATCACAAGGGACGCGGCATAGGTTGGACCCTGCTCGATCATATGGCACGGGAGGCGAAAGGGTGGGGGATCAAACGACTCCAGTCGATCGAGAGCCGCGAAAATCACGCCGCCATCACGCTGGAACAGGAAAAGGGCTTCTCCGCCTTGCCGGTCGAAGGGGATTCATCGCTGATACTGTTGGAACGAAGGTTCTGACGTTCCCCCATCCATAATCGCAATTGAGCGTCCGCCGCGCCGTTCGCTCGCCCATCCGGTGGACGTACACGCTGCATGCGCTGCGCCTGTCGCGGCTCGTGCCATTGCGATGTCACGCTGGGGTGGAAGCCGCGCTGGACCAGCGCGAATCAGGGACGAAAAGGGATTGCCCATTCATATCGAAGCAAAATGGGAAAGTGGCGGGGCGACCCGCGTTGCCGGGTCGCCCAAGCCTGATGCCGGTTATTCCGCCCGCAGCGCGGTCAGCTCTTCTGATGACAGGTGCAGTTCGGCTGCCTTCACGCTTTCCTCCACCCGTTCCGGGCTGGATGCGCCGAAAATCGGAATGGTCTGCTGCGGTTGATTGACGAGATAGGCCAGCGCGACATCATTGATGCCGACGCCATGCTGTCCGGCGATCCGCCGGGCCGCCTCGAACCGGGCATCATTGGCCGGATTGTTGTAGAAGGCGTTCAGCCAGTCAGGCACTTCGCCCTTCTCGCGCAGGGCGAAATAACCGCGGCTCTGCGAGCAATAAGGCATGATGGCAAGGCCGCTGTCCTTCAGTGCCTGTTCGCCATGCTCCTCGAAATAGAGCACATAGCCCTGCTGCGCCGCATGGGCTTCATCGGGCTTGGCGAGGCCCCAGAACGGTTCCAGCGCGACAAAGCCTTCGCTACCCTTGGCCCGTGCATATGCATTGGCTTCCAGCACGCGGGCGGCGGTCCAGTTCGACGCACCGAACCAGCGGATCTTGCCTTCGGCCTTGGCGTCAATCAGCACGTCCATAATGGGGCCGACCGACGCATCCGCATTGTCCATGTGCAGCCAGTAAAGGTCGATCGTGTCGACGCCCAGATGCGCGAGGCTCTCCATGAGGTCGCTGCGAATATCCTCGGGCGTCACGCGATTGCGATAATCACCCGCCCGCATGTCGTAGAAACCGCCCTTTGTGGCGATGACGAAATCCTCCCGCCTGCGACCCTTGAGCCAGGCACCGATCGCCCGCTCGCTCGCGCCTTTGGGCGCATCAGGAATCCAGTCCCCATAGGAACGGGCGGTGTCCAGAAAATTGCCGCCCAGCGCCGCGAAGCGGTCCAATATCGCATCCGCTTCCGGCTGGCGGATGGCTGTCCCTAACTGGTTGGTGCCGTAGCACAGGGGGCTGACCGAAAGATCGGTGCTGCCGATCCTGACCTTTGAAAGCATTGTCCTCTCCCGAATATCGCTGTCCTACTGACAGGCAGAATCGACTGAATTTGGTATTCCACGTTGCCGATATGCTAAATTGTTACGCATTGCATGAAAATTGGAAAAGAAAATTATTTTCTTTCGTAATGCGGGGCGATAGAGATGCGTCAACTACAGTTAGAGGCGAAGCCGGGTTCGAACGGCGGGATTCCATTGTATCTGGAACTCCTTACGTTCGCGGGCTATGGGGGCATGCATCTAAAGGGAAGGCGGGCGATAATGCAGATCAGAAGCGGGCGGGTCACGACACCGCCGTCGCTGGACAGTCTCGACACCAATATTATCGAGATATTGCGTACCAACGGACGGGCCACCAACCAGGAAATAGCCGAGCGATTATCCGTCACTGCCGCGACCGTTTCTGCCCGCCTGCAGAAGATGGAGGACGCCCGCGTCATGCGCGTCGTTGCGGTCACTGATTTCGCGGCGCATGACTATAATGTCATCATCGCGCTTGGCGTGAACGTTCAGGGCCGCGATGTAGAGGCGGTCGCACGCGATCTGGCCAAGCTGAACGAGGTGTTGAGCGTCAACATCATGAGCGGCAGCCACGATATCGAATTGCTGGTCGCCCTGCATGATTTCGCCGAGGTGCAGCAACTGCTGTTCGCCCATATCGCCGACATCGAGGGCGTGTCGCATATCACGCCGGGGATTGCCGTCGATATGGTGAAGTTCGAATTCAACGTGGTGCCGCTGTGAGCAATTCCGTTTCTACATCCCGCCTTGACCAGCTCGACCATGGCATCGTCGAAAGACTTGCCCGCGACGCGCGCATTTCCAACCGGGCCATCGCTGCCGAGCTGGGCGTGACCGAAGGCACCATTCGCACCCGCATCAAGCGGTTGCAGAATGAAGGGCTGATCCAGTTCACCGTCGTCACCGACTTCCGGATGGCCGGATCACCCAATCTGTGCATGCTGGGGATCGATGCCGAACCCTCCCATGTCGAGGAACTGGCGCGCAGCCTGTCGGACATTCCGGAAATCACCTGCGTTATTCTGCTGCTCGGCCGTTACAGCCTGCTGGCCATGGGCTTGTTCACCAATTTGGAGCAGTTGAACGATCTGGTCGTACAACGCATCCGGCCTCTGCCGGGGGTGCAGCGGGTGGAGACTTCCATTTCGGTGCATAACCTCAAATATGAGGCGGGTATTGCCAAGATCACGCGGAAGGAAGGCGAGGGTTAAACCGCCAACCCTCCCGCGCTGGTCCGCAGCAGATGCACCAGCTGGCCCTGTCGGTGCGTGCCTGTTTTGGCGAAGATCGCGCGCAGATGCGCCCGCGCCGTATTATGGGCGATATCGAGCGTTCGCGCTGCATCCACCAGCGATGCGCCTTGGGCCAGCTGCACCGCAAGTCCCGCCTCGGCGGGTGTGAGCTGGAACCGATCGCGCAGCGATTCGGGATCAGGTCCCTCGACCCGCGCCGGATCGGCCAGAAACAGCGCCAGACTGGCCCCGTCGCCATAAGCGTCGGTCGGCAATGCCCGAGCCACCCCGCGCAGCGCCTGGCCCTGCGGAACGGCGATTTCCAGCCTTTGCTCTTCCCCGGCCGCGGGCGGGTTGCGCAACAGGCGATCCAGTGTGGCTGCGGCAGCGTTCAGCCGTGGTTCCAGCCGTCCATTGCGTTCTGCCAAGGCGGTCGCATCGCCCAGCATCCGGTCTGCCACGGCGTTGCGCCGCAGAATTCGCCCATCGCGCGCCAGAATGAAGCTCGCGACCGCCAGCCCTTCCATCGCGCTGCTGAATATCTGTCGCTCGGCCTGGGTCGATGTCAGTCGGGCGTGCAGGTCCAGTGCGATCCGTAGATGTGGCACCAGCCGCGCCATCAGAGCCAGTTCCCGTTCTCCGAAATCGGGCCAGCTCATGTCGCGGGTGATACGCAGCCGCACGGATGCGCCGGATGGCGCATGCAGGTCGACTCCCATGATCTGGCCGCTTCCGGTCTTGTCCAGCCATTCGCGGAAGCGGGGCGGAACATGTCGCACGAAATCGCTGAAGATCACGGCCTGGCCTTCGGGCAGGTCGACGAAAGGGTCGGCGGTGAAAAGCTGCTGATATTCGGCGGAACGGGTCGGATCGGCACCGGGGGTGACTTGTGACGCGATCCCGCTATGCCCGGTGGCGACCAGCAACGTAGCGAAGGGTGCGTCGGCCGCCACCGCCAGCGCGCGCAGGAACGCCTCCCACGGCGGATTTGCCGTCAACCCGCCATAAAGCGCCTGCAGCAGGGAGAAGGCGTCCGCCTCATCGGCAATAGCCGTCACCGGCACGGCATCGGGATCGTTCGGATCATCCATAGCCCCGCTATAGAGCCACGCCGCTGCATCCCGCGCAAGAGCGGAGAAGCGCCTTTCGCGTCAGCCATTATCCCATTGGATGAAATGGCTGATGTCGGTGCGTTCGTGTGGCTTGCGTCCGACGGTACCAAGCCGGTGAGCAGTGATTCGCGTCTGCGGATCCAGCGGCAGGACGATCTCGATCACCCGGTCATATTCGGTCCGCGCGATCCGCCAGGCGCCGTCTTCCCGGCGATAGTGGTCGCGGTAGATGGCGGTGCCGCTTGTGTGGAGCTGATCCTCGACATTGATGAAGATATCTTCGAGATACCAGAGGCCCTCCGCCTCATCCGCGCCGGTCAGGGTGATTTCGGGCATATGGCCATGATGCATTGCGGCCGTGCCGGAATGGAAGCTGTTGGCCAGGAAATCCATCATATTGTCCCGCCCGGCTAGCTTCACCTTATAGCCGCCGCCACGATATTCGACGCTGACATCGTCCGTGAAGAGCGTTGCCAGCAAGGCCATGTCTGCCGTATCGATGCCCCGGAAATAGCGATGCTTGAGCGTGCGGATATCCTCCATGTCGCTCAGCTGCTGCAGCGAATATGCCATCCCTCTCTCCATAACGCAAAATATATATGTTATGGACTAATAGCTGGCATATGCGTATTTGTCATCATCATATATTACGTTGTTGGATGAAAGAGCGGCAGGAGAAGGTGGCGTGAGCAGGGCAGGGCAAGGCAAGGTGGCAATCGTCACAGGCGGGACGCGGGGAATTGGTGCCGCCATCGTCCGCCGGCTGCTGGAGGAGGGCTATGATGTCGCCACCTGCGGCCGCACCGCGCCCGAGGCACCGATCGCCGCCGATGGACGCGAGGCGGTATTCGATGCCTGCGATATTCGCGATCCCGCGGCCGTGGCCGGCTGGATCGCCGCCGTGGCGCAACGCCATGGCCGCATCGACCTGGTCGTCAACAATGCCGGCGGCTCACCTCAGGCCGATGCCGCCACAGCCAGCGCCCGCTTTTCCGAACGCATATTGCAACTGAACCTGCTCGCGCCCCTCTATGTGGCGCAGGCCGCCTATCCGCATCTGAAGGCGGCGGGCGGTTCGATCGTCAATATCGCCAGCGTATCGGCGGTCCGGCCCTCGCCGGGCACGGCCATTTACGGCGCGGCCAAGGCGGGACTGGTCAGCCTGACGACCAGCCTCGCGCAGGAATGGGGGCCGGAGGTGCGCGTCAACGCGATCATCGTCGGCCTCATTGAAACCGAAACGTCGGAACTGACCTATGGCAGCGAAGGCGCGCAGGATCGCATCGCCGCCTCCCTCCCGCTCAAGCGCATGGGCCGCGGGACGGACATTGCCGATGCGGTGCTGTTCCTCGGCTCGCCGGGAGCCGCCTATATCAGCGGCGCACGGCTCGACGTCCATGGCGGCGGAGAACGGCCGCTGTTCCTGGAAATCGTCAAGCAGGAAGCCGGGCAGGCGTAAAGCAAGGAAGCATGGAAATGACAGTCACTCTGGAAAGCCTCGCTGCGCGCATCGCCGCGCTGGAGGATATCAATGCCATCCGCCAGCTCAAGGCCCGCTATCTGCGCGCCTGTGACCTCAAGCAGGTGGACGATCTGCGCGACACGCTGCTGCCGCAGGGGCTGAAGCTGGACTATCAGAATTTCCCCCTGTTCACGGATCGGGAGGCCTTCATCGCCCTCTTTGAGAGCATGGCCTGTCAGGGCGGCGTCTACGACCTGCATCATGCGGGCAATGCGGATATCGAACTGACGGGGCCGGACGAGGCGCGGGGGCGCTGGACGCTCAATTTCCGCACCATCATCCTGGGACTGCGCTCCGTGACGCAATTGGTGGTGGAATATGAGGATGTCTACCGCCGCCAGGACGGCCGCTGGTGGATCGCGGAATCGGTCAGCCGCATCAGCTCCATGCTGACGGAGGAAATCGCGGAGGACGGTGTGTCCCGCTATCTCGTCTGGGGTGAGGCGCCGCCCGCTCCGGCGCAGGCCGCTGAATGAAATCCCTGAACAGGCAAGTGAGGATGCAATGATCAATTACGGCATGGACGGCAAGGTTGCGCTGGTTACAGGCGCGGGCGGCGGCATCGGCCGGGCGGCGGCGCTCGCCTTCGCCCGCTCGGGCGCCGCGGTTCTCGTCAGCGACGTGAACGAGGCGGGTGGCCTGGAAACCGTGGCTCTGATCGAGGCACAGGGCGGCAAGGCGGCCTGGCAGCAGTGCGACGTCAGCGATGGCGCGCAGGTGAAGGCGATGGTCGCCGCCGCCGTCACGCATTTCGGGCGGCTGGACTATGCGTTCAACAATGCCGGGATCAACAATCTGGGCCGCGACGAATATGAGGAAGAGGTCTGGGCGAAGGCGATCGGCATCAACCTCAGCGGCGTGATGCTCTGCATGCGCGAAGAGGCGGAAGTAATGCTGAAGCAGGGTGGCGGCGCGATCGTCAACACGGCCTCCATCAACGGTCTGGTCGGTAATCCCAGCCAGCCCGGCTATGTCGCGTCCAAGCATGGCGTCGTTGGTCTGACCCGCCACGGAGCGCTGCGCTGGGCAAAGGCTGGCATCCGCGTCAATGCGGTCTGCCCCGGCGTCATCGAAACCGCGATGACCGCAGCAGTCACCGCCGATCCGCAGCTGCGTACGGTGGTCGAGAGCATGACCCCCATGGGCCGCATGGGCAAGGCGGAAGAGATCGCTGAAGCGGTGGTCTGGCTCTGCTCCGACGCTGCCAGCTTCGTGACGGGCCATCCGATGGTCGTGGACGGCGCCGCGACGGCAGTTTGACTTTAATGCGCCGGGCGGGAGGGAACGTTCCCTCCCGCCCGGTGCGTCGCATCAATCCAGATGCGCGAAATCGAATTGGCTGGACGAGATGATGTCCACCCGGCCGAAATCGATGAAGCCGCCGCAGCTCTCCATCATCTTTCCCAGATTTTCGGTATATTTTGCTTCGTCCCCGATCGCATCGAAAAAGACCTGGGGATTGCTCATGGCCTCCAGCGGGAAGCATTTCTCGACAGAGGTGTCATAATCGGGCGCATCTGGACGGCTCGAAAAACCGGTATCGTCTGACGGCTTGAGGTGATTCACTGCCCGGGCGCGGCAGCGGAGGAAGAATTGGCATTAATGGCCTGTTTCAAAGCTCGGGGCAGGCCCTCGCGACATTACACTGCGCATGTTGAGCAGTACTGCCGCTAGGCCGATCGCCGAAGTCGCGGCACCCGCGATCGCCACTGCCGGATAGCCAAGCCCGCTTGCGATTACACCACCGCCCAAAGCCGCACCAAAGGCATTGCCCAGATTGAAAGCGCCGATGTTGACCGCCGATGCGAGATTAGGGGCGTCGGCCGCAGCGGTCATCACGCGCAGCTGGAGGGGCGGCACCAGGGCGAAGCTGGCAACGCCCCATAGGAAGATCAATACTGCGCTGGCTATAGCGTTACCCATGAGGAAAGCGAATGCGATCAGGATCGCCGAAAGCGATGCGAGCGTTGCGGCAAGGGTCAGATCGACCGAGCGATCGGCATAGTGCCCGCCCAACCAGTTGCCGACGGTAAGACCAACCCCATAGGTGACCAGCATCGCCGTCACAAAAGCGAGCGATGCATGGGTCGCGTCGTGAAGAATGGGCGCGATATAGGTGAACACGGTGAACATCGCGCTCGACCCGATGACGGTGAGTGCAAGCGCTCCAAGGACGACCGGTCGGAGGAGGACGCGAACCTCGGCCAGAGCATTTCCGCCCTGCGCGGCGGGTAGGACGGGAAGGGTGAGACGTAATGCGGTGATAGTGGCCACGCCAAGCCCCGCAATGCCCCAGAAGGACGCGCGCCAGCCGAGATGTTCCCCTACCCAGGTCGCCAGTGGAACTCCAACGACATTGGCGATCGTCAGCCCCATGAACATGGCGGCGACTGCGCCTGCCTGGCGCTGTGGCGGCACCAGGCTTGCAGCCACGATCGATCCGACGCCGAAGAAGGCGCCGTGATTGAAGGAAGTGAGCACGCGTGCGGCGAGCAACATGCCGTAGCTGTCCGACATCGCGGCCAGAAGGTTGCCGAGCGTGAAGATGCCGGCAAGGCCGATCAGCAAGGTCCGTCGCGGCATCCGACCTGTGGTCAACGTCATAAGGGGTGCGCCGATCATCACGCCAAGCGCATAGGCGCTGATCAGGAGGCCCGCACCCGGTATCGACACCCCCAGATCCCGCGCGATGACCGGGAGCAGGCCCATCGGAGCAAATTCTGTAACGCCGATGCCGAATGCGCCGATTGCGAGGGCCAAAAGGCCGGAATTCAACTTGATCATGGGACTTCCCTGAAACCTTCCATCAGACGCTTGATATTCCGGTGCATAGATGATCATGAAAGCGGCGGCTGATTAGAGGGGCTGGATGCGAAAGATTTTTGCTATGGACGCAAAATTGGTCAATGAAGATCGTGCACGATCCCTGGCGCTCTTCGCCACGGTGCTGGACATGGGGAGCTTCTCCGCCGCCGGCCGCGCTCTTGGGCTCAGTCCTTCCGCGGTGAGCCGCGCCATCGATCGGATCGAAGCACGACTGGGTGTGCGGTTGCTGTTGCGGACGACGCGCCTGCTGACGCCGACAGCGGAGGGGCAGGCCTATTTGCAGGCAGCGCGGCGCATCCTCGCGGATCTCGACGAGGCTGAGCAGTCAATCTCGGATCAGGGCACGCCGCGCGGGCGACTGCGGGTGAGCGCGTCCCTGGCGCACGGTCGGCTCTGCGTCGTGCCATTATTGAGCGCCTTTCTCGACCTTTATCCGAACGTCTTGATTGATATCGCGCTGACTGACACGACAGTGGATATCGCCGCTGGTCAGGCTGACGTCGCGATCCGCTTCGGGCCGCTCTCGGACAGCAGCCTGACCGCGCGGAAACTGGGTGATAATGGCAGAGTTATCGTGGCGTCGCCCGATTACCTCACCCGGCACGGCACTCCGAGCGCTCCAGAGGAGCTGCACGATCATAATTGCCTGAACTTCAATTTTCGCCGCGCTGAGCCGGTGTGGCCTTTCCGACGCGATGGGCAGGATTTCGCTTTGTCGGTGAAAGGGACGATTGAAGCCAATAACGGCGAAACACTTGGTCAACTTGCGGCCGCCGGTGTCGGCATCGCGCGCGTCGGCGCCTTCAGTGTCGCGGAGGAACTGGCTGATGGCAGGCTGGTGCCGATCCTGGAAGAATTTAATCCGGGCGATATTGAGCAGATTCACGCAGTCTTCGTCGGTGGCGCAAATACGCCCGCGCGCGTGCGCGTTTTTGTCGATTTCTTGGCTGCCAATCTTGGTTGAGTGAGCCGGACACGGCTTCATTGGTCGTGTGGCAGTAACGGACCAGCTGCTTATGGGAACATGGCTTCGGCCATTAAATGGCCGACAGGGCTTGCTGGCGGCGGGGTCAGATGCCCCGCCGCCCGTTACGACGGGTTATTTCGATTTAGGATCGGGCAACAGGATGGCTAACAACCCTATGGCGGGCAGGAAGGCGCAGATCGCATAGACCATCTCTATCCCGCTGCGGTCGGCGACTTCGCCCAGCACCGCCGCGCCCACGCCGCCCATGCCGAAGGAGAAGCCGAAGAAAAGGCCGGAGATCATGCCGATCTTGCCCGGCACCAGATCCTGCGCGAACACCACGATCGCGGGGAAAGCAGAGGCGAGGATCAGGCCTATCACTACCGTCAGCGGTCCGGTCCAGAACAGGCTGGCGTGCGGCAGAAGCAGCGTGAAGGGCAGGGCGCCGAGGATTGAGAACCAGATCACATATTTTCGCCCGAACCGGTCGCCCAGCGGCCCGCCCGCGATGGTGCCCACGGCCACCGCGCCGAGAAAGGCAAACAGGTGCAGCTGCGCCACCTCGACCGACACGCCGAAACGGTGAATCAGGTAGAAGGTGAAGTAGCTGGTGAGGCTGGCCAGATAGACGTACTTGGAAAAGATCAGCGCCAGCAGCACCGCGATCCCGCCCAGCACCTTGCCGCGCGGCAGGGTGACTAACGCCTTCGCGCCGCTCTTTCCGGTGGACAGGCGGGCGAGGCCGTGATGGCGGTACCATTGGCCGACATTCCACAGGATTGCGCAGGATAGCAGTGCCAGCATAGCGAAGAAGGCGAGGCTCGACTGGCCCCAACGCATAACGACAATGGCGGCCGCCAGCGGTCCCAGCGCTGAGCCGGCATTGCCGCCGACCTGGAACATCGACTGCGCCAGCCCGTGTCTGCGACCTGCGGCCATGCGCGCGACGCGCGAGGATTCCGGATGGAAGACCGAAGACCCCATGCCCAACAGCGATGCACCCACCAGCAGCAGGCCATAGCTATGCGCCACCGATAGCACGACGAGTCCCGCTAGCGAAAAGACTGTGCCGCCGGGCAGCGCGAGTGGCGTGGGCCGCTTGTCGGCGTACAGGCCGATCAAGGGCTGCAAGATTGAAGCTGTCATTTGATAGACGAAGGTCACTAGCCCGATCTGGCTGAACGAAAGGCCCAGTTCCGCCTTGAGGTCGGGATAGATGGCCGGCAGCAGCGATTGCAACATGTCATTGATGAGGTGGCAGGCGCTGATCGCCGCGATGATCCCGAAGACCGTGGTTTCCCCGGCGGGTGGAAGTGAGGCGGCTCTGGTGGCGTTCATGGTGTTTCCGTTCCTGATGACGGCCCCCGCTATAAGCCCTCCCACCATGGCCCGCATTCCATTATGGGTCTTTTACTTTTGTGATTGGGACAACGCATGCGCTGGAATGACCCCGCCTCTGTCGAGCATATTGATCGGCCCATTATCGGCGTCGGAAACGAATATCCGCCTGCCTTCGAACTGGACTGGCATGAACATCGGCGCGGGCAGCTCCTCTATGCCGCACGGGGCGTGGTGGTGGTCAGCACAGCGCATGGCGCCTGGATCGCGCCGCCGGAGCGGGCAGTCTGGACACCGGGCGGCTGTCCGCACGCTGTCAGGATGATCGGTGCTGTCAGTACGCGTAGTGTCCTGATTGAAGCGGGCGCCGAGGGGGCGCTGGGTGAAAGCAACAAGGTCATCCAGGTGTCGCCGCTGCTTCGCAGTCTGCTCGAAGCGGCTTGCGACATTCCGCCTGAATATGATCGCGGTGGGCGGGATGGTAAGCTGATGGCTCTGCTCCTCGCAGAACTAGCCGCTGCGCCCACCGTTCCGCTGGCCGTGCCCTTCCCACAGACGTCCGCAATGGCTGCACGCTGTCAAGCTTTTCTGGCGCAGCCCACGCCGCATGACAGCATCGACCAGTGGAGCGCCGAGCTTGGCATGGGACGGCGGGCTTTCACCCGCGCCTTTCGACGGGAAACGGGGCTCAGCTTTGGCGCATGGCGTCAACAGGCCTGCATATTGGTCGCCCTGCCAAGGTTGGCGGAGGGCGAGGCCGTCACGACCATCGCCTTCGATCTGGGTTATGACAGCGCAGCGGCGTTCACGACGATGTTCAAGCGGCGTGTCGGTGTCTCACCCAGCAGATACAAGCCGAGCGTTTGAGGCGCTTCGCTTTGGCCTGAACCGAGGTCCGTTCCCAGGAGATCAATTGCACGCATCGAATGGCGATAATGGGTTGTTTCCTCCCGATGGCTACAGCGATATCGGAAGTGATCACGTGACCGCCAGCGATTTACGGTCTCAGACTTCATGAATACTAGAAGGAAGTCTGGCGTGGGCACCGAGCATTCCCGTTTAGGCCTCCTGTCTGGCTTCAATTCGGGCGAGGCTGACCGTAAAACCGCAGCGCACGCCTGTATCGAGGTTGAATTCCTGATACCGCTGGAACAGACCGCCCAGATACCGGTCGATTTCGGCCTGCGTATAATCAAGAGAGTGCACGCTGTTGTAGCCGTGCTGGATGGCACGATCCATCGCGACCTCTCCATCAGAGACGTTGAAAAATACACTCATAACGCCTTCTCCGTGGGTCGCGATGAAGCCCGTTACCGCGCTGCTGTCCTCTCTGCCGGGGAGCGGTGCGCACAACTCGATCCCGGCATCCCATGCGATAGACACGGCTATGCCGAACGGTTCTCCGGTCCAATGCGCGTCCACGAAAGTAGCGCCGAGCAGGTCGTGATATTTCTTCTTGGCACTTTCCAGATCGTGGACGGCGATCATGATACGATTTACTCCATTGACGGTCATAAACACCCCCTATGTTGAACCTCGAATACGGATATGTAACGTTCGTTCGCAAGCATATTAGGACAGGGTATGCATGCGGGCGGATTGTTCCGGCGGGGCACCTTGAGTCCCGTTACAGGGTGCGCGCCAGCTCCGCGGCGCTTCTCATGGCCCCTTCGATATAGCCAACGCCCAAGGCATCACCGACGATGTGCGGGGCAAAGCCTGCGGCCTGAAGCGTTTCGGCAAAGCGGAGGTCCGCGCCGGCACCGCGCGCCAGCACGACATTGTCTGCAGGAAAGCGGATACGCTGCCCGTCAGACCGAGTTGCGTGAACGGCGGTCTTATCAATCGCAAAGTCGCTCGCCCCTGGTTCGAAGTGCACGCCGGCCTGCCGCAGATCGTCGAGCACGCGCCAGCGGCGGACGATCTGGAGGCCGCGCCCGAATTTTGGGGTGTCATCCAGGATGGTGACCTGGCGCCCTCGATGAACAAGAAATTCCGCCAATTCCAGCCCGACAAGATCCCCGCCGATGATGACGATATGTTGGCCAAGCGGCATCCAGGCTCGGGTCGCCTCGCGGACCAGCGAAGGGCGGCTCGTCGCACCGGTCAATGCTCCCGCCCTGGCGAGTGCGCGGCTCGTCCAGCCCAGCTTCGTGCGCCCGGGCAACGCCTTGTCGCCGAGCATCAGACGCCGCATATCGTCGCCGTTGAGGACATGGTCATGATCATCGCCGGACACGGTGAAGAGATCCCGCCGTGCGCCCGTCGCGACCACAACCGCATCGGCGGCGATGGATCGCAGCAACTCAGGTGTCGCGTCTTCGCCCAGCCGAACTTCGACATTCGACTGCCCGATCTGGCGGATCAGCCAATCCAGCAGACGCTCATTGGAGTCATATGCGATCGAGGCGAAGCGCAGCGTTCCGCCGAGCATCCGGCTGCGTTCGAGAAGCGTGACGCGGTGGCCGCGCAGGGCCAATCGGCGTGCCGTTTCCATCCCGGCTGGACCACCGCCGATCACGGCGATATGCCGCGCGACGGCAGCGGGCGATAGCCAGTCTTCGCCTTCGAAGGCGGTTTCCGGATTGACCGCGCACCGCACCGATCCGCCATAGTAGATGGAGCTGATGCAGGTGTAGCAATAGATGCATGGCAATATCGCCGATGGATCGCCCTTTGCGATCTTTGCGGGGAGGGCAGGGTCCGCGAGAAGCTTGCGCCCCATGCCAAGGAAATCTCCCTCGCCGCGCGCAATGACCGCATCGGCAAGCTCTGCTTCTATCCTTCCCGAGAAGATCACCGGGATCGATACCGCACGCTTGATGGCCGCGGCTTTAGGAAGGTTCAGGCCGGGCGTCTGGGGGGTGTGCGAGCCCGAGTGCAATGCACCGCGCGATCCCTCGTGGTTGGCTGTGACAGTGATGGCATGCGCACCGGCCGCCTCCGCCAGTCGGGCGGTTTCGAGCGCATGTTCGATGCGTATGCCACCTTCGCGTTCATATTCTTCGGTGTCGATCTTGCACCAGACGGCGATGTCGGGGCCCGCTCCGTCCCGCACCGCCTCTATGATCTCGATGAGCAGCCGTGCCCGATTGGCCACGCTGCCGCCATATTCATCGTCGCGCCTGTTTGTCGCGGGGGAGAGGAAGGAGGATATGATGTAGCCGTGGCCGCCATGGATCTCGATGCCATCAACGCCGGCCCGCCGTGCCCGGTCAGCCGCCGCGCGGAACATTTCCACCAGGGCGGCGATATCCTCGCGCGCCATCACCTTGTACCGCACATCGCGCAGCTGGAAGAATGGCGCGCTCGCGGCCTCTTCGTCGAGGAAACCGTCCAGCATATCGCCCTCGACGGCCACCGGCAGCGACGGCGTCCATGCGGGGCGCCCCGCAAGCATATCCTCCATCCCGACAAGGCCGCCGAAGTGTAATTGGACTGCAAAGCGTGCACCATGTTGCTGCACGGCTTGCGCCATGGCTGCGATCCCCGCGATGTGCCGATCTTCGGAAAGCGCGGGTTGTCCTTTCATGTTGCCACCAATCGGCCAGCCGACGCCGACGACGCCCAGCGTGACGAGCCCAATGCCACCTTCGGCCTGCTGGCGGTTGAATGCCAGCGCACGCGCACCGCAGGTGCCGTCATCTTCGGCGAGGCCCGTTCCCATGGCCGTGAGGAGCATGCGGTTGCGCAGCATCATTGGACCGATCTGACCGGGGGCGAGAAGGTTTTCGAATTGTGCCGTCATGATCAGAACTCCACGCGCAAATCGATGCCATAGGTGCGGGGCTGGGCGTATCCGACCGTCCCAAAGCCAAGCGATCCGAAATCAACCGCACCCAGAAGATAATCCTTGTTGGTGATGTTGTGGACCCAGCCCGACAACTGTGCTTTGCCGCCACCCAATTTCATGTCCGCCAGCGTGATCCGGCCGTCGAGCAGACCGACCTTACCGTCCGATAAAACATCGTTGAACGGATTGAGGATCGTCGTCGAATGGAAATAGGTGCGGCCGCGATAGGAATAGTCGAGGCGCGCGGACAATGTGCCGACGCCAACATCTCCGAAGCGATATTCCGCCCCGACATTTGCCGTCGTGCCTGCGGAGTAGATGAACCGCGCGGTTTTCGCGATATCGACGAGAGCATCTGTGGCAGGGTCGCGAATGATGAAGCTCTTATACTTGCGATCGACATGGCCGAAATTACCGTTGATCGTCAGGCGCTTACCAAGCAATAAGGTCCATTCTGCCTCGATCCCGTTATATTCCGCCTTGCCCGCGTTGACCGTGATGCCGACGGAGCCTCCCGATCCGGCAAGGAACTGGCCGACCTGCACGTCGCGGTGATCTGCGTGGAACGCGGTCAGGTTGAGCCGCAGATGGCGATCAAACCATTCGCTCTTCAGGCCGACCTCATAGGATGTCAGATCCTCCGGCTCGAAACCGTCATTCTGCGACCGTGCATTGAAGCCCCCAGCCTTGTAGCCGGTTGCGATGCGCGCATAGGTCATCAGATCGTCGTTCCAGCGATAGTCCAGGGTCGCCGCCCAATTGAGCTTTTCGAAATTACGATCGAGATCGCGGATATAGGGTTCGCGCTGGCGAAGTTTTCGATCGTCGCGGGTGTAACGCAGCCCGCCTGTTGCGCTCAGGCGGTCGTTGAGCCGGGCAGTAAGCTGTCCGAAAAGCGCCTTTGACTGGGATTTGAAGCGGTAATTGAAGTTGCTGTTGAGGTTTACGCCGAAGGAATCGACGAACACCCCCGGTGCAGCTTCGATCGGGACGGGGGAAGGGAGAATATAGGTGAGGAAGGTTGGATTATCCTCATGGGCGACCTCCCGGAAATAAAAGCCGCCCAACACGAAATCGACATTGTCGCCGATCTTGCCGATCAGGTTCAGTTCCTGGGTCCATTGCCGTTGACCGCGTTCGAAGGTCAGGTTGAACAGGCTGATCGGCCGGACACCGAGCGGCAGGAACGGTCCTCCGGCAAAGAGTACGGGATCGACTACGAAGCCGACCAGGCCGCCATTGCCGTCCTGATCGCTGACGACCCGATTGGACCAGCGGCGATAGCTGGTGAGCGACCGGAGCGTAAGATTGTCACCAAGATCGATTTCGGCGGTGAGCGCATGCCCCGTGACGCGGTCCTTGATGGGGCCGTCGGCATCAAGGCGCAACGATTTCAGCCGGTCGCGAGAGATCTGAAGGGGAGCACCGCCAAGTGCTGCAGAGGCACTGGCATAGGCAAGAATGTCAGGGCGAGCGACCGCGAGTTGCATGGGGTTGGCGACGCTGCGCCGATCATTGAAGTCATAGGCGTAATTAAGCCGTACTGCGCCGCCCTTATCGTAACGAAGAGCCACGCGGAGCGCGTCCACATTATAGGCACCGGGGTCTCGTGAATCTTTTGTCAGGACATTGTCGACATAACCACTGCGCTGCTTGTGGAGATAGGTCAGTCGCGCGCTGATCCCGCTATTGCCCCATTCGCCGGTGTCTATGCTGCCCTTGAGCTGAACTGCATCGAGATTGCCGTAACTGGTGAGGAAATCGGCATCAAATTTGTCCGATGGCCGCTTGGAGATGAGATTTACGGCACCGCCTGTGGTGTTGCGGCCATATAGCGTTCCCTGCGGACCGCGCAGCACTTCGACCCGTTCAAGATCGACAAGGTCGAAGACGGCACCGGAACTGCGGCCAAGCACGATGCCATCGACATAGAGGCCAACGGGGGAGTCGACCGTCAGGATTGTTTCGGATTCTCCGATCCCGCGGATGAACAGGGCGATATTGGATGTCGAGGCTCCCGTCGTCGTCACGGTCAGATTGGGTGCCGTTGCCGTCAGCGAAGACACATCGGTGATCCCGCGCCGCTCGATCGTCTCTGCCGTCAGTGCACTTACTGCAAGGGGTGTTTCCTGCAGGTTTTCGCGGCGCTTCTGGGCGGTGACAATGATGTCCTCAAGCCCAGCGGGCGTCTGCGCGTATGCCTGCCCCGAAACAAAACATGCTATTCCCATTATCGGGCTCAAAAGTCCCTTCGTCATTGTAGATCCCCTCCTCTTTGTCTTGAAACGTGCATAGGGTCAGCCGCCTTCGGTGATGGAGGCATTCACGTGCAAAATGAGGGGCATTGGAGAGCGATTGTGCTAGAATCCTTTCAGGACGGCTATCTGGAGTGCCTAACGTGCGTCACGCGACTTCGACATCGCCACGGTTTGTTCCGGCCTCGGCCATGGTTGTGCTACTCGATACATTGGCGGATATCGGAGGCGACGTTCGAGGCGTGCTCAAGCGCTCGGGCCTTGGCCTGCTCGAACGTGAAGCACGTCAGGGGCGGGCGATGCTCATTCCGCGGGCAGCCTTTGCTCAGCTGGCGTCGGATTGCGTACTTGCCCTGCACGATGAGAGTTGTCGCAAGAACGGGCTCAAACCCTTCCCGGTCCGTAATCATCGCATATTGCTGATGGCCATGCTGGGATGTTCGACGTTACGTGAGGCAGTGGGGATCATGACTGATTTCTACGCGATGCTCGGTGAACGCTCGGCGCAGTGGATCGTCATGATCGATGGAAATGTGGTCAATTTCGCGCTGGACAGGCGAACGCGCGAAAAGAGCATTGCCGAATTTCTTATCTCGTTGTTCTCGCTAGCCTCCTATCATCGAATCCTCGGCTGGGTGATCGGTGAGGAAGTACCCCTGATTGATGTGACGCTGGCCTTTCCTGACATGCTGGATGAAACCGGCCTCCAGGACCTGTTCAGTATCAATCCCCGTTTCGGCCAGCCGAAAGACAGTTTTTCCTTCGCCGGACATTATCTGGACTGGCCGATTGCCCGCAAGCCATCCGAAATCGATGATCTGTTCGCATTGTTCCCGTTCGATTTGCTACCGCCGGACTATGGGACCGAGACATTATCGCAGCGTCTGGTGAGCGCCATGCGCGCGTCGCTGTCGATGGGAGAGGGCATTCCCGGGATACAGACAATGGCGCGGATGTTTGGCCTTACCCCGGCAACATTGCGTCGCAGGCTTGCGCGCGAAGGCGTTTCGCTGGTTGAGCTGCGTACCCATTGTCGCCGAGATCTGGCGATGACCATGCTGGCGGGAACCAATCTCACCGTGAGGGAGATCGCGTCGCGCCTGCAATATGCCGATGTGGCAACTTTCCGTCGAGCCTTTCTTGGTTGGACGAAGACGACGCCGAGCGCCTGGCGGATAGCAAATTGTTTGCTTGATGGTACGTCGGTATCTGCGTTGGGAACTCTTCCGCAATAATATTCTTCAGAGCTGAAGTTTTTGCTGGTCCTCACTCCTGAGCGATCGGAGAGATCGGAGAGATCGTATTGGGAGTTTGTTAGATCAGCGAGCGATACCTTCGCGCCGAGTGGCAGAGATTTGCACCCTTGCCTCTTCTCTCTAATCAGTAGGCCGCAATTACCGTACCTACAGCTTCGTGAGCGGGAAGAGGAATGCCGATATCTGATCGCACGGAATGGAAAAGCTGCCGTTCGCACTAGAGCGCGCTGCGTTAAATCGTACGCAGGAAGCACGCTCTAAGTTTTTGTTGTCGCATCGTTTAAAGCGGAAACGCAGTTCAGCGAAGCTAAAACCGGTTCCCACTTTTCCGCACGATGCTCTCGGGTAGCGGAAACCGGCGGCTGAACGGCGACTAAGGGGCGAGGGCGGAATATCTGAACAAAATAATATAGGTATCTATTTCGCAGTTGGCCCAAACATGGATCTCAGTGTCCAATCCGCCAATCGGCCATAGGGCGCACGAAGCAGGCTGGGCAGGTTCCATCGGCTTTGCGCGAACACGCCCTTGGCATGGCTCATCGTTCGGAAGCCTTCAATCCCATGATAGGCGCCCATGCCGCTCGGTCCGATTCCTCCGAACGGCAAGTCATCCTGCGCGACGTGCAGCAGTGTGTTGTTGATGCCGACATTGCCTGATGTCGTCGATGCCAGCAGCTTCGCGCAATCCGCGTCCTCAGGTCCGAAATAATAGAGCGCGAGCGGGCGTGGCCTGCCGTTCACATGGCCGATCACCTCGTCGATCGAACGGTAGGTGCGCACCGGCAGGATCGGACCGAAAATCTCTTCTCGCATGATCGCGCTTCCGTCGTCGGCACCGATGACGAGGGTCGGAGCGATTGTCCTGCCGCGCTCAACTGCCGCTTCAGGCTTACGCCCCGCTTCAACGATGCGGGCACCGGCATTCCGTGCATCCTCAACCAGGCCCTTCAGGCGATCATAGTGCCTGTCGCTAACGATCGAAACGTAATCCCTGCCGGTCGGACCATCGGGATAGATGCGCGAGACAGCTTTGTCATAGAGCGTGACGAAGATGTCCAGATCATCCTCATGCACCAGAGCATAATCCGGCGCGACGCAGGTCTGGCCAGCGTTCGACAGCTTGCCGAACACGATGCTTTCGATGCTGCGCGCGTTGACGCTACCGCGCGCAACGATCGCCGGGCTCTTGCCACCCAGTTCCAGCGTGACGGGCACGAGATTGTGGCTGGCCGCTTGCATCACCTTGCGGCCGACCTGGGTACTGCCGGTGAAGAAGAGGTGATCGAAGGGCAAGGCGCTGAAGGCGGCGCCAACCTCAGGGCCGCCGAGGACGACGGCGACCTCATCCTCCGAAAATGCGTCAGCCAGCATCTGCCGGATTACCTCGCTGGTGCGCGGCATGAGTTCGGACGGCTTCAACATCGCCCGGTTGCCGGCCGCCAGCGCGGTGACAAGCGGGATGATCGTCAGCGAGAAGGGATAGTTCCAGGGCGCCATGACGCCGATCACACCCTTGGGCTGATACTCCACCCAGGCACGGCCTGCACGATAGGGCAGCGCGACATGCCGCCGCTCCGGCTTCATGAAGCGCTTCAGGTTACGGGTCAGATAGTCGATCGTCTGGATGACGCCCATAACCTCCATGATGTCGGTCTCGTGGCGCGAGCGATGGCCGAAGTCGGCGCTGATTGCCTCGCCGATGTGCGCACGACAGGCGAGGACGGCGGCGCGGAGGCCGGCCAGCTTTGCCTTGCGATCGCGCAGGTTCGGCGCACCGACCCATAAAAAGGCGGCGCGCTGCTGTTCGAGCAGCGATACCATGTCTTTATCTGACGCATCCTGATCTGACGCATCCTTCGGATCGTGAACGACAGCCGGGCTCCCGGAAGAAACCCCGCCGGCCGCTCCACGGGAGCCGGAACAATCCCGCGGGTTGAAATCAGCCACGGATGAACGCCAGAAGATCGGCGTTGATCACCTCGGCGTTCGCCGTGTGCATGCCGTGCGAGAAGCCCGCATAGATTTTGAGCTGGCTGTTCCGGAGGAGTTTGTCCTGCATGATCGCAGCGGTCCTGTACGGGACGACCTGATCGTCGTCGCCCTGCATGACGAGCGTCGGCACGGTGATCGCCTTGAGATCCTCCGTCTGGTCGGTCTCGGAAAAGGCCTGGATGCCCTCATAATGCGCCTTGGCGCTGCCGATCATGCCCTGGCGCCACCAATTGTCGATGACGCCCTGCGATACCTCCGCGCCCTCGCGGTTATAGCCGTAGAACGGGCCGGTCGGCACATCGAAGTAGAACTGCGCGCGATTGGCGGCGAGCGCCGCGCGGAAGCCGTCGAACACTTCGATCGGGGTGCCATCGGGATTGCCGTCGGTCTTGACCATCAGCGGCGGGACCGCGCTGATCAGCACCGCCTTGGCGACCCGGCCCTGCGGCTGACCATGCTGGGCGACATAGCGCGCGACCTGCCCGCCGCCGGTCGAGTGGCCGATGTGGATCGCATTGGTGAGATCGAGATGCTCGGCGACGGCGGAGGCGTCGGACGCATAATGATCCATGTCATGGCCCTCGCTCACCTGGGTCGAGCGGCCATGCCCGCGCCGGTCATGCGCCACGACGCGAAAGCCCTTGCCCAGAAAGAACAGCATCTGCGCGTCCCAGTCGTCCGCGCTCAGCGGCCAGCCATGATGGAAGACTAGCGGCTGCGCTTCCCTCGGACCCCAATCCTTGTAGAAGATCTCAGTCCCGTCCCCGGTTTTCACGAAAGGCATGATACCGTCTCCTTGTGCGTTGCAGGAATTTCACCGCGCTTATTGCCCCACGGTGATGAAGGGTGCCGATTTCCAGACTATCGACTCGCTAATAGGCTCCCATGGGCGTCGGCATGTTCAGGACGAACTGCGCATCCTTGACGACATCGAGCCGGAGCATGGTGCGAGCGCCGAGGCCGTCGAGCAATGCGCTGAGCGGACCGCCATGGCGCGACAGCGTCACATCGCGTGGGAACAACCGCCGGGCGAATGTCAGCATGTTCGACAGGACACGCGACTGGTGCCAGCGTCCGTCGATCAAATGGACCATCATGTTGGTGTCCATGCTGGACTGGGAGGGCACCGTCTCCAGCTTGGGCAGCGGCGCCGTCAGCACAAGGTCGGGCGTACCCTCGCCGGTCGCAATGCTGGCCCGCACGTCCACGCCAATCTCCAGCCCGATATCGGCGAGCCATTTCGGCAACTGATAGCCCTGAACGCCTCGCACACGTGCGATCTCGGTGGTGACGGGCAGCGCCAGCACATGGACGAAGAAGCTGCGGCGACGCATCGATTCGAGCAGTTCGCGCATGTTCGACCCACGGCCGCCTGGCCTGCGGATGACGATGGCGACCGAGACTTCTCCATAGGGATCATTGTCGCAGACCGCGTAGGAGAAGAAGGTCAGCGCGACCAGGCCATGGCCCGGCAACGCCCGCAGCGGTTCCAGAGGCACGGGGAGCATGGCGCGCAGTCGGTTCAGCGGCGCCAGCATGAGCAACTGCACGCTGCTGGCGCGGTAGTAGAAGTTCGGCGCCCAGACCGGGCCTATGCGTGAAGGAACCTTCTGCTTGGGAAACCGGCGGAAGAAATCGACATTGCCGGCAGCGGGATCGCGCGCCACGGCATCCAGATCCGGTTGCCGGTGGAAGCGATCATAATAACCACCGACGGGGATCGCCACTTCGGTCCCGCCAAACTCGACCATGGTCGTGTCCGTGGTCATGCCCTTGCCTCCGCACAGGTCTGCAATCGGGCGGCGTGCGCCGAACTGGCTCGCCCCGTGTCGGCGGCGCGCCGTCTGATCCATTCGCGATATTGGCGCGCGCGCTTCTTCCCGTCGAACTGCGAGAGGATCAGCGCCCAGATCGGCGAGACGCCGGGCCGGGGGCGTCGTCCCCGGCTCAGGCGGCTGAGCTGATATTTGACCGCCGACATGTGCGCGGTCGCGGCGAGCGGCTTGTTCTTCCAGCGGATGGGCCGCAGCATCGGCGCGTCCGTCCGCCCGTTCCGCCAGTGGCGAGGCAGGTCCGGTTCAATCGCGAGCGCGGTGGCGATTCCGGCCATCGCGATGCCGCTGTCGATCACTGTTTCGGCCACCTTGCGGCGGCGGATACCGCCCGTCACCATCAGCGGCATGGTCGCGACCACTGCGATATCACGGGCGAACTCCAGGAAATAAGCTTCGCGGGCAAGGGTTCGCTCGTCGCGCGAAGAGCCCATCATCGCAGGCGCCTCGTAACTGCCGCCGGAAAGCTCGACGAGATCGACGCCCAGTGGCGCCAGCATCTCGATCACTGCACGCGCATCCTCCGGCGAAAAACCGCCGCGCTGGAAATCGGCGGAGTTGAGCTTCACCGAGACTGCGAAGCCAGGCGATACGGCGGCGCGAACACCGCGCACGATATCCACCAGCAGCCGTACCCTGTTCTCGAGGCTTCCGCCCCAGCGGTCCTGCCGCCGGTTGGTCAGCGGTGACAGGAACTGGCTGAGCAGATAGCCATGCGCGGCATGAACCTCGACGCCAGTGAAGCCGGCACGCTCCGCCAGCAGAGCCGTTTCGATGAAGCGCCGCTCAACGTCCGCAATGTCGGCCGACGTCATCGCGCGCGGAGCCGGGAAGAGCTTCGACTGCGCGCCGAGATCGATCGCGACCGGCGACGGGGCGAGCGTCTCCTGACCAAGGCCTGTCGGCATCTGGCGGCCGGGGTGGTTGATCTGCATCCAGACATGCCCGCTGCCCGAGCGCGCGGCCTTAGCCCATGCTCGAAAGCGGTCGAGATGCCGATCATCTTCCAGTACGACACCGCCAGGACCGGTCATGGCACGGGCATCGACCATCACATTGCCGGTGATGATGAGACCGGCCTTGCCCTCGGCCCATGCGCGATAGAGGCGGATCAGGTCATGTGACGGCGCATGGTCGTCGTCCGCCATATTTTCTTCCATCGCCGCCTTGGCGATGCGGTTGGGGATCACGGCGCCATTGGGCAGCGTCAAAGGGGAAAACAGCGTCATCGGCACGACTCCGAAAAAGGATTTTGGTGTTGTCTAACCTTTAAGTTAAGTTTAAGGTCAATAGGCTATTTTTGGGAGCGCGAAACGCATGAACATCGGGGAATTGGCGAAGCGGAGCGGGCTCAGCCAGTCGCGCATCCGCTTTTACGAGAGCATCGGTCTGTTGCGGGTCGATCGGAAGCCAAACGGCTACCGCACATATCCGACGGAGGCCGTGCTGGTACTCGACCTGATTGCGAGCGCACAGCGGGCGGGCTTCAGTCTGGATGAGATCCGCACGCTCCTGCCGACCGATCTCGAGCATTGGGAGCATGATGCGCTGATCGGGACACTGCGCGCCAAGGTCGCCGACATAGAGGCGCTGGAAGCACGGCTGACTCAGAGCAAGGCGCATCTCATCGCTGTGATCGCCGACATCGAAGCGAAGCCCGACCATCTAAGCTGCGCCGCCAATGCCCGGCGCGTCCTATCCCGCCTCACCGATCATGATGCCGACCACGAGGAGATGGCGTCAGACGATGTTCGCCTGCTCGACAAGACGCATCGTCGGCAGTCGGTCAAGCAGGTTCGAACCGCCAATATCCCCGCATAGTTATCGGTCGAGCAGAGCCGCGACTGCTTTTGCGGTCGCCTTTGCCGAGAAGGGGCTTTGCCCCGTCACCAGCCTGCCGTCGGTAATGACGTGAGGCATGAAGGGCAGGAGAGCCTTGTCATAGAGCGCGCGCCGCCGCTTCATCTCGGCCTCGGCGTTACAGGGCATCAGCCGGGCGACGCCCGCCAGCACCTCCTCCGCCCAGGAGAAGCCGGTGATATGCTTGCCCGCGACCAGCAACGCGTCCAACCGGCCGGTCGCGGGGTGACTTTTAAGTACTCGGCCGCGCTTCACCAAGCGCACCGGGATGTCCCTGCCGGACGTTAGTCGGCCCATTCCGTGAGATGGCGTTGCACGGTCAACCGACTTGGCGCGTGCGTTTTGCACATAGGAAGGGCTGCTCAGCGAAGGCCCATCATGCAGCGATCCCGGATCGGGCATCTCATGATGCCCAAACAGGCGTAAAAGTCATAAGACAAGACGACGTCTTTCCACATTTTCGCCTGGAGCCGTCGCCGATGTATCTCCGACAGCTTAGTAGAACGCCGTGCGGCACTTCTCACGCCATCACTTCACGTCCACGGTGATCCGCTTGATTGTGCCGGTAAAGGAAAAGGCGCCGTCATAGGCATCAACGACGGGTCCGCCATGCGACCGGCCGATACCCATGCTGCCGAACTGGGCCGGTGCGCCGATCCGGTCGAAACGATGCAGCGCAACCGCTTTGCCATTGACGAGCAGCCGACCCGTCCCGCCGCCAAATAGCTTTGGGTCTTCGCGGTCATAGTCATAGGCGATCTCCAACGATCCGGTTGGTAACGGTGCTTCCATTATTGCGGCCGACTTTCCGAAGAAATTACTCGCATAAAAGAGCCTGCCGTCCTTGGCATAGAGGGTGAAGCCACCATAGCGACCGCCATTGGTCAGAAGGACGCCCTCTGCCCCGGCTGGCGGAATGTCCACATCAGCGGTGATCCGGTGGGACTTGAGAAAATTCGGTGCTTTGGCGACCGGCAGCCGCGCCATCCCGGCATGGTAGACGAAATGAGACGGCGGCGCGGCGGGCGCGCTCTTGCCGTCGATCGGCTGGCTGCCCGCCGTCTTGACGATGCAGCCATCCTGCATGGGATAGACGTGGTTCGCCCGTGCTTCCCGTTCGAACAGCGCCTGAAGCGCCTTCAGCTTTTCCGGGTTCTGCGCCGCGACATCATGCGCCTGTGAGAAGTCCTTCTCGATGTCATAGAGTTCCCAACTGTCCGTCGAGAAATCGGGCTTGCATGAAAGCTGCCACGGGACAGACCGGCGCACGGTGGCGATCCATCCGTCCTGATAGATAGCGCGGTTTCCCGTTTCCTCGAAATATTGGACGCGGTGCTGCGAGGGCGCGGACGGATTGTCGAAACTATAGGCGAAGCTCACCCCGTCGAGCGGCTGTTGCGCGACGCCATCCACTGAATCCGGCGCGCGAATACCAGCGGCGTCGTAGATGGTCGGTGCTATGTCATTGACGTCAGTGAACTGAGACCGGGGCCGCGCATCGGTCTTGATCCCGTCGGGCCAGGACACGACCATCGGGTTGCGGGTTCCTCCAAAGAAGGAGGCGACCCGCTTCATCCAACGGAACGGCGTGGCGGTCGCCCACGCCCAGCCGGCGCTGTAATGATTGTCGTACAGTTTCGATCCGAGTTGATCGACATGTGAGAGCTGTTCGTCCACAGGCGATGGCAAGCCGTAGATGATATTGGCCAGACCGACATCCGACCCGTCGATCGCGCCTTCGCCGCTGGCCCCATTGTCGCCGACAATGTAGAAGATCAGCGTATTATTACCATTGGGGCCTTGGCGGACCTGTTCGATCAGGCGACCAATCTCATGATCGGTATATTCGAGAAAGCCCGCGAACACTTCCATCTGATGAACATAAAGCCGTTTCTGGTCGGCGGATAGTGTGTTCCATGCAGGCAGTTCGGCCGGGCGCGGTGTCAGCGTCGTGTCATGCGGGATCACGCCCATCTTCTTCTGGCGGGCGAACACCTCCTCTCGATATTTGTCCCATCCGCCGTCGAAACGACCCCGATATTTGTCGATCCATTCCTTGGCGACATGATGGGGAGCGTGCGCGCCGCCCGCCGCATAATAGAGAAAATAGGGCCGGTTTGAGGCAAGCGATGCCTGTGTCTGCAACCAGTTGATCGCCCGGTCGGTGATGTCGGCGGCGAAATGATATTCGCCCTTTGCCGGCCTGGGCGGGTCGACTGCCGTGGTGTCATTATACAGCAGCGGCTCCCACTGGCTGTCTTCGCCCTGCATGAAGCCGTAGAAATGTTGGAAACCAAGGCCGGTCGGCCAGCGGTCGAACGGTCCGACGGGGCTGATTTCCGCAATTGGCGTGTTATGCCATTTACCGAAGGCAGCTGTGTTGTAGCCATTGTCGAGCAGCACCCGAGCCACTGTTGCAGTGCTTTTCGGCCAGGACCAGTCATAGCCCGGATGGGGATATTCGACGACAGTGCCCGCGCCCACACGATGGGCATTGCGGCCTGTCAGCAAAGCGGCCCGCGTGGGTGAGCAGACCGAGGTGGTGTGAAAGCGGTTGTAGGTGATCCCGCTGGCTGCCAGACTGTCCAGGGCAGGCGTTCGTACCGCTCCGCCGAACCGCTCGCTCGCAGCGAAGCCGACATCGTCCAGCAGGATAACGACGATATTGGGACGGGACGATTGTTGTTGCACCGACACAGGCCGAGGCGTGTCGGGCCGCGATGACGGGACGGCCTGGGCCGGCATCGACGCCCACAGGAACGCGCCCAAGGCAATGCTTGCCGCCACCGGGCGCAAGCGGATACGGATTCGTCCTTGATAGCTGTCAGTCACCATCGTCTTTTTCCTGTTCTATCCATGCGGATTCCATGTGCTGGCGACCCGCCGGCCGCCAGCACATGCCCGGTTCAGTTGCCGAAGCGCATCCGGGCCGAAATCCCGTACATTCGCGGTTCGCCATAATAAGCGGATTCAAACCCGAGGCTGCTGGTCAGGGGGAAGCCGCCCAGAATATAGGTCTTGTTGGTCAGGTTCGACCCGAACACCGCCAGATCGATGCCGGAGCGCGCCACGTCCTTGAGCTCCACGCGCGCACCGAGCAGGCCGTAGCTGGGATAGGTGGTGAGATAGGCGGCGTTGGTTTCGTTGGTATTGACCTTGCCCTGCCAGCTATAGTCCACGCTGAGGCCAAGGGTACCCAGCGCGTCACTCACCGGCAGGTCGAGCTTGCCGCTTACGCCATATTTCCACTTCGGCTGGAATGCGGTCTGCCGCCCCTTGATCGCGGCGGTGCCGGGCACCGTCACATTGCTGTGCGCATCGAGGTAGGAGACGAAGCCGTTGATGGTGAGTATTTCGAGCGGCCTGATCGACCCTTCGAATTCAAAGCCCTTGTTCGTCGCCTTGCCCGCATTCTGGACCAGGGATGTGATCGCAACGCCCGGAATGACGACCGGCTGCGAAATCTGGATGTCCTTATATTTGTCGATAAAGGCGGACAGATTGGTACGCAACGGCACGCCGACATTCCAGTCGGCCTTGAGCCCGGCTTCGAAGCTGTCCACATGTTCGGGGCGGAAAGCGGTGAATTCCGGCGCCGGCGATGGCAGGTTCAGGCCACCGCTCTTGTAACCGCGGCGATAGGACAGATAGGCCAACACCCGGTCCATCGGCTTATACTGGATCGTGGCGTCATAGGACGGCGCCTTGAACTTGCCGCTCGCTTCGAACGGACAGGTGATCGGCCCGGTCCCGGCGGGAACACGCTGTGTACAATCGCCAGCGGTGTTGAACACGCCGATGCCCGCCGCTCGCTTGTCCCAAGTATAGCGGAAACCACCGCTGAGTTGGAACTGGTTGGTCAGATCGATTTCCGCATGGGCGAACAGGGCGTCGCTCTGGTCGCGATAGTCAAGCCTGCGCACCGAAACGTTACCCGACAGGCTTTGCCGTACCTCTTGCGGGAAACCCGGTTTCGTCAGTTCATGATAATAGCCGACGATATATTCGAGACCCATGGACGGTACTTTGCCCTGAACCTGGAACTCTTCGGTGAACTGTTCCTGCCCGATCTGCCAACCGCGCTCGCCGGGCACATTTTCGATGAAGAAGGTGTTGACGGGCGTGCCGTCGAAATCGCTCGCCTGATCGACGCGGTTGCGGCGGAAGGAGACGATGTTCTTGAGCGTGATCGCGTCCGATGCTTCCCAGGTGGTCTTGTTGGTGACGCCGAAGCCGGACTGACGATCATAGAGCGCCACCGGAAGCAGCGTCCGGCGCACGCCCAGCGCCCGCTGCTGCGCGAGATAGGGGGCGATCAGCGCGCCTGTGGGAGATGCCGGATTGACCTGACGGATCACGGCGGACGTGCCGCTTTGGTCCTTCACCCTGCCATCGATAATGGTGAGGTTTTCAAGGCCGGCGGCCGGCGTGAAGAGGATAGACGCGCGATAGGCCTGATAATCGCGCCCGTCGAGATGCTGGCCAGTCAGCACGCTTGTGGTGAAGCCGTGCCGCTCAGCGACATTGCCTGCCAGCCGGATCGACAGGAGATCGGGACTGATCGGCAGGTTCATGACCGCTTCCAGTTCCCGATAACCGTAATTGCCAGCCGAAAGCTGGACATAGCCCTCAATCTTCTGCGTAGGCCGCTGCGGTTCGAACAGAACGGCACCGCCTGTCGTGTTGCGACCGAACAGGGTGCCCTGCGGCCCCTTCAATATCTGCACGCCGCTCAGGTCGAAAAACACGCCGGGGCCGCTCACCAGGGCGGGCACTTCGGCGAAATAGGTCGCGACGCTGGTGAAATTGCGCTGGCCGAAGCTGAAGATGCCCGGCCCCTGGCCGCGGATGTAGAAACTGGCATCGTCGCGGCGCTGGCCCGATACGTTGACGCCCGGCAACGCCTTTTGCAGGTCGTCGGTCGAGCGCACGCCCATCTCCTGCAGAGCCTGCCCGGAAAGCGCCGTGATGGCGACGGGCACGTCCTGAAGCGGTTCGGCGCGGCGACGCGCGGTGACCACGATATCGTCAAATCCGGCAGCCTGCGCCTGTAGCTGCTGAGCAGAAGCTTGGTCGACCACATCTTGCGCGACGGCCGATCCACCGAACAAGAGCCCGGCGATGCTTGCCGACAAGTAAAGATACTTCATGATGATATGATTTCCCTTTTAGATATTGTCTTTTGTGGCGGTGCTGTTGGAGGATCGGGGGCACCTTCCCCGTTCTTACCAAGTGGTGAATCCGCCATCGATGCTGAGCGCCTGCCCCGTGATGAAGCCGGCCTGCGGCGAACACAACCAGACCACCGCGCTGGCGATGTCATGGGGTTCCCCCAGCCGGCCCATGGGCGTCGCCTGCATCAACTGTTCCATGTCCTTCTGGTTATCCGGGCGATCGGTGATCCCGGTATGGGCGATGCCGCCTGGGCAGACCGCATTCACCCGAATGCCCGCCCGTGCGTAATCCAGCGCGACGGCGCGGGTGAGACCGACCACTCCGGTCTTGGACGCGGAATAGGCGGCCAGCCCCGGTCCGCTCACCACACCCATGATCGACGATGTGTTGACGATGGCGCCGCCGCCATGGGCCAGCATATGGGCGCATTCATGCTTCAGGCAGAGCCAGACGCCCTTCAGGTTGACGCCGATGGTGCGGTCCCAATCCTCTTCCGACATCTCGGCCACGGGCGCGCCACGCGGCGCGATGCCCGCATTGTTGAAGGCGCAATGCAACCCGCCGAAGCTTTTGACCGCCAGGGTGACGGCATGGGCGACATCGGCGTCGCGCGACACATCCGTCGCCACGAAGATCGCGCGTCCGCCTGCCGCCTCCACGGCATGGGCAGCCTCCTCGCCAGCGGTTTTTGCTACATCGGCGAGCACCACATGCGCGCCCGCTGCGGCAAAGCTCAAGGCCGCCTGACGACCGATGCCGGTCGCAGCGCCCGTAACAAGCGCGACTTGGCCGTCAAGATCATGCATATCCTTCTCCCATCCCCTTAATTAGTGCCTGCCCATAAACGCTAAGATATTGAAATATTGCGTTTAATCCAGGAATTCGGGCTTTGAAGGCCCGACGGTGTCGGTTATGCTTTGGGCTCAAACCACTGAGATCATGGCATAATCAACACACGCCGGAGCCGACAATGCGCCAGAAACGCATCATCCAGAGCAGCCTATTCGATCTGTTTGCCGATCACCAGATCGGACGTGAGCTCAAGGCTATTTCCGGGTGGCTCGAGGCACACAGTGAGCTGCTGACACTGGTGGCGGCTGATCTTGGCGAGGCTGGCATCAAGGACACGGGGCGCCAGGGTTTGCCGGTGGAATCGGTTCTGCGATGCGCCGTGCTCAAGCAGTATCGCCAGCTGAGTTACGAGGAACTGGCCTTTCACCTTGAGGATTCCTCTTCGTTTCGCGCCTTCGCCCGGCTGCCCCTGGCATTGTGCCCGAAGAAGTCGGTGCTGCAAAAGACGATTAGTCGGATCAGGGCGGAGTCCTGGGAACAAATCAATCGGGCGTTGCTGAGCGATGCCAGGCAGGAAAAGATCGAGCGCGGGATGGCCGTGCGGATCGACAGCACCGTGTGCGAGGCGCTGATGCACGCCCCCAGCGACAGTTCGTTGCTGTTCGACAGCGTGCGGGTCATGACACGCTTGCTCAAGCAGGCCGCCAGCCTTCCGGGCGGCACCGCCGTCGCCTGGCGCAATCGCCAGCGGCTCGCCAAGAAAAGGGCGCTGGCGATCCGATACAGTCGGGGCAAGGACAGGAAAGCCCGGCTGTACCGGGACTTGATCGATGCCACCCAGGCCACGATGGCATCGCTCCGGAGCCTTGCGTTGCACCTTGCCTCGAGCATCGAAAGCGCAGCCTGGCGTCTTGAGGTCGAACACTATCTGCCCCTGATCGAACGGGTCATCGACCAGACCCGGCGACGGGTCTTCACCGGCGAGCGCGTACCGGCGGCCGACAAGTTGGTCAGCCTGTTTGAACCGCATGCCGAAATCATCGTCAAAGGCGGCCGTGATGTCCAATACGGCCACAAGCTCAACTTCTCCACCGGCAAGAGCGGCATGATCCTCGACGCCGTCATAGAGGATGGCAATCCGGCGGATGCGGCACGCTTTCTGCCCATGCTCGAACGGCATGTAACCTTGTATGGCCAACCACCGCGCCAGTCAGCTGCCGACGGTGGCTTTGCCAGTCGTGACAATCTCAAACAGGCCAAGGCAATCGGAGTGCGCGACGTCGCATTCCACAAAAAGTGCGGTCTAAAAATCGAGGACATGACCAAGAGCAAATGGATCTATCGCCAGCTGCGTAACTTCCGAGCTGGGATCGAGGCTGGCATCTCGTGCCTCAAGCGAGCCTACGGCCTGACGCGATGCACATGGCGTGGGATCGACCACTTCAAATCCTATGTCTGGTCGTCGGTCGTCGCCAACAATCTCGCAATCTTCGCCCGCCTCAAGCCAACATAGTCAGATCCGCACCCCCAGAACACTTCACCGGACGCCACCGGGCGATCCCTCTTGTCTACTGCCCGGGCAGAAGTGCCAGTCTCCCCTTAATCCTGCCCTCGGGCGTCAAAACAGCGACCCGTCCAACTCATAATGCGCTGTCGATGCTGATCCAGCCCGAGCCCAAAGCCCAACCAGATCGCAAAAACACCCCGTTTATGGGCGGGCACTAATTAGAGCGCGCGCTGCGCCAAATCGGACGCAGGCTGCCCACATCCTTTGTCGCCGTATCGCTTTGAGCAAGCCGGGGTCATGTGCCTCCGGCTCGACCACTTTAATTGAGCGTCACGCGAACTTCGCGAAGATCGCCGCTGAACGCAGCCGTTCCCTGCATCGAAGGACTAATCGCCGCCTCGCCGTTGCGCCCGATGGTAAACATGTCATACTCGCTGGTGAAGGTCGGCGGCTCGAAATAGGGAATCTCCGCTTCTGCAACGACCGTTCCGTTCAGACTCAGTCGTCCCGTGCCGCTGCCTTTCTTGGCTGGGTTCGCCACATAGTCATAGGCGACCTCCACCTTGCCGGTCGGCAGCGACGTCGAGGCGACAAGCGTTTGCCGATGGGCGCCGCCACGGAAGATATTTTCGTAAACCACATGGCCATCCCGGACATAGAGCAGGAAGCCGCCCTGATTGCCGCCGTCGGCAAGGATCACGCCTTCAGGCGGCTGATCGCCCACGACGATGTCCGCCGCGATCCGATGCGAGCGGCTGAAATCGGGCGCTTGCGATGCCGGCATGCGCTGAAAACCTGGCTGGAATGTGAAGCTTTTGCGGCCATCCAGCAATCGTGGCTGCTCGCCCCCAAAACCATTCTTGCCGAACGAGTTGTTCAACGGAAAGACATTGTTGGCGCGCGCTTCACGGTCGAACAGCGCCTGCATCTCACGCAGTCGCACAGGCTCTTTGGCGGCGAGATCATTGTTCTGGCTATAGTCTACATTGAGATTATAGAGTTCCCAACGGTCCTTGGAGAAATCTTCGCTGCGCTGGTAATTCCATGGCACCGAATGCATCGCTCCGGCCCACCAGCCATCCTTGTAGATGGCGCGATTGCCCATCTGCTCAAATATCTGGATATTGTGCCGTGAGGGCGCCTTGGGCTGGGTGAAACTATAGGCAAAGCTCACCCCATCCATCGGCAACTGCAGGACGCCATCGACCGTTTCCGGCACCTTGATGCCGATCACATCATAGAGGGTCGAGGCGATGTCGTTGACATGGGTGAACTGGGTGCGCAGCCCGCCGTGCTCCCTGATGCCCGCCGGCCAGGATACGATCAGCGGGCTGGTCGTGCCGCCCAGATGTGAACCGACCTGCTTGGTCCATTTGAACGGCGAAGAGGTCGCCCATGCCCATCCCGCCGAATATTGCGCGGCGTGGTTCGGCATGCCCAGCTCATCGACCCGGCGCGCCCGTTCCGTGTCAGAGGCGGCGAAACTGTTCAGCCCGGCGATGTCGCGCCCTTCCGGCCCGCCCTCCGCGCTCGCACCATTGTCGCTCACGACATAGAGGATGATGGTGTTGTCGCCGCCCGGCGCGGCGCGCACAGCGCTGACCAGGCGATCGATCTGGGCATCGGTATAGGCCAGGAACGCTGCGAACACTTCCATCTGGCGCGCATAGACCCTCTTCTGATCGGGCGAGAGATTGTCCCAGGCCGGCAGTTCCGCAGGGCGCGGCGTCAGCTTGGCATTGGCGGGAATGAAGCCGAGTTTCTTCTGCCGCGCAAAACTCTCCGCTCGCAGCACGTCCCAACCTTTGTCGAAGCGACCGCGATATTTCTCGATCCAGTCGCGCGGCGGCTGATGCGGCTCGTGCGTGGCGCCGGTCGCGAAATAGAGCATATAGGGCTTGTCTGTCGCCAGCGCATTATGCGTGCCGATCCAGGCAATTGCATCATCGGCGAGGTCGGCGGTCAGATTATAACCTTCGGCAACGGACCGGGGCTGCGCGACCGGGACAGTATTGCGGTAAAGCGCCGGATTGAAATGGTCCATCGCCCCGGCCATGAAGCCGTAGAAATAATCAAAACCCCGTCCCGTCGGCCACCGCTTGAACGGTCCGGTGGGGTTGATCTCGAAATAGGGCGTATTGTGCCATTTGCCGAAGGCGGCCGTGCTGTATCCATTGTCTTGCAGTACCTTGGCGAAGGTTGCCGCATCGTCTCGTAGCACGCCGTCATAGCCGGGATGGGGGCTGGCGGATTCGCTCACCGTGCCGAATCCCACGCGATGATCGTTGCGCCCGGTCAGCAGGGCAGCGCGCGTCGGCGAGCACAGCGCGGTCACATGGAAATTATTGTAGCGCAGCCCTTCGCCCGCCAGCTTGTCCATGGCCGGGGTGGGGACCACGCCGCCAAAGGTGCTGGCGGCAGCAAAGCCGACATCGTCGAGCAGGATGACGACGACATTGGGTGCGCCCTTGGGAGCGACTGGCTCACCGATCCATTTCTCCTTGGTGCCGGCCACGGCGATTCGGCTGTCGGCGCTCTTGACCTGTTCAAGTACCTGCGCTCGCACGCCGGGCGCCAACAACGCCAAGACCAGACTCGCAGAGGCAAGCAACTTTCGCGTGGCGTTCAATGGGTCCTCCCGGCGTTTCATTCTCGTGGATCGAGCGCCACATGTGTAGCTATGTCGGATTGGTACCGATCGGTACGGGACCTGTCAACAATATCCGTTTGACTGCGCCGCATCACGTCCCTTCGGATGGACATGGTTTTACCGAGGCGCTATTCGCACCGCTCCGGAGGAAGGCAGTCACTTCATTCATGACAACAGAAATCGACAGACAGACCCGGATCCTCGATGCCGCTGAACGCCACTTTCTCGCTGATGGATTTGAGCGGAGCAGCGTAGAATCCATCGCCAAGGGCGCCCATGTCAGCAAACGCGAAATCTATCGGGATTGGAAAAGCAAGGCGGATCTGTTTGTTGCTGTTGCAAGCCGGATATTAGCTGACAATGATGTCGATCTTAGCACCGTCCACCCACAACAGGATGAGATGCGGTCGGTGCTCGGTTTCCTCGCGCGCCATTTGCTTGACCAGTTCGCCAGCGACCGTAGCCGTGACATATTTCGTGCAAGCATAGCCGCTATTCGCGATTTCCCCGATGTGGCGAACGACATTCACAACAGGCGCCTGACTGCCTGGGTTCAGTTCGGCGGCTATTTTGAAAAGTTGATCGCTGACGACAAGATTCGGGTTACCAGCGCTGCCGCTGCCGCCAATCGATTCGGCAGCCTGTGCATTGAAGGCCTGCGCTATCTTCTCAGCTATCCTGCCCCAACAGAGTCCGTGCAAACCGTGCATGGGGCAAGAATGGTCGATCTATTCCTCAACGGTTATCAGGCAGGTAACCTGCCTGTCGATCCGACCGAGGAGAGTGCACTCACGACCTGTGCTGCACCCCTTGAAGCACGCACGCCGGTTGAAATCCGCATGTCTCCGGAAAAGCAGTCCATTATGTCGGATGCTCTGCTGACCGAATTTCTTGAGAAGGGATATTATCACGCCAACTTCGCGCAGGTAGCGGGGGCAATTCACGCCAGTAAATCAAGTATCTACAGGCAATTCGGTAGCAAGGCAGGCGCCTTCGAACAACTCGTAAAGCGACGTGTGCAGCAGTTGGCTGACATGGAGCCATTTTCGCTGAGGTCTGGAGAAACGCTAAATCAGACGCTGGTCCGTTTGTGCCGAAATATTCTGGACAGGCACCTGGCGCCGGAGAACATTGCCATCATCCGGGCGTTGATCGAGGAAAGCCGGACATTTCCTGGTCTTGGCCAGATTTATTATGAAAGTCGTCTGCAACTGACTACTCGTGATCTGCGAGCGGTGCTTTGCAAATATGAGGCTGCCGAACCCGACGACTTGGCCATCAGTGCCTTCCATATCCTGGCGACCTACGGCTCTCGATTCATCGCCTTTCCGACGCCGCCAGAGGAAGACGAACGAGCTGCGCTGTCCGCTGAAGCCGCCTCGATCTTTCTAATCGGAGTTTCAGGAAACCGCCACAGCATATGAAGTTTGGGATCCTGTTGACGGCACAGCCCATGCATCCAACGGAATGAAGTTCGGTGGCCAGATGGTTACATCCGTTCTGTCGTAAATATCCGGGGCAGGCGCGGAGTGTTTTTTGAAGTGGTAAATTATGTCGCGAGGCGACTGAACTAATCGGCGAGCGACGGATTTCGGGCGTCATGGCCTTCCATCTGTCCCTTGCGGCTCATGTGGACAAGTTTGATGCAGTTTTCATGTACTGGCTCTGTCGGACCTTGAGTGGCATTGCCTGCGATCGAGTTCGCATCTGAACCTTGGCCCGACAGCGGCTGGCAGCTTCCACATTGGTCGGGTTTCCATCGATGGTGACCTGATCGGGAAGACCATGCCGCGCATAGGCCCGCCAGCAGAAGCGTTTCGCATCGCCAGGATTGCGGGTGGACGAGAACAGGAAGTCGACCGTGGCGCCGCTCTTGTCGATGCTCGGCGAGCATTTCCTCCAGATCCCGCAAGCTCAAGGCGTAGCTCAGCTATTGGGAAATCGCGCACAGTTTGGCGCTGCTGTCGGGCCTGCACCTCCGACAATCTCCTGTGGGGGCATAGTCGATCTGAAATCTCGCGACATTGAACCGGGTTCCCTGTCAGAATCATTTCGTCCCACGATGTCATTGAAGCAAGGGCCGTGGCAGATGCGACCCTTCGTACCGGCGTCGTATCGATCGCCCACGGCTGGGGCGATGGAGCCGGGGTGAACGTCAACATGCCGATCAGCCTCAGCGGCACGGACCCCATCGATGCAATGCCTGTCATGACGGGCTTTGGCGTCAGGATCGAGCCGATCTGATTATCTTTTCGGCCTTTTCAGTCGGCCTCGGGGCCGATGCAGGGCTGAAGCCCTGCATCGGCGACCGGATCAGTTGACGCTCCCCGCTGCGAGGGTTTGCTGAGCCTTGATGATAGAATCCATCAGACTCGGCTTATCAAGAGCGAAGGGCAGCTTTTCCATGCCACCATAGGGATTTGCGAAGCTCGCAACCTCTTCTGGCGAATTGTCGGCATAGACTTCCAGTTCATGGCCGTCAGGATCGTAGAAATAGACGCTCTTCGTCACGCCATGATTGACGGTATAGGCAATTTCGACGCCCTCGCGCAGGAAGGTGTCATAGGCCTCTTGCAGATCATCCTCATTGCGGAGACGAAACGCGAAATGCAACATTCCGATCTCGTTGATCTTGGCCTTGTCAGCCTGAGAACCGATTTCCGCCAGCCCCAGTTCATGATGGTCGCGTCCGCCCGCCGACAGGAATATGACGCCCTGAATTTCGCCCATCACCTGCAATCCAAGGATGCGGGTATAGAAATCGCGTGATTTCTGCATGTCACGAACGCTGATGACGACGTGAGCCACCCTCTCGATCTTGATCATTGTTCTCCAGCCTTTCTCAATTCCGTTTCCGCTTGATACAGCGTGTACATCCGCTCTGTTCCGTGCCTCATCCTCTCACTGCACTCGTCGCCTCGAGTGCCAGGAGGGGTGGTCATTCGTTCGCGCCGTTGCCCATTTGCTCCAGTAAGCCTCGTCAAATACCGGTGTGGTTGCTCAAGTCATGCAATCGCAATAAACAGAATGATCTAATATTTATACATGCACGCCTCGTGACACGTCAACCGTTTTCGAACGATTTCTCCCAAGCAAATGCCAATGCCGAAGCGGAACACCAGTATCATTGGCGTTGAGATGTCGCACGGCCGGCGACTGGCCGCCGAATGAGTGGGTGGTAAGTGCCGGTAGCCCGGATCGGAAGGCGGCGGCATGGGGCGTGGGTCTGCTTGCGATACTGCCGACTATTGCGGCTTAATCAACCCGGTCAAACCTGAGGTCGCCGCGGCTATGTCGAAGAACCTGCACTATGCGTTTTGGCGATGAGCGAAGGCGAACGCAGGCTTACGAAAGCCGCAGAAGTCTGCGGCTTTTAGCTGTCTTGTTCAGGCGGGGCTGTTGTCGAGCAGCGGATAGCGCATCCGCCAGTCATCCAGCAGCGTCTCGACCGCCGCATTTTCCTGAAAGGTCCCGCTCGGCGTGGCGGCCCAGTTGCAGTGCGGATGGGTTTCGCGCGCATAGAGCCGGATCGGTCCGACCACCCTGCGCCAGTGATGCTTGCTCCGACCGTGGTCGCGCACCAGGCGCGCCAGGATCAGGTCGATAAGCTTGTCAGCCGTCATGATCGTCCTTGTCCCCACCCGACCATTGGCCGGGCAGCTCCAGATAAGCCTCCAGTTCCCGCCAGTGCCGGTCCCATCCGGGGCCGCGGCGTTCCTCCGGCACATGGGCCTCCACCATCCGGCGCGCCCGCGCCACGACATTGTCGGCGGGGGTGCGCAGCCGGTCGAGAATGGCCCTGATGCCGTCCGTCATGCGCGTTTCAACTTTCCCCGGGGCAGGATGCGGGCGGATCGGTCCCCTATGCGCCAGTGAATGCGGCGGGGCAAGATGCAGCCGATGCCCGCCAATAAGGAAAAACCCCGCCTCGCATAAGCGAGACGGGGTTCCGTCGCAGCAAATTCCGTGGACTTCAGAATTGCGCGTTGAAGGTGATGCCGTAGGTCCGCGGCTCGGCATAATAGCCGCCCGCAAAGCCCAATTGGCCAAAGTCCACGCCGCGGACAAAATCCTTGGCGTTGGTCAGATTCTTCGCCCAGAGCTTCACGCCGCCAGTGCCGCTACCCAGCGGGATGCCGTCGATCCCGACCTGAAGGTCGAGGATGTCGCGGTTGTCGCCCTTCAGCTCCTCATTGAACGGCGAGGTGCTGCTGGTGGTGAAGCTGTACTTGCCGTCCTCATGGGTATAGCCCAGCCGTCCGACGATCTTCGCCGAACCCCAGTTGAGCGGGAACTGCGCATTGATCGCGGCATTGGCGGTCAGCGGCGAGGTATAGCCCGGCGTCACGATCGACGCGATATTGACCGGCGCGGCGCCCGAAATGGTCGACTGACCGGCCAGGAACTCCTTATATTTGATATCGACATAGCCGATGCTGCCGTCGACCGAGAAATTCTCCGTCAGGATCGCCTGCGCTTCCGCCTCGACGCCGTTATAGACGACCTTGCCGGCATTGCCGATGCGGGTGGCGAAGGTGCCGACCGGCGCATTGGTGAGCGGCACGTTCACCGCCAGGTCCTTGTAGATGTTGTGATAGCCGGCGATGTTGAGGCGCAGGTGACGGTCGAACAGCTCGGTCTTCAGGCCCACTTCATAGGACGTCACATTTTCAGGCTTGAAATAGGGGAGCTTGTTGGTGCCGGTGATCGCGGCATCCTGCGAGTTGAAGCCGCCCGAACGATAGCCGGTCGCTGCACGCGCATAGAAGTTGATGTCGCGCGTGATGTCGTAGCCCGCCATTAGGTTCCAGGTGAACTTGTGGAACTTGGCCGTGCCGGTTTCCGGAACAGTCGGGGCGACGGCGCCATTTTGCAGGCGGAACATCGTCTTGTCGTCCCAGGTGTAGCGGCCGCCGGCGGTCAGGCGGATGCCGCTGTTGCGCCCGCCCGGATAGAAGGTGGCTTGGCCGTAAACCGCCGTGCTTTCGGCAGTGGCGGTGTAGTTGAGCCGCGCGAGCGTCTGCACCATGCGGTAGCGCGCCGGATTGGCGGCGGCCAACGAAGGACCGAGCCCGCCGAAGTTCGCGAGCAGGATGTTGTTGGTGTCGAGTATAAAGCCGCTGTTCTGACGGCCGTTCTCCGAACCCTTCTCCCAGAAATAGAAGCCGCCCACGACCCAGTCCAGCGTGCTGGTGTCGCCGGAAATTTCGATTTCCTGGCTGAACTGCTTGTGTCGGCGGCTGTTGCTGACGTCATACAGATTCTGCGAGGTGGTCGGCACCTTTGCCGCGGCGAGCGCCGCCGCGGTCCCGGCCGGGTAGATATTCTGCAGCAGCGTGGCCGGCATGCCGTTCAGCAGCGATGCGCTGGTGAACAGCGGGCCGGTGAAGGCGCCGATGCCGTCCAGATCTGTCACGGAGTCGCTGTGCCAGTAGCGCAGGCCGGTGGTGGACTTCACCTTGAAAGCGCCGAAATCATTCTGGATCTGGAGGTTATGGCCCCAGCTCTTGTCGGTGGCGCTGCTCAGAATGTCGTTGCACACCGTCTTGCGATAGACGCGTTCGGGCGTGGCGAGCGCGGCGCAGCGCGCGTCGGCGAAGGTCACGCCCGCCAGATATTGTTGCACGGGTGCCTGCTGCGTCACCATGATGGACTGGCCGTTGACCACCATCGGCGGACGAGTTGTGCCATCGGCGACATCGGTGAGGATGAACGGCATCGGCGTGCCGCGCACCTTGCTCCAATCGAAAATGTAGCGGATGGAGCCGGTACCGCCCAGATTGGCCTTGGCCGCGAAGCGGACGGAGTCCGACTTGCGCGCGCCCGGATCACGGCTGTCCTTGGGCTGCATGAGATTGTCGACCAGGCCGTCGCGCTGGCTGTGGCTGTAGGACAGGCTGGTCGAAATGCCGGCGATCTCACCCGGATCGAGCATGATCTTGCCGTTCCAGGCGTTGAAATTGCCATAGCCCGCCTCGCCCTTCAAACGGAAGGTGGAGGAAGGATCGCGCGAGATGAAGGCGATCGCGCCGCCGGTCGTGTTGCGGCCGAACAGCGTGC
This sequence comes from Sphingobium sp. EM0848, assembly GCF_013375555.1. Classification (NCBI taxonomy): domain Bacteria; kingdom Pseudomonadati; phylum Pseudomonadota; class Alphaproteobacteria; order Sphingomonadales; family Sphingobiaceae; genus Sphingobium; species Sphingobium sp. EM0848. Next base: position 1,365,048 of record NZ_JABXWB010000005.1, read on the forward strand.
CCTGCGGCCCGCGCAGCACTTCGACCCGCTGCACGTCCATCACGTCCAGGCCCATGGCACCAGCGCGGGCGATGTAGATGCCGTCGACATAGAGGCCGTTGGCCGAGTCCACGCCGAAGCTTTCGCTGCCGCCGTTGGAAATGCCGCGCATGGAGAAGACGGCGGCGCTGTTGCTGGTCGTGCCCTGAACGATGGTGACGTTGGGGGCCAGGCCGCTGAGATCGCGCGAATCCTTGACGCCCAGCTGCTCGATCTTTTCAGATCCGATGGCGCTGATGGCGATGGGGACGTCCTGAAGCTTCTGTTCGCGCTTCTGCGCGGTCACGACGATTTCGCCCAGCTGGCCCGATGCGGCGCCGTCGGCTTCCTGCGCCAGTGCGGCGCTGACATGTGCGATGCTGCTGGCGCCCAGCATGAGGCTGAATAATGCGATGCGTGTCACGGACACCCCTCCATCTCCCAAAAAAGCGTGCTTGTTACGCAGCGCAGTGAATGTATGCGGATATATTGTCAATTAAAATTACGCAAATTAGCTATTATATCTAAATAATGGCCGATTTGCGGTATTAATGGTATTGAAAATTACGACTTTATACCCTTGGCCGTCAGCCTGGCATGTAGAGTTGCGCCGCCTTGCCTCCGTCGACGGGCAGCGCGGTGCCGGTAATGTAGCTCGCCGAATCCGACAGCATGAACGCGATGGCATGGGCCAGTTCGTCCGGCGTGCCGCCGCGTCCCATCGGGATGGCGTCGGTCGTGCGGGCGGCGATATCGGGCACGCGGGTGGCGAAATCGGCGGTTCCCGCCGTCTGCACCTGACCTGGAATGATGGCGTTGACGCGGATGCCGGAACGGGCGCCCTCCATCGCGGCAACGGCGGTGAAGTGGATCAACGCAGCCTTGGATGCGGAGTAGCTGGCCATATTGGGTGCGGCGCGAATGCCGCAGGTCGACGCGATATTGACGATCGACCCCTTGCCGACGCGGGCCATGACGGCCATCGCCGCCTTGGTGCTGACAAACACGGCGTCGGCGTTGACGGTGAAATCCTTGCGCCAATGTTCCAGCGTCAGACGGCTGATCGGGGCATAATGGGTCGACATGGCGTTGTTCACCAGCATGTCCAGCCGGCCGTAATCCGCCGCTACCCGTTCGATCATCGCGGTCAGCGCGGCATCGTCGGCCACGTCGAGCTGGACCGTTTCGACCTTGCCGCCTTCCGCCTTGATCTGCGCTTCTGCCTGTTCCAGCATCTCAAGCCGCCGCCCGCAGATCACGACCTGCGCGCCCCCGGCAGCCAGCAATTTTGCCGTGGCAAGGCCGATCCCGTCGCTGCCGCCGGTGATGATGGCGACCTGACCCTCGAAATTCGGAAACATTTTCTCTCCTGTTGCGAATCTGTCCGCCCGCCAGGGCAGAGCCTGTTGTGGGGGATTGTCATCGATATGCGGAAAATGTAAACCTTCAAAATCCGAATATGTCGAAATTAGGGGTGGATTTTTCCACGTATATGGGAAAGACTGCTATAGGAAATGCCGCGTTTCTGCGGATTTCCGATGAAAATGATATGCGTAAAATAAATTCGTTTGAAATACGCATATTGCTGAATATGATCATGGAAAATTCGGCCAATGCGGCGAATCGGGTGAGGATGAATGTCAGTTTATAGAAAGGCCCCCCATGGCTAGCGTCGATCCCGTTTTTGCCGAGGTAACGGCGGCCGGCACCCCGTTCGAGATCGGGGAGCGAGGCGGCATTCGCTATTTTTCCCGCGCGCCCGATGATCTGGCGCTATTGATCGAAAGTGCGCGTCGCCATGGCGACGCGACTTTCCTCGTTGAACAGGACGATTTCGGCCAGGAGCGGCGGCTGAGCTATGCGCAGACGTTCGACTGGCGCGACCGGATGGCATCGCGACTGGGGATTAGGCGCGGCGACCGGGTAGCGATTTGCATGCGCAACCGCGCCGAATGGATGATCGCCTTCTTGGCGGTAATCCGGCTGGGCGGCGTTGCGGTGTTGCTCAACAGCCGGGGCGCGCCCGCCGAACTGGCGGCGATGATCGAGGATGCGGAGCCGGCGCTGGTGCTGGCCGATGCTGAGCGCGCCGCGCTGATCCGGGAAAGCGGGTGCCCGGTGCCGGTGCTAGATGCATTGCAGCCGGACGATCTGGGCGAGGCCGGGGAGCTGCCCGAAATTGGCGGAGCGAACGCCGACGATCCCTGCGCGATCCTCTTTACCTCCGGCACCACGGGGCGGGTCAAGGGCGCGGTGCTGTCGCATCGCAGCCTGATCACCGGGCTGCTCGGCACGCAGCTGACGGGCATGATGGTGCTGCACAATATGGCGCGCAACTATGGCGTGTCGGTCGAAAGCATCATGGCGCAGGTGCCGCCGCAGGCGACGCTGCTGGTCTATCCGCTGTTCCATATTTCGGGGCTTGGCTCCGCTTTTCTGGCGCCGCTGCTGTCGGGTGCGAAGATCGTCATCATGCGCCGCTGGGATGCAGCGGAGGCGGTGCGGATCATCGCGCGGGAGAAGATCACGATGCTGACGTCCGTCCCGACCATGTTGTGGGACATGATCCGCCACGCACAGCAGGGAGAAATGGACCTGTCGTCGCTGCGCAATATCGGATCGGGCGGGCAGGCGCTGCCGCTCAACCTGCTGGATGAGGTGCGGGCGCTCTGCCCCCATGCGATGATCGGCGTCGGCTATGGCATGACCGAGACTTCAGGCGCCATCGCGCAGGCTGTAGGTGCCGATTTCCTGAACAACCCCGCCGCTGCCGGCCGGGTGCTGCCGCTGATCGACCTTCGCATTGCCGGGGCAGATGGCCAGGCCACGCAGACCGGGGAGAGCGGCGAGATCCAGGTCCGGGGTGCCATGGTGATGAGCCAATATTGGAACCGGCCGGAGGAGAACGCCAAGGCCTTCACCGAAGACGGTTGGCTGCGCACCGGCGATGTCGGGCGGCTGGACGAGGACGGCTATCTGTTCATCGTCGACCGGATGAAGGACATGGTCATTTCAGGCGGCGAGAACATCTATTGCGCGGAGGTTGAGCGGGTGCTTGGCGAAATGCCGCAGATCGTCGAATGCGCGACCTTCGGCATTCCCGACGAGCGGCTGGGCGAGCAACTGGTCGCCATCGTCGTCGGCCGCGACGTCGATGAGCGCGCGGTGACGGACTGGGTGGTCGAACGACTGGCCCGTTACAAGGCGCCCGGGCGCGTGGTTGTGATACCCGACCCGCTGCCGCGCAACCATCTCGACAAGATCGACAAGATCGCGCTCCGCGCGCTGTGGCCGGAACTGGCCAGAATATAACCGGAAAGGAGAGTTTTCCCATGGCCATGCCCAAGGATATCAAGATCATCGACTGCATGCTGGGCATTCCGGAGGCGGAGGACCGTTCCGAATGGTTCGCGCCCTTCCGCCCGCTGATCAAGGACCAGCAGACGCTTCAGCAGTTCGCGATGCCCGCGCAATATATGTTCAAGGACATTCCGCAGACCGGCAAGGTCGACGATTTCGTGTCCTGGACCGTCGAGCAGATGGACCAGCACAATATCGACAAGGCGCTAGTCGGCTGGAACGACAATGCAACATCTTACCGCGCCAAGGAAATGTACGGCGACCGTTTCTTCTTCGACCTGCCCTGCAACCCGAATGGGGGTATGGAGGAAGTGCGCCGGATCAAGCGCATCCATGCCGAAGTCGGTCTGTCGGCGATCAGTGTGTTTCCGGCGGGTACGCTGCCGCAGGTCGCGATCAACCATAAATATATGTTCCCACTCTACACCTGCGCGGCGGAACTGGGCCTGCCGGTGCTGCTCAATGTCGGCATTCCCGGTCCCCGCATCCCGATGGAGACGCAGAAGGTCGAGCATCTGGACGAAGTCTGCTGGTACTTCCCGGACCTCAAGATCGTCATGCGCCACGGCGCCGAGCCGTGGGAGGCGTTGGCCGTCAAGCTGATGCTGAAATGGCCGAACCTCTATTATTCGACCAGCGCCTTCGCGCCCAAGCACTATCCCAAGGCGATCATCGACTACGCCAATACACGTGGCGCCGACAAGATCATCTATGCTGGCTATTTCCCCATGGGGCTCAGCCTCGACCGCATCTTCAGCGATATGCAGAATGTGCCGTTCAAGGATGAGGTCTGGCCGAAATTCCTGCGCGAAAACGCCCTCAAGGTCTTTGACCTGAAATAAGATAGCGGAGCTTTCCCATGTCGAACACGCATGACGCAACAGACGCCCGCACCCCCCCGGTGGCGGTCTGGCAGATCCTCGAAAAGCTGAAGGGCCAGGACCTGGCCGACTGGCGCCTGGCCGAAGTGAAGGGCCGCGCCTCGATCGAGGAACGCAACCTGAATATCGGTATTCCCTTTGGCTGGTATCCGATCCTGCTCTCGTCCGAACTGCAGGTGGGCGAGGTCCAGCCGCTGCGCTATTTCTCCAAGGATTTGGCGATCTGGCGCGGAGAGGACGGCAAGGTCCGGATGCTCGACGCCTATTGCAAGCATCTGGGTGCGCATATGGGCCATGGCGGCAAGGTGCATGGCAATCTGCTGGAATGCCCCTTCCACGCCTGGCGCTATGATGGTGACGAGGCGGCGGTGAAGGAAATTCCCTATGCCCGCGTCGTCCCGCCTCAGGTGAAGCGCAAATGCACGCGCAACTGGCACATCACCGAAGCCAATCGCTGGATCTGGGCTTGGTATCATCCGGAGGATGTCGCGCCGCTGTTCGAGGTGGCCGTGTTGCCCGAAGCGACCGATCCCGAATGGACCGACTATGAGATCCATGAATGGAATGTCTGGGGTTCGATCCAGAACATGGCCGAAAATGGCGTGGACGTGGCGCATTTCCGCTACATCCATGGAACCGCCAATGTGCCGCTGGGCGAGCTGCGCTGGGGCGAATGGGGCCGCGGCGCCGACGTCAAGGCGAAGATGGGCACGCCCTGGGGCGAGGTGGACGGCCTGATCAGCTATGACACCATGGGCCCGGGCCAGAGCTGGACGCGCTTCACCGGCATTTCCGAAACGCTGCTGGTCGCCTGCCTTGCGCCGGTCGAGCTGGACCATGTTCATGTCCGCTTCTGCTTTACCCAGCCCAAGGCGCAGGCCGAGGGCGAGCGCGCGGGCGTCGCCAAGGCGATCATCCGCGACATCTGCAAGCAGTTCGATCAGGACAAGGTCGTCTGGGACCGGCAGAAGTTCGAGCCGAACCCGATCATCTGCGATGGTGACGGCCCGATCCCGCAGTTCCGCAAATATTATTCGCGCTACTATGTGGATCAGGCTGCTTCGTAACTGGATGAAGTGACCGATCCGCTGCGCAGGCGCTCGAGCGAGACGAGTGCCTGCGCAGGACGATAATGAAACAGGCGGCGCACGCGGGAGAGGATTTGAATGGACATGACACGCCGGGAAAGCATGGCGGGGGTCGGCGCGGCGGCGCTGCTGGGAATGACAGGCGCGGCGAAAGCGGCGACATCCTCCAGCCCGCTCGACACGCAGGATTCGCTGGGGCTGGCCGATCTGGTCCGCCGCAAGAAGGTTTCGCCCACCGAATTGCTCGACGCCTCGATCGCGCGGGTGGAGACGATGAACCCGCGCTTCAACTTCATGGCGCAGGAACATTATGACTATGGCCGCGCCGCCATCAAGCGGGGCCTGCCGGAAGGGCCGTTCAGCGGTGTTCCCTGGCTGCTGAAGGATCTCAACACCTATATCGCCGGCCTGCCGACCGATAATGGCAGCCGCTTTTATAAGGGCTACAAGCCCGAAGTGACCTCCGAACTGGTCCGTCGGATCGAGCGGGCGGGTTTCGTCATCTTCGGCAAGACCACCGTGCCGGAAATGGGGCTGACCGGCACGACCGAGAACAAGCTGACCGGCGCAACGCGCAATCCGTGGAACCCGGCCCATATTGCGGGCGGCTCCTCCGGCGGCGCGGCGGCGGCGGTCGCGGCAGGCGTGTTGCCCGCAGCCCATGCCACGGACGGCGGCGGTTCGATCCGCATTCCAGCTTCCTGCTGCGGCCTGTTCGGTTTGAAACCCAGCCGGGGCCGCGTGCCGATGGGTCCGCCGCGCACGGAGGGCTGGGGCGGGCTGTCGGTCCACCATGCCGTGACCCGGTCGGTGCGGGATTCCGCCGCGATACTGGACGCGACCCATGGGGTGGAGCCGGGCAGCCGCTATGGCGCGCCGACGCCCGAGGGCAGCTTCCTGTCCCAGCTTGAAAGGGCACCCGGACGGCTGCGCATCGCCTTCATGAAGGATGCGCCTGCCGGATCGCCGGTCGACCCCGAATGTCTGGCGGCGGCGGAAAAGGCCGCGCGGCTGTGCGAGAGCCTGGGCCATCATGTCGAGGAGGCTGCGCCGAAACTCGACATCGCGGCGATGGGCGCGGCCAGTTTCGTGCTGATCGGTTCCTCGGTCGCGGCCGACATGCTCGACCGGGCGAAGGCGACCGGCGTGGCGATCGGCCCGGATGTGCTGGAGCCGATTACGCTCGGCTTCATCGCCTATGGGCAGAAGACCACGGGCATGGACTATGCCCGCGCCAATGCCACGCTTCAGACCGCGGCGCTGACCATGGCGCAGTTCATGAGCAATTATGACCTGATCCTTTCTCCCACATTGGCGGCGCCGCCGCTGGAACTGGGGAAGATCAACCTGTCGCCCGATACGGATTTCGCGACCTGGGGCCAGCGGGCGGCAACCTTCTCCCCCTTCACCCAGATCGCCAACATGACCGGCCAGCCTGCCATGTCGATGCCGCTGGGCATGTCGTCTGGCGGCCTGCCGATCGGGGTCATGTTCATGGGCCGTTATGGTGACGAAGCAACGCTGTTCCGGCTTGCCGGGCAGCTCGAAAAGGCGGCGCCCTGGTGGGACCGGCGTCCGGCGCTCTGATAGACAAGGATAGACATTATGCGTGGATTGAAGGGTAAGACCGGCATCGTCGCGGGCGGTGGGCGCGGCATCGGCGCGGCGACGGCGCGGCGTCTGGCGGACGAAGGCGCGCAGGTCGTGATCGGCGACATCATGGCGGAATGGGCGATGGATACCGCCGCAGCGATCCGCGAGCAGGGCGGCAAGGCGATTGGCGTGGCGTTGGACGGCACCAGCGCGGCGTCGCAGGCGGCCATCGTACAGGCGGCGTTGGATGAATTTGGCGGCCTCGACTTCTACCATTCCAATCTGGCGGGCGGGACAGAGGGGGATATCGATATCCTCAATTGCAGCGAGGAAGTGCTGGACCGCAGCTTCGCCATCAACGCGAAGAGCCATTTCCTGGCCACGCAGGCGGCGCTGCCCGTGTTGATCGAGCGGGGCGGCGGGGCGATGATCTACACCTCCTCCGGCGCGGCGATTTCCGGCAATCCGTTGCAGGTCGCCTATCCCATGACGAAGAACGCGCTGCATGCGCTGGTCCGCCATGTCGCGCGCAAATTCGGCAAGCAGGGCATCCGCGCCAACGGCATCTGCCCCGGCGTGGTGATGACCGAAGCCGTCGCCCAGCATTTGACCCAGGATTATGTCGACTCCATGCTGGCCGCCATTCCGCACCGGCGGTTGGGCCAGCCGGACGATATTGCCGGGGCCATCGCCTTCCTCGCCTCCGATGACGGGGTGTGGGTCAATGGCCAGCTCTGGCATGTGAACGGCGGATCGCTGTTGCGGGATTGATGCCATGAACAGCCGGACAGCTTCCGTGCCCCCCTCCAATCCGTGGGTCGTGCTGGCGATGCTGCTGGCGATCTACATCTTCAACTTCGCCGACCGTTATCTGATCACGGGACTGATCGGGCCGATCAAGGCGGAGTTTGGGTTGGGCGACGGGATGATGGGCCTGCTGATGGGGCCGGCTTTCGTCGTGTTGTACGTCGTGCTGGGGGTGCCCTTTGCGCGGATGGCTGACCGGGGAAGCCGAATCCGCATCATCGCGGCGGGCTGCGTGTTGTGGAGCGGCGCGACGGTTGCGACCGGGCTTGCTACTGGCCCGATCAGCCTGGCGCTGGCACGGGTCGGCGTCGGCGTGGGGGAGGCGGCCTTCGTCGCCCCGGCCTATTCGTTGCTGTCCGATTATTTCCGGCCTGAAAAGCGCGGCTTCGCCTTCGCGCTGCTGGGGTTGGCCACTTATTTCGGCCAAATTGCCGGGCAGGGCGGCGGTCCCGCGATCGCGGCGGTGCATGGCTGGCGGCTGGCCTTTATCGGCATGGGCGTGGCGGGCGTGGCGCTGGGGGTGCTGGCGCTGTGGCTGATTCGAGAGCCGGTGCGCACGAAACTGGCGGAGGATGGGGTCATGCCCTTCGGCCGGCTGGTGGCGCTGCTGCTGCGGCGACCTGCCTTCCTGCTGATGGCGTTGACTTTTGGGCTGGCCGCGCTGTCGGGCGTTGCCTTTTCCTATTGGGGGCCGGAACTGTTCGCGCGGCGTTATGGGCTGGACCCGGTGACCGCCAAGTCCGCTTTCGCGCTCAATTTCGGTCTGTCGGGGTTGATCGGCACCCTGTTGTTCGGTGCGCTGGCCGACCGGCTGTCGGCACGCAGCATGATATGGCCCTCGCGCCTGTCTGCGCTGGCTATTGGCGCGGCGACGGCGGCGATTCTGGCTGCGACCTGGGCGGACAGCTTCACGCTGGCGCGCTGGCTGGCAGTGCCGGCGGGGCTGCTGGGGGGCGGTTGGCCGGTGGGGCTCCTCGCCACCCTGCAGTATATGCTGCCCGCGTCGATCCGCGCCTCGTCCACCGCCTTGTTCCTGGCGGCGACAACTTTGCTGGGCTATTTCGTCGCGCCCTGGGCGACTGGCGCGATCAGCGGCTGGCTCGGCAATGACGGGCATTCGCTCGCCATTGCGCTCAGCCTGATCATTCCCTTCGGTTTCCTGGCTTCGGCGCTTGGCTGGCTGGCCGGCGCCCGGCTGGAGCGGGACCGGCAGGCATTGGCACAGGCCCCGTTTCCATCGGCCGGACATTGTGCCATGGAACCCGCATGAATGAAGGCTTTTCCATCGACGAGATCGACCGCAAGATCATCGGCCACCTGCGCCGCAACGGACGGTCCACCAACCAGCAGATCGCAGAATCGCTCGACCTGACAGCCGCCACGGTGTCGGGTCGCATCCGCCGGATGGAGCAGTCCGACAAGTTGAACGTGGTCGCCGTGTCGGACTTTGCGGCCCATGGGCTGGACGTGTTGATCCAGATGGCGATCGAGGTCGACGGTCGCGCCGCGTCGGACGTTGCCGATGAACTGGCGACGCTGCCCGAAGTCTTCGCTGTTTTCCTCGTCACCGGGCGGCATAATATCGACCTGCTGCTGGCGCTGCGGGAATATGGCGACCTGCCCAATCTGATGATCGACAAATTGTCCAAGATCCGGGGGGTACGGACGATGCGGCCCTCCATCGTGCTGGACGTCATCAAATATCAGTTCGAATCGGGGCCACTCGTTTCGGGAGGTGGTGCATGAGCAAGGCGTCCATCGATGATCTCGACCGTCAGCTGATCGACATGCTGGCGCGCGACGCCCGCGTGTCCAACCGCAAGATCGCTGCGGATCTGGGCGTCAATGAAGGCACGATTCGTGGCCGTATCAAGCGGTTGCAGCAGGACGGGCTGCTCGCCTTCACTGCGATCACCAGCCTCGACCTGGACAGGGATGTTCGTATCGCCTTCATCGGCATCCAGGCCGATATAGAGAATATCCGCGACATTGCGCGGCAGATCGCGGCCATGCCCATGGCGCGGGCGGTGATGATCGTGGCTGGTCAGTTCAACATCATGGTGACCTGCCTGTTCACCGATCTGGGCAAGTTTCATCATGTGGCCGCAGACCAGATCCTGGCGATGCCGGGGGTACACCATATTGAAACCTCGATTGCGGTGGGCGCGGTCAAATATAATTCGCGGATCGTGCGCATCACGGAAAAGCCCCAGCCAGACGGTGATGATATCGGCTGATTAAGGCGACGATTCGACTTTTTCGTAAAACAGAATAGAAAAATATCCGCAAATATCGAAAATGCCCCGGTTTCGATCTTGCAATTTATGGATTTTTAGATAATTATATCCGCAAATGGTGGCGAGTTGCGCTTTCGTACCCGCCATTGCGGAACCGATAGCGGGCGTAAATCCGCGCAATGGGCCAAGGAAGAGGATTACCAGGCAAATGGAATTCGCCTTTACCGAAGAGCAGCAGATGATTGCGGAGACGGCGCAGGCCTTCTTCCGCGACAATGCGACGAGTGAGCGCGTGCGTCGTGCCATGGCCATGGATGGCATCGATCAGGAATTGTGGACCGCCTTTTGCCGCGAACTAGGGTTGAGCGGCATCGGCCTGCCCGAAGAGACGGGCGGATCGGGGCTGGGCATGGTCGAACTGGCGATCATCGCGGAGGCTGCCGGCGCGCAGGTCGCCGCGCTGCCGATGCTGGGCAGTCTGGTGCAGGCGGCGCAGGCGATTGCGGCTGGGGGCACGCAGGATCAGAGTGCGGCGCTGCTGCCCGAGTTGATCTCTGGCGAGGCGATTGGCGGCTATTTTTATGACAGCGCGCTGAAGGTCGAGGGCGATCGGCTGACCGGCGGGGCGCAATATGTGACTCATGGCGCCAGTGCATCGCTGTTCGTCGTCACCGATAATCGGGGCATGTGGGTGGTCCGGGCCGATGATCCGGGCGTGACCGTCACAGCGCAGACCAGCATGGACCAGACCCGCCCGCTTGCCCGCGTGGCGCTGGACAGCGCGCAGGGTGAGGCGCTTGCCAATCCCGCCGCCGCGCTGGTCGCAGTGCATCGCGCCGCCTTCATTGCGGTGGCGGCGGAGGCTTTGGGCGGCGCGCAGGCCTGTCTCGACCGCACCGTCGCCTATTCGCAGGAACGCGTCCAGTTCGGCCGTCCGATCGGTTCGTTCCAGGCCTATAAGCACCGGCTGGCCGACATGATGATCGAGATCGAGCAGGCGCGTTCGGCGGTCTATTGGGCGGCCTGCGCGGTGGACGAGCGGTCCGATGAGGCTGATCTCGCGATCCACGCCGCCAAGAGCTTCGCCGCCGATACATATTTCCGGTGCGCGGGTGACATGATCCAGCTGCATGGCGGCATCGGTTTCACCTGGGAACATGACGCGCATCTCTTCTTCAAACGCGCCCGCTCGCTCCAGACCATGTTGGGCAGCGGCAACTGGCACCGCGAACGCATTGCCACGATGATCCTGGGGGAAGCAGCATGAAACTGGGTTTTTCGCAGGAAGACGAACTGTTCCGGCAGGAATGCGCCGACTGGCTGAATGGCCAGATGGCGGGCGAGTTCAAGGATATCAAGGGCATCGCCAAGCTGACCGGCAGCCCCGAGCGCCGCAAGGAATGGGAGCAGCAGCTCGCCGCCCATCGCTGGTCCTGCATCGGCTGGCCGTCGCAATGGGGCGGGCGCGACGCGACGCTGGCGCAGCAGGTGATCTTCGCGGAGGAATATGCCCGCGCCGGGGTGCCGGGTCGTATCAACCATATCGGCGTCGAATTGGCCGGGCCGACCATCCTGGCCTTCGGTACGGAGGAACAGAAGCGCCAGTTCCTGCCCGGCATCGCAGGTGGCACGACGATCTTCTGCCAGGGCTTTTCCGAACCCAATGCGGGGTCGGACCTGGCCAGCGTCCGCACGCGCGGGCGGCTGGAGGGCGGCGAATGGGTGGTGAACGGCCAGAAGATCTGGACCAGCCTTGCCCATATCTCCGACTGGATCTTTGTTGTCACCCGCACGGAGGAAGGGTCGCAGGGACCCAAGGGCCTGACCTTCCTGATGATGCCGCTGGATCAGCCGGGCATTGAGGTGCGCGGCATCCGCCAGATCAATGGCGATGCTGAGTTCAACGAGACTTTCTTCACCGATGCGCGCTGTCCGGCGGACAGCCTGATCGGTGCGGTCGGGCAGGGCTGGGGCATCGCCATGGGCCTGCTCGCCTTCGAACGCGGCGTGTCGACGTTGGGCCAGCAAATGGGTTTTCGCAACGAACTGGACGAGATCATCGTGGCGGCCAAGGCCAATGGCGCGGCCAATGACCCGCTGATCCGCCAGCGTCTTGCGAAGGCGGAGATTGGCCTGCGGCTGATGCGCTATGGCGCGCTGCGGATGCTGTCGCAGACCGATCACAAGAAGATCGATGGCGCCGCGCTGACCTACAAGATCCAGTGGGCCAGCTGGCGCCGCAATCTGGGTGAACTGGCGATGGACGTGCTGGGGCAGGCGGGCGAAGTCACGGACCATGCGGAATATGAATGGGATATGCTGCCCAATCTGTTCCTCTTCTCCCGCGCTGACACCATCTATGGCGGCACCAATCAGATTCAGCGCAACCTGATCGCGGAACGCGGGCTTGGCCTGCCGCGCGAACCGCGTTACGTCCCGAAAGGATGACGCAAGAGGAAGATCTGTTCGAGCGGCTGAAGAACCTGCCGCCGCGTGGCCATCATGCCATGCTGGGGCTGTATTCGGTCGCCGACGGGCCTGACTGGGTGGAAATGGCCTGCCCCTATGATCCACGCTTCCTGATGGATGCCGACAAGGGGCTGGTATCGTCAGGGCCGATCCTCTCGCTGATCGATGCGGCGGCGGGTGCGGCGGTGATCGCGCGGACGCGGCAATGGCGGCCGATGGCGACGCTGGACATGCGGGTTGATTATCTGCGCGGGGCGCGGGTGGGGCAGACTCTCCATGCCCGCGCCACCTGTCATCATCTGACGCGGCAGGTCGCTTTCCTGAATTGCGAGGTGCATGACGGAGCGCCGGAGGACCGCGTGGCCTCCGCCGCGATCAGTTTCTTTTTTATGGATGACGCATGATCGCGGACACACCTTATGCACAGATGCTGGGGATTCGGACCCTTGATACCGGCACCTTGATGATGCCGGTGTCGTCCGATCTGGAGGGTCGGACTGGCTTTCTCTATGGTGGCGTGATCGCCAGCCTGTTGGAACTGGCCTGTCTGGAGGCGGTGTCGCTGGAACTGGGCGGGATCGACCGGCGGCCGCGGCCGGTGAATATTTCCTTCGACTTTCTGCGCGGCGGTGAAATGGCGGACAGCTTTGCGCAGGCACGGATCGTTCGGATCGGCAAGCGTATCGTGAACGCCAGCGCGCTTTGCTGGCAGCGTGACAGGGACAAGCCGATCGCCAGCGCGCGCATGCATTTGATGCTGGATTGAGGGAATCCCCTCACCCCAACCCTGCCCGCCAGGCTGCGGGCGACTGACCGGTCCATTGGTGGAAGGCCCGCCGAAACGCGGTGGCATCGCTGAAATGGGTGCGTCGCGCTATCTCCGTGATCGACAGTCGGGGATCGGACAGCAGCCTTTCCGCAATATCCTGCCGGGCCTGGGCGCGAAGCGCGATCAGCGCGGTTCCCTCCGCCGCCAGCCGGCGTTTCAGCGTCGCTTCGCTGATGCTGAAGGACCGGGCCAGCCACGCTGCCGTCGCAGGCGCTTCGCCGCTGGTCAACATGGCCGCGAAGAGGTGCAGGATGCGTTCCGACAGGGGCGCGTCCTTCGACAGCGGCACGGCCAGATCGAAGGGAAAGCTGCGGATCAGCGGCTTCAGCTCCGGCGGCGTGCGGATGACGGGCCGGTCCAGATAGTCGGCGGCAAAGCGCAGGCTGTTTTCCGCCGCGCCATGGGTCAGCGGATGCGGCATCAGGTAGAAGATCGTCCGTTCATCCAGCAAAGGCGGATAGCGCATCGCCGCGCCCGTCAGCCGGATATCCTCCCCGATCAGCCAGCCGAACAGCCGATGATAGGTTGAAAGGCCCGTCAGGTCGGACAGATAGGCGCAGGCGTTGTGCACCGTGCGCGCCGTTTCCATGTCCAGCCGCGCCATGCCGCCTTCCTCATGGAGGCGCAGCCGCCCGGCGCGCGGGCCGATGAGCAGGGAAAACTGGTCTGTCCGCTCAATCGCCTCGCGCAGTGTGCGGCTGGTGATGACGCAATGGCACAGCATGTCGATGCCGAGCTTGGTCAGGGGCTCGCGCCCCTCCTGCCGGGCGGCGCATTCGTCGAGTGCCCAGGTGCAACGGGCATAGAGCCGGGCGAACTCGTCATGGGACAAAGCAGGGGCAGGAGCGGTGGGGGAAAGCAGGCTGGCGGAGAGATGGGTCAACCCCGCATCACGCAGCAAAGCGGGCTGGTTGCCGCCATAGGCACCCACCAGGCGCAGCAGGTCGCGCGCCACCGTGGCCGAGGCGCGGCCCGGCGCTGGGCGGGAAAAATGTCTGTTGAGCTCCTTTGTCATTGCTTTTGACCTATTTTAACATTTTAATTTGCGCTTACAATGGTGAAAATCACTACGCAAATTCAAAGGAGTTGAGGGAGAGCATGAGCGAGACCGAAAGCCTGTTGGCGCGTATCGATCGGCTGGAATCGCTGGATGCGATCCGCCAGTTGCCCGCCAAATATTCACTGGCGCTGGACATGCGCGATTCCGATGCCTGGGTGAACCTGTTTCCCGAAGATGTGCGTGTCGGCGGCGGCAAGAGCGGGCGCAAGGCGCTGCGCGACTGGTTCGACGAAACCCATTCGATGCAGTTCGACGGCACGTCGCACCATATTGGCGGGCATATCATCGATTTCGACGATCCTGATCATGCGCAGGGCGTCGTCTATTCGAAGAACGAGCACGAATGCGGCCCCGAATGGGTCATCATGCAGATGATGTATTTCGATCAGTATGAACGGATCGAGGGTCGCTGGTATTTCCGCCGCCGCCTGCCGCTCTATTGGTATGCGACCGACCTCAACAAGCCGCCGGTCGGTGACCGCAAGATGCGCTGGCCGGGCGTCCCGCCCTATCATGGCAGCTTCCATGATCTGTTCCCGAGTTGGAAGACCTATTGGGAACGGCTGGGTCAGCCCCATGACGGGCCGGTCGAACCGGCCGCGCCACTGGAGAAATTCATCGAGACGATGCGGCGTGGCGCTCCGCTGCCCAAGTCCCGCGTGCGGAGTTGAAGGCGGTGACCGATATTTTCTCCCCCGTGACGCTGGGCGACATCGTGCTTGCCAACCGCATCGTCATGGCACCGATGACCCGCGACCGGGCAGGGCCGCAGGATGAGCCGACGGCGGCGATGGTGGAATATTACCGCCAGCGCGCCAGCGCAGGTCTGATCGTGACCGAGGGGACGCAGCCTTCGCCCGCAGGCAAGGGCTATTGGCGCACGCCTGGCATTCACAATGAGGCGCAGGTCGAGGGCTGGCGCCAGGTGGCCGACGCCGTGCATGGCGAAGGCGGGCGGATCGTCATGCAACTCATGCATGTCGGCCGCGCCAGTGTCCGCGCCAACAAGGCGCCGGACGCGGACACGGTAGCACCCTCTGCCATAGCCTGTCCCGATCCCATTCCCGGCCCGGACGGGGTGCCGCAGCCGACTGAAATACCCCGCGCGCTGGAAGGTGATGAGATTGCCGGCGTGGTCGCGGAATATGTCGCGGCCGCGCGCAACGCGATGGCCGCAGGTCTGGACGGTGTGGAGCTGCATTGCGCCAGTGGCTATCTGCCGATGCAATTCCTCTCCTCCAACAGCAATCAGCGGACCGACCGCTATGGCGGATCAGCGGAAAACCGTGTCCGCTTCGTGGTCGAGATACTGGAGGCGCTGGCCGCCGCCATCGGGGCGGGGCGCGTGGGCTTCCGCATCTGTCCCGGCGTCGGCTTCAACGGCATGGCTGATGCCGATCCGGCGGAAACCTACCGCACGCTGTTGCAGGCGGTGGATGGCCTTGGCCTTGGCTATGTGCACCTGATCCACATTCCCAATAAGGGCTTCGATGCGCTGGATCTGGTGCGCGCGAACTGGCGCGGATCGGTGATCGAGAATTGCGGCCTGACGCTGGACAAGGCGCGGGCGGTGCTGGCGGAGGGCAAGGCGGAGGCGGTCTCCTTTGGCTATGCCTATATCGCCAATCCCGATCTCGTTGAACGCTTCCGTGCTGGCGCGCCGCTGGCCCATGCCAATCGCGAGACCTTCTATACCGGACAGGGCGACGACCACCGGGGCTATACGGACTATCCGGCCCTGAACGCCTGAAGCGCCCGGCAACATTGGAGAAGATGATGGAAAAGATACTGGCGGGGCGCACGGCGCTCGTGACGGGTGGCGGACAGGGCGTGGGGCAGGGGATTGCCCGTGCTCTTGCCGGAGCAGGGGCGGATATCGTCGTCGCGCAACGGCGGGGCGAGGAGGCGGAGCGTGAAGCAGAATGGCTGCGCGCCAACCATGACGTGAAGGCGTTCGCCCAGCCCGTGGACGTGACCGACGCGGCTGCGGTGGATCGCATGGTCGCCACCGCCGTCGAACAGCTCGGCGGCCGGCTCGATATCCTGGTCAACAATGCCGGAGGCAGCTTTCCCAAGCGTTTCGAGAACCATACGGACGCGGACATGGCGGGCGCGTTCGACCTCAATTACTGGTCCGCGTTCCGCGCCATGCGCGCGGCCTTTCCGGTGATGAAAGCGCAGGGCTATGGCCGGATCATCAACCTGGGATCGCTGAACGGGGTGAACGCGCATATGTTCACCGTTGCCTATAATGCCAGCAAGGAAGCGGTGCGGGCGCTCACCCGCACGGCGGCGGTCGAATGGGGACCGCATGGCATCACCTGCAACATCATCTGCCCCTCGGCGACCAGTCCGCAGGCGAAGGATTATTTCGCCGCCAACCCGGAAATGGCGCAGGCGATCCTGCAACAGGTGCCGGTGGGCCGCTTCGGCGACGCGACGCGCGATGTCGGGCCGGTCGCGGTGTTCCTGGCCAGCGAGGGCGGTGGCTACACCACGGGTAACAGCTTCTTCGTCGATGGCGGCGGGCATATCAACGGCGTCGCTTGGCGCCCCGAAGTCGAGGATTGAGGATCATGCAGAGACTGAAGGGTAAGCGCGCTGTCGTCACGGGCGCAGCGCAGGGAATCGGTGCGTCGATCGCGCGGCGGCTGGCGGAGGAGGGCGCAGTGGTCGCCCTGCTCGATCTGGATGCGGCGGCGGCGGGTGCGGTGTTGCCCGCACCGCATGTTGGCATCGCCTGCAATGTGGCGGACACGGAATCGGTCGACCGCGCCTTCGCGCAAGTGAAGGAAGCGCTGGGCGGCGTCGACGTGCTGGTCAACAATGCAGGGCGCGGCAGCGCACCGGGCGATGGCATGGACCGTTATTATGCGGCGCAGGCGGAGCGGGCGACGAACCCTGCCGTCCATGTCGACCAGACTATATATTGCGAGGATGCGGGCTGGAGCGGCGTGCTGGCGGTGACGCTGGACGGCACGTTCAAATGCAGCCGCGCCGCCGTGCGGCTGATGGCGGAGCAGGGAACGGGCGGCGCCATCGTCAATATCGGTTCCACTGCGGGGGTGAAGGGCGATGGCCCGATTCCCTATTGCGCGGCGAAGGCAGCGGTGCTGGGCATGACTCGCGCCATGGCACGCGAGCTGGCGGACCGGGGCATCCGCGTCAATGCGGTCAATCCTGGCGCGACCGAAACGCCGATCTATGCGCCGCTGCCCGTTGAGGTGAAGGAAGCGATTGCCGCCGACAGCCTGATGAAGCGGCTGGCCCATCCCGATGAAATTGCGGGTGCGGTCGCCTTTCTGGCGGGTGATGACGGAAGCTTTGCCACGGGCAGCATCGTGACGGTCAACGGCGGGGCCTGGTTTGACTAAAATATACGCAATGATGGTATGATTTCCGCTATAAACCAATCATTGCGAAAACTTGATTAGGCGATGGGGCGCATTATTGGCAATGATGTCCCATTGCTTTATCACCCAAGGAAAGACGGGCGCTCTCTGGCCCGCACAGGAAGAGGATCGCCCGTGACTGAGATTTCGCTCCATCGGCCCTACCCCGCGCAGGACGTTGCCGCCTGGGATTTCGACACGGAAGTCGCGGTGGTCGGCTTTGGCGCGTCGGGCGCCTGCGCGGCGATCGAGGCGGCGGATGCGGGCGCGCGGGTCATGCTGTTTGAGCGCGGTTCGGGCAGCGGCGGCGCCTCCGCTCTGTCGGGCGGCGAAATCTATATCGGCGGCGGCACGGATGCCCAGCGCGCCGCCGGGTTCGAGGATAATGTTGAGGATCTTGCCGCCTATCTCAAAATGGCGGGTGGCCCATGCGCCGATGAGGCGAAATGCGATCTTTATGCGCGGGAGTCGCTCAACCATTATGACTGGCTGAAGGCGCAGGGCGTCCCCTATCGCGGCAATTACCTGCCCGGCAAGCATATCGAGCCGGTCGATGATTCCACCCTGATCTGGTCGGGTAGCGAAGCCGCCGCGCCCTTTTGCGACAGCGCCCGTCCGGCGCCGCGCGGCCATGTGATCCAGCATGCTGGCTGGGGTGGCGGTCGTCCGTTGGTCGATCTGCTGGAAAAGCGGGCACGCGCATTGGGCGTGGAGGTCGTCACTGATGCGCGAGCGGTGGCGCTGGTGAAGGAAGGCGAGCGTATCGTCGGGCTGGTGGTGCGGATTGACAATGTGAACCGCTTCGTGCGGGCGCGCCGTGGCGTCATCCTGTGCACTGGCGGTTTTGTCATGAACGAGGCGATGCGGCGGCGCTATTGCCCCGAAACGCTGCGTCTTAGCAGCCCCATCGGGGATCAGGACGACGGATCGGGCATTGAACTGGGCATCGGCGCGGGTGGCGACGCCATCCATATGGATCAGTTCTTCACCACCTGTCCCTGGACCATGCCGGAACCGCAGGCCTATGGCGTGCTGGTCAATCAGGCGGGGCAGCGCTTCATCAACGAGGATTGCTATCATGGCCGGGTGAGCCGTGCCGCCGTCGACCAGTTGGGGGATCGCGTGTTCCTCCTGCTCGACAACGCCCATTTCTCGCAGCCGCTGGAGCTGGCGGGCATGAACATCGCGGGTACCGGCGAGACCTGGGAAGAGGTCGAGGCGGAACTGGAAATGACGCCCGGTACGTTGAGTGCGACCATGGCCTTCTACAACGCCCATGCGCATGAGGGGCGCGATCCGCTGTTCGGCAAGCGCGCGCCGATCCTGACGCCGCTTGACCAAGGGCCGTTCATCGCGTTGGAAATGAACTTCCAGAACAGCTATTTTAGCTTCTTCACCTTGGGCGGCCTGCGGACTTCGACCGATGGCGAGGTGCTGGACCGCGCGGGTGCGGCGATCCCCGGCCTGTTCGCGGCAGGGCGCAGCACATCGGGCCTGCCTGCCTGGGGCCATGGCTATAGTTCGGGCATGAGCCTGGCGGATTGCACCTTCTTTGGTCGCCGCGCCGGTCGCAAGGCGGCGGCCGGGGCGTAATTCTCGTGCTCCTGTCTACGCAGGAGCACGATGATTTTCAGCTCAGCTCAAAGTGGCACCGCCGTCCACGGCGATGCACTGGCCGTTGATCCACTCCCCGTCCCGTGATGCGAGCAGGGCGACCATGGCGGCAATGTCTTCGGGTTCGCCCAGACGCGGCGATCGTCCCGCCGCCAATATCTGCGCCTGGAAATCCGCCGGCATCGTCTCTCGCTTTTCCGGCGTGACCACCAGCCCCGGCATGATCGCATTGGCGCGGATGCCTTCCCGACCCCAGCGTGAAGCGACATGGCGCACCAGCGCATTCAGTCCGCTCTTCGCCATGGCATAGCAGGGCCGCGTATCCTCTCCTGCAATTGCCGCCGTCGAGGAGGTGTAGATCATCGCGCCGCCGCCGCGCTGTTGCAGGCGCGGCAAGGCATGGCGGGTGATCCGCATCATGCCCTTGAGATTGACGTCCAGCGTCCGCTCCAGCACCGCGTCGGTCACGCTGATTGCATCGCTATCCTCGAAGATGATGCGCAGGTCGGCGAAATTGGCGTGCACCGCGTCGATGCCGCCATGGGCCGTCATGGCCGCATCGATCAGCGCCGCGACCGATGCGTCGTCCGTGGCATCGAAAACAC